>JAKLLB010000045.1 GCA_023150345.1 Aquabacterium sp.
CGATGCTGCACCCGATCCCCGGCGGTGCGAACGCGCGGCCCTTCGTCACTCACCACAACGCGCTGGACCAGGAGATGTTCCTGCGCATCGCGCCCGAGCTGTACCTCAAGCGCCTGGTGGTCGGGGGCTTCGAGCGCGTGTTCGAAATCAACCGCAGCTTCCGCAACGAAGGCATCTCGGTTCGGCACAACCCCGAATTCACGATGATGGAGTTCTACGCGGCGTACTGGAACTACCACGACCTGATGGACTTCACCGAGGCGCTGCTGCGCCATGCCGCGCGCATGGCCACCGGAACGGCCAGCCTGACCTACGCCGGCCGCCCGGTGGAGCTGGACAAGCCTTTCGCCCGCCTGTCGGTGCGCGAATCGCTGGTGGTGCATGCCGGCGTGAGCGAGGCCGAATCGACCGATGCGACCGCGCTGCATGCGCGCCTGAAGGCGCTGGGCGAGGAACCGCCGGCGCATTGGAAGCTGGCCGAGCTGCAGTTCGGCCTGTTCGAGGCGGTGGTCGAAGACAAGCTCTGGCAGCCGACCTTCATTGTCGACTATCCGGTCGAAGTCTCGCCGTTGGCGCGAGCCTCGGACGCCAACCCCGCAGTCACGGAGCGCTTCGAGCTGTTCATCACCGGCCGCGAGTACGCCAACGGCTTCTCGGAACTCAACGACGCCGAGGACCAGGCAGCGCGGTTCCGTGCCCAGGTGGCCAACAAGGAGGCCGGCGATGACGAGGCGATGTACTACGACGCCGACTTCATTCGCGCACTCGAGTACGGCCTGCCGCCCACCGGCGGCTGCGGCGTCGGCCTGGACCGCCTGGTGATGCTGCTGACCGACAGCCCCAGCATCCGCGATGTGATCCTGTTCCCGGCACTGCGCCACGAGGGCTGAGCCCCGTTGCCGTCGCTGCCGAACCGCCAGGGCGCCATGGACACCCGCGTCGATGCGCTGAACCTGATCGAGGCGGCCTGCTGGAACGAGCTCGAGCGCGCGGCGCACGAGCGCGAGCACGAGTGGCGGCTGATGGCACTGGCCACGGCCGACGGCAGCGCACCCGACCTGCGCACCGTGGTGCTGCGCGAGTGCGACCGCACGGTGCGGCAGCTCACCTTCTACACCGATGCGCGCTCGCCCAAGGTGGCGCAGATCGTACACATGCCCCAGGGCACGCTGCTGGTGTGGTCGCGCCGGCTGGGGTGGCAGTTGCGCATGCGCTGCCACCTGGTCATCGAAACCGACGGCCAGGCGGTATCGGCGCGCTGGGCACGGCTGAAGATGACGCCCTCGGCCCAGGACTACCTGTCGCCGCTGCCGCCGGGCACACCCATCGAACACCCGGGCCTGGAGCGAGGCACCCGCGAGCACTTCGCCGTGGTCCATGCCCGCATCTCGACGATCGACTGGCTCGAGTTGCACGACGGCGGCCATCGGCGGGCCCGGTTCTCGGCAGCCGGACCCAGCTGGCTCCACCCCTGACCGGGCGCGGCGGGGGCCGCGGCGGCGACCTGACCGCCGACGCGCCCTGCGCTCAACGATGCCGGAACGCCGGCTTGCGCTTGTTGAGGAAGGCGTCCATGCCTTCCTTCTGGTCGTCCGTGGCGAACAGCGCGTGGAACATGCGCCGTTCGTACATCACGCCATCGGACAGCGTGCCCTCGAAGGCCCGGTTGACGCACTCCTTGGCCATCATCACGCTGGGCGCTCCGAACGCGTTGATGACCTCGGCGACCGACAGCGCCTCGGCGATCAGGCGATCGGCCGGGACCACCCGCGATACCAGGCCGGCCCGCTCGGCCTCGGCGGCGTCCATCATGCGGCCGGTAAGCACCATGTCCATGGCCTTGGCCTTGCCCACCGCGCGCGGCAGGCGCTGGGTGCCGCCAGCGCCCGGAATGACGCCCAGCTTGATTTCAGGCTGACCAAAGCGGGCGCTGTCGGCAGCGATGAGCATGTCGCACATCATTGCCAATTCGCAGCCACCGCCGAGCGCAAAGCCGGCCACCGCGGCGATGACGGGTTTGCGGATCGCGCGGATCTGCTCCCAGTTGCGGGTGATGTAGTCGCCGTTATAGACGTCGCTGAAGGTATAGCGCGCCATCGCACCGATGTCGGCGCCAGCGGCAAACGCCTTGTCGCTGCCGGTGATCACCATGCAGCCGATGGCCGGGTCGGCGTCGTACGCCTTCAAGGCGGCGCCGAGTTCATCCATCAGCGCGTCATTCAGCGCATTGAGCTGCTTCGGGCGGTTCAGGGTGATCAGTCCGGTGCGGCGGTCGCCTTCGCCGCGCACCTCCACCAGGATGTTTTCGTAGGTCATGTCGGACTCGCTGTGTGGCTGCAGTGCCAACTTTGGCCATGCAATGCAGCACGATTGCTCAAATCATTCAACCGGAAATGTCAATCCCGCGTTAGGCTAGCGCCAGGTCACTCCGCCCGTGGCGGACACAAGCTGTAAGGGACCGGACGCTGCATGGCGACAATCTACCGCAAGACCGACAAGGGCCGCGCCGAGATCGACACGCGCGCGCACCGGCTGGTGCCCCGGTTGCGCAATGCGTTGATCCTGGTCGACGGCAAGCGCTCGGGCGACGACCTGCGCGGCATGCTGGGCGCTCAGGCAGACGACACCTTGCAGGCGCTGGTCACCGAGGGCTTCATCGAGGCCGCGGCCACGGTGGCCGAACCCGCTGCCGCGCCGGCGGTAGCTGCAGCCGCGACCGCGCACGCTGTGGCTGCCGGTCCTGCCTCACGACCGCCGGGCACTCGCGGGCCCAGCTTCGACGTCCAACGCCGTGAGGCGGTGCGCGCATTGACGGACACGGTCGGCCCCATGGTGGCCGAGATGCTGGCACTGCGAATGGAAAAAGCGCCCGACGCTGTTGCCCTGCATCCGTTGCTGCAGCAGGCCGTCGAACTGATCCGAAACGTCCGCGGCGCCAACAGCGCGACGGCCTACGCCGAGCGTTTCGTCGAGCACGGTTGAACGCGGCGTCCGCTCAGCGCGACGACCCATCGGAGGCGGCCTGAAGCGGTGGCCGATCCAGGGTGAGTTCGACAAAGGTCTCCGCGTCTTGCCGGATCACGATGCGCACGGGCAGGTATTGCAGCGTGGGCGCAAACCACATTTCGGCCGTCATGTCGCCGCCGCGGGCCTCGCGCCGCGGCTTGACGTAGTAGGTGGACACTTCGCCGAAGGGCAACTGCAGGGTCTGTTCTTCCTTGACGTCGTAGACCCAGCGGTCGAGCCGGCGGTTGAGCACCAGCGGGACCTCGATCGATTGCCCGACGCGCATCCGGTCGGGCTGAGTCGTGAACAGCCACGTCAGCTGCACGAACTGGCTGGCCTCGTCCTGCACGCCCGCAACGGTGTCGACCTCGCGGCCGTCGACCAATGTGATGCGCTGTGGCCCGAACAGCAGCGTCCAGCGGCGCGGCGCCTTGAACAGCACCTTCTGCTCGGCATCGAAGCGCTGCGGCTGCAGGCCCGCCTCGGTGAGCTCGCCGTCACTGGTGATGCGCCGGGTCAACAACGGCGCCAGCCGGGTCTCAAGATGGACCTGATAGCGCGAACCCGACCGCAGCCAGTCAACCTGCGCGCTGCCACCCTCGATCGGGCCACGATAGAAGCCCTTTAGCGAGTAGGTGAGCCGCGTCGACGGCGGCCACGCGAAGGACTCCGACGGCGGGGCGGATGCCGCGACGGCACCGGCAGGTGGTAGCGCCAAGGCACGGGCGGCCAGGGGTGCACTGGGCGCGACAGCCTCGGCTGGTGCCGCAGCGATCGGCGCTGCGGCCTCGGCCGGCGGCGCCGCATCGGCCATGCGCGGCGCCTCGGCGGCAGTTGCGCTTGCGACCCCCTGTGCGGGTTCCGGGACCGACGCCGCGGCCGGCGCGCTGGCCGGGCGCCGTGGTGCCGAAGCGGCCTGCCGAGGCGCGGGCGCACGTGCCGGCGGTGCCGCGACCACGGGCGGCGGCGCTGCCGCTGGCGCCGTCTGCACCAGCTCCTTGACGAAAGCCACCTCGATGCGGGGTGGCACCTTCTCGGCATGGCCCCATCCGAAACGGTCCTGCACCAGCTGATCGACGAGCGCCAGGTGCGCGGCTATCACCGCCGGTACCAACACCCAGCTCCCGCGTCGCTGGAGCAGCGGATGGATGGCCGAGCCCGAGGTTGCTGCCATCGGTGCCTGGCCTGCGCGGCTTCAGCCGGCCATCCACGCCCGGCGACGCGCCAGCGCGGCGGCTGGCGCCTTGTCGTGCATCGCCAACACCACGGTCTCGTGCAACGGCGACGGGTCCCGCGGCTGCACCCGCAGCTGCCGCACACGCTGGTCGCGCACCAGCAGCAGGTCAAAGGCCTTCTGGCGCGACACCCAGGCCTGCGCATCGTCCAGACGCCGGATGCGCCAGCCATCCACCGCGAGGAGCTCGTCGCCAGCGCAGATGCCGGCATCACTGGCCGCGCTGCCGGCCAGCACCTGGCGCACCTGAACGCCGGTGACGGCGCCCTCCGACAAGCGCAGCCCGAGCGATGCCGCCCAGCCGGCGCGTTCAGTGCTCCATGACACCGCCACGCCCTTCAGCAGCTCGCCCAGGGGCATATCGCCGGTGCCATGCACCCATGCCCGCAGGTCGTCTGCCGCGGCACGCTGGCCCATGGCGCGCAGGGTGCGATCGATGTCGGCCTCGGAGATCGGCCCGCCGTTGCCCAGCGACCAGAGCCCGCGCATCAACGCATCCAGCGACGATCCCTTGTGTCGCAGGCGTAGGTCCAGTGCCAGCGCGATCAGCGAACCCTTCACGTAGTAGCTCACGGTTGCGTTGGGCGTGTTCTCGTCCGGGCGGTAGTACTTCACCCAGGCATCGAAGCTGGCCTCGGCCACGCTCTGCACCTGTCGCCCAGGGGTGGATGCCACGGTGTTGACGGACTTGGCCAACAGCTTCAGGTAGCGCGCGACGTCGATCAACCCGGCACGCTGCAGCAGCAGGTCGTCGTAGTAGGAGGTGAAGCCTTCGAAGAACCACAGCATGCGCGTGTAGTTCTCGCCCGTGTAGTTGGGTCGCGCCAGCTCGACGGGCTTGAGTCGCTTGACGTTCCAAGTGTGGAAGTACTCATGGCTGATCAGGCCCAGCAGTGTCACGTAACCGTCCGGCAGGGTCTCCATGCCGGGGCGCGGCAAGTCCCGCCGAGCGGCGATCAGCGCAGTGCTGGCGCGGTGCTCGAGCCCACCGTAGCCTTCGTCGACGGCGTTGAGCATGAACACGTAGCGACCGAACGGCGGCGCCGCGCCTGCATGCCCGTGCCAGAAGCGGATCTGCTGCTCGCAGATGCGCCGGGTGTCGTCCAACAGACGCTGGCCGTCCCAGCCGGGCCATGCGCCGGCCACGATGAACTCGTGCGGCACGCCGCAGGCCTCGAACTCGCCGCGCCAGAAGGTGCCGAGCTCGAACGGGTGGTCCACCAGTTCGTCGTAGTCGGCCGCGGTGTACTCGCGCTCGCCGGTCGACGGCATCGCGGTGGCCACCGACCAGCCCCGCGGCAGCCGTCCCAGGGTGACCACGTGGGGATCCGCCTCGCGACCCGTGACCCGCAGGCACAGGCTGGTGCCGTTGAAGAAGCCGCGCCTGTCGTCGAGGAAGGCCGTGCGCACCGAGGTGTCGAACGCGTACACGCGGTAGCTCACCCGCAGCGTGCGAGCGTCGGCGCAATCGGCCCGCCATGTGGTCTTGTCCAGCTGCAGCAATGGCACCTCGGTGCGGCCCTGCCATGCGCGCAGGCCACTGAGATGACGCCCGAATTCGCGCACCATGTAGCTGCCGGGTATCCAGACCGGCAGCGACAGCTCCTGCTGCGCCGCCGGACGCGGCACCTGAAGGGTGACCTCGAAGTGATGCGTGTGCAGATCGGCGATGTCGATGCGGTAGGCAATCATGGTCGGCTCGACGCCGCGGCCGGCGCCACGGCGGTCGGTGAAGCGGTTCGGGCATTGTCACCGCAGCCAGGGTGCGCCGCCGGCTTGGGCTGGCTTGGCGTGCGTGGCTGCTGCTGCGTGGGCCGGGCAGCCGGCCGGGCGAAGTCAGCCCTTCTTGGCGGCCGCCTGCAGGCGCGTCTCGATCTGTGCCGCCGGCAGGGCGCCTGGCGAGCGCGTGCCATCCTCGAACACGACCGCCGGCGTGCCCGTCACGCGGTGCTTCTGGCCCAGCTTGAGGTTGCGCTCGATGGCGGCCGTGTCGCAGTCGGCGGCCGCCTTGGCCGGCGCGACACCATCGACCATCCACGCCCGCCAGGCCTTGCCGGCGTCCTTGGCACACCAGATGTCGCGCGACTTGACGGTCGAGTCGGGACCGAGGATCGGGTACAGGAAGGTGTAGATCGACACGTCCTTGAGCGTCTGCAGGTCGCGCTCGATGCGCTTGCAGTAGCCACAGTTCGGGTCACCGAACACCACCATCTTGCGTGTGCCGCTGCCCTGCTTGATCAGGATGGCGTCCTTCAGCGGCAGCGTGCTGAAGTCGACGGCCGTGAGTTTGTCGACGCGGGCCTGGGTCAGGTCCGTGCGCGTGCGTGTCTCGATGATGGCGCCCTGGATCACGTGGTCGCCGGTGGCATCGGTGTAGATCAGGTCGCTGCCCATGCGCACCTCGAACAGACCCGGAATCGGCGTGCGCGAGACCTCGTCGATGCGCGGCAGCTTGGGCAGGCGCTCGGTCAGGGCCTTGCGTATGGTGGCCTCGTCGGCGCGGGCGGGAACGGCAGCTGCCAACGCGACACAGGCCGCCAGAGCAAGGGCAAGACCGGAACGCGCATAGGTGGGTGTCATGGGTTGGAGTCCTTCAGTCGTCGTAGGCACGTGCCGCCAGCACCCGCTTCAGCGGCGCCAGATGATCCAGCAGAGTCAATCCGCGGTTGCGGAGTTCCCGTATCCAGGGCGGCGAGGCCGCGAACAGGTGCAACAGCGTGTCGGTGAGCCCTGCCATGGTTTGGGTGGCAGCGGCACGCTCACGCACATAGCGGTGCAGCAGACCCGCATCCCCCAAGCCGCGCCAGGGTTCGCGCTCGGCGAGCACGCGCGCCAGGGTGGCCACGTCGGCCAGCCCGAGGTTCAGGCCCTGGCCCGCCAGCGGATGGACCTGATGCGCGGCATCGCCCACCAGCACCCAGCCCGGCCCGCACAATCGGTCGGCACGGCCCAGGGCCAGCGGCCAGGCGCAGCGTGGAGCCACCAGCTTCAGGCCACCCTCGGCGGCCCCGCAGGCCAGTGCCAGCTCACGTTCGAACTCGGCGTCGGGCAATTGCTGCAGTTCGTGCGCGCGTGGCGTGGGCAGCGACCACACGAGCGCCAAACTGCGGCCAGGCACCGGCCGGTCCATGGGCAGCAGGGCGAGCACATCTGGCGAGCGGAACCACTGCCTGGCCCGCCCATCGTGCGGCACATCTGCCAGCAGTCGGGTCGCCAGCGCCGTTTGCTGGTAGTCGCGCCGGTGAAAGGGCACGCCCAACTCGTCGCGGCTGCGCGAGTCCTTGCCCTCGGCGAGGACCGTCAGCGCTGCGCGGCCGGGCGTGGGGCCGTCGCGCAGGTGCGGCGCGAACCGCGCGGCCGTTCGCAGCACGCTGTCGAGCTCGGCGGCGTCGACGATCCACGCCAGCGCAGGCATCTGCAGGGCACCGGCCTCGAAGTGGATCGCACCGCCCGGCGCATCGCCGCAGACCTGCATGGCCTGCACCGGCGTGACCGCTGTGGCCGCCAGCGCGTCCCACACGCGCAGGCCCTGCAGCAGCGCGCGGGCAGCACCGTTGAGCGCGTAGGCCCGGACGTCGTCGGATCGAGGCGCCGGCGGTTCGCCCTCCAGGGCCACCGACAGGCCCTGGCGCGACAGGGCAAGGGCCAATGCATAGGCAACCGGCCCGCGACCGCGGATGCTCACGTCCACTGCGTTCATTGGGCCTGCATTGTAGGAACGGGCCCGGTCGGCTCCGGCCCAGGGACTAAAATGCCCCGCTTCGCCACGCTGGGGCCACCGGCTGCCGCAAGACCTGGTCACCGGCGCCCCGCGGCCCGTGGCCGGGCATGGTCCGGCGGCCCGGCGGCCCAACCCGTGCACACCGTGCGGCGCGCCTGCGCCTCGAAAGCTACCGATGAGTCTGAAATGCGGCATCGTGGGCCTGCCCAATGTGGGCAAGTCGACCCTGTTCAACGCCCTCACCAAGGCCGGCATCGCCGCCGAGAACTACCCGTTCTGCACGATCGAGCCCAACGTCGGCGTGGTCGAGCTGCCTGACCCCCGCCTGGCGCAGTTGTCGAAGATCGTGCAGCCCGAGCGCGTCGTTCCGGCAATCGTGGAGTTCGTCGACATCGCCGGACTCGTGGCCGGCGCCAGCAAGGGCGAGGGGCTGGGCAACCAGTTCTTGTCGCACATCCGGGAAACCGACGCCATCGTGAACGTGGTGCGCTGCTTCGATGACGAGAACGTGATCCACGTGGCCGGCAAGGTCGACCCGATCGCCGACATCGAGGTCATCCAGACCGAGCTCTGCCTGGCGGATCTGGCCACGGTCGAGAAGAGCCTGGTGCGCTACACCAAGGTCGCCAAGGCCGGCGGCGACAAGGACGCACAGCGTCTGGTGGATGTGCTCAAGAAGTGCGAGGCCGCGCTGAACGAGGCGCGGCCGGTTCGCAGCATCGACTTCAGCAAGGAAGAGCTCACCGTGCTGCGGCCGCTGTGCCTGATCACGGCCAAGCCGGCAATGTTCGTGGGCAACGTGGCCGAAGACGGATTCCAAGGCAATGCCTACCTGGACCGGCTGCGTGCCTATGCCCAGGCGCAGAGCGCACCGGTGGTGGCCATCTGCGCCAAGACGGAGGCCGAACTGGCCGAAATGGAAGACGCCGACCGGCTGATGTTCCTTCAGGAGATGGGACAGGACGAGCCCGGCCTGAATCGCCTGATCCGCGCTGCGTTCAAGCTGCTGGGCCTGCAGACCTACTTCACCGCCGGGGTCAAGGAGGTACGTGCCTGGACCATCCACGTCGGCGACACGGCGCCGCAGGCCGCGGGTGTGATCCACACCGACTTCGAACGTGGCTTCATTCGCGCCCAGACGATCGCCTATGACGACTTCATCGCCTGCGGCGGCGAACAAGGCGCCAAGGACGCCGGCAAGATGCGCGCCGAAGGCAAGGAATACGTCGTGCGCGATGGCGACGTGATGAACTTCCTGTTCAACGTGTAAGCGCGTCGCGCCGGGTCGGCCGGATGCCCTGACAGCCGGCCCAGCGGCCCGGTTCCAGCGGTCACTTCGATGCGCCGCTGTGGTGTTAGGCTTGCGCGTCCCCAATCCCGGGCCACGCGGGTCGCGCGTAGCCCGCGCCCCGATGCCCGCCTCCGGATCGCTTCGCGTGCTTTGGCCCGCGGCGTTGACCGCCTTGGTCTACGCCGCCATCGGGCACTTGGCGCTGCGGCTGGCCATTCCACCTGCGCTGGCGGCTCCCATCTTCCCCGCCGCTGGCATCGCGCTGGCGGCGGTGCTGGTCTACGGTCGGCGCGCCGTTGTCGGCGTGTGGCTGGGCGCCTTTGCCGTGAATGCATCGCTCGGGCCGGCCCGTGGCGTCGACATGGCCACCGGCCTCGGCCTGGCCGCCCTCGTTGCCGTGGGCGCCACCCTGCAGGCCATGCTCGGCGCATGGCTGGTGGCCCGGCGGGCGGGTTCGCGCTCGCTGGTGGAACCCCGGGAGGTGGTGGCATTCTGCGTGTACGGTGCGTTGGTGGCTTGCCTGGTCAGCCCGACGCTGGCCACGGCAGCGCTGGCCGCAGCCGGGGTCGTCGAAGGCATGCAGGCATTGACAGCATGGTGGACCTGGTGGGCTGGCGACACACTCGGCGTCTTGATCGGCGCGCCGGTGGCCATGTCCATCGTGGGTCGGCCACGCCAGGACTGGGCGCCGCGACGGGTCACGCTGGCGCTGCCGATGGTCGCCGCAACGGGGCTGCTGGCGCTGGCCACGGTGCACGTCATGCGGCTCGACCGCTTGCGCGGCCAGGCTGTGTTCGTGCAATCGGCCGCTGCCGCTGCGGACAGCCTGGAAAACCACCTGGCGCAGGCCGGCTTCGCCCTCGAGGCGCTGCGCGGGCACCTGGTTTCGACCCCCCAGCCCAGTGTCACCGGACTGCACCGCGCGGCCCAGCCGTGGCTGCAACTGCCGGTGGACCTGCTGGCCCTGGGCTACAGCGAGCGGGTGCCACGGGCGGACATCGCCGCATACGAGGAGCGCGTCAGCCGCTCCGACGGGCGCACGCTGCGGATGTTCGAGAGGCTCGAGCGTGGCGGCGAGCCCGTTTCAGCGCGCGACACCGACCTGATGGTGCTGCGACTGATCGAACCGCTGGAGCGCAATCGATCGGCGCTCGGGGTGAACGTGCTGTCGATACCCGCATCGCGCGAGGCGATTGCCCGCACCGCGGCCGCCGACGAACCGGCGGCGTCTGCAGGGTTCCGGCTCACGCAGGAAACGGGCGACCAGACGGGCGTGGTGATCTACCGGGCCATCTATGCACGCGAAGCAGACGCAGGGGCACGCGCCGAAGCGCTCGCAGGCGTGGCCTTCGTGACGCTGCGCATGGACCAGGTGGTCAAGGCCGCGCTGGTCCGGCAGCCGGACTACCTGCGCTGGTGTCTGATCGATACCGACACGCGCGCAACACGCCGATTGCTGGCCGGCGAGACCGGCTGCGATACCGCCGCTGACCGCCCGGGCGAGTTCACCCGCGGCATCCGCTTTGCCGGGCGGGAGTGGCGCCTGCGACTGTGGGCGCCCGCGGGCGCCGTGATGCCGGTGGGCTCGGCCAACGCGTGGTTGTTCTCCGGCATCGGCCTGGTCGCATCTGCCATGCTGGCAGCCATGCTCCTGGTTGTGACCGGCCGCACGCGCCGGATCGAAAGCGCGGTGGCCCAACGCACGGCCGAGCTCGAGCGTGAAATGCGGGAGCGCGAGGACACCGAGGCCGCACTGCGCGAAAGCGAACAGCGCCTGCGCAACATCCTCGATCACGCACCCGTCGGCATCTTCTACGCCGATCTGCGCGGCCGCATCCGGGAGTCCAACCCCAGGTTCCGCGAGATGCTGGGGCTGAGCGAAAAGGCACTGTCGGAGCGGGCGCTCGCCGAATTGACCCATCCCGACGACCGGGCCGGAGTGGCCGACGAGTTGGTCCGGTTGCTGCACGGAGAGTCCTCCGCCATGAGGCAGCGCAAACGCCTGCACCACGCCGACGGCCGTGCGATCTGGGTGCAGATGAATCTCAGCGTACTGCGCGATGGCCAGGGTCGCCCTCAGCGACTGGTGGGCGTGGTGGAGGACGTGACCGACTACCTCCGCTTGCAGGACGCCGAGCGCCGCCGCGAATTGGCAGAGTCGGCCAACCGCGCGAAGAACGAGTTCCTGTCCCGCATGAGCCATGAGCTGCGCACGCCGTTGAACGCCATGCTGGGCTTTGCCCAATTGCTCGAGATGGATCGCCAACCGCCCCTGGATGCCCAGCAGCGCGAATGGGTTTCGCAGATCCTGCATGCCGGCTGGCATCTCCTGGAGATGATCAACGATACGCTCGACCTCTCGCGCATTGAACTGGGCACGCTGCGGCTGGAGGCTGCGCCGGTGGACCTGGGACCGTTGATCCAGCACTGCATCGCGATGGTGCAGCCGCAGGCACGCGCGCGCGCCATCCAGATTCATGCTTCGGTCGACGGCCGATCGGCCATCGCCATGGCCGACCCTACACGATTGAAGCAGGTGCTCACAAACTTGTTGTCCAACGCTGTCAAGTACAACGTCGAGCAGGGGCAGATCGACGTCGAGTGCCGCGCCGGCAGTGGGCAGACCATCGAGGTGTGCGTGACCGATACCGGGCTGGGCCTGTCGGAGAGCCAGTTGGCCGAACTGTTCCAGCCCTTCAATCGGCTGGGTCGCGAGCGCGGACCGGTCGAAGGAACCGGCATCGGCCTGGTGATCAGCCGACGCCTGGCTGAACTGATGGGTGGAAGCCTGTCGGCGCGCAGCCGCGAGGCGGTGGGCTCCACCTTCACCTTGACGCTGCCTGCGGCCGAACTTGACCTCACCGACAGCGGGTTGGACAGCCTGCACGACAACCTGGGCGCGCCCTACCGCCATCGCACGGTTCACTACATCGAGGACAACGAAACCAACGCCGAGGTCATGCGCGGCATCCTCGCCCAGCGGCCGCAGGTGGCGTTGGATGTCTCGATGACCGGTCTGGACGGCCTGGGCGCGATCCGCCGTGACCCGCCTGACCTCATCCTGCTGGACATGCACCTGCCGGACATCGACGGATTGGAGCTGCTGCGCCACCTGAAAGGTGATCCACTGACGGCCGACATACCCATCGTCGTCGTGTCGGCCGATGCCACACCCGGCCGGGTCAACGAAGCCATATCCAGCGGCGCCGCGCACTACCTGACCAAGCCACTGAACATTGCGGCCTTTCTGAACGTGATGGATCGCCTGCTCGAAGGGGTCGAAACACGCTTCGGATCGTTGGAGTGAACGTTCACATCAACACGACCAGACCGGACGGCTGCCGGGGTCGTTAGCACTCGCCGGCGCCGAGTGCTAACATTTGAGGAACCAATTCATCCCGGGTTGATCCGACCCAGCCATGAACACTGCAACTCACCACGCCGTTTCGCTGCGCAGTCCCTGGACCGCCGTGCCCTCGCTGGGCAACCTGGATGCCTACATCGGTGCCGTCAACCGCCTGCCGATGCTGACGGCCGACGAAGAGCTGAGTCTGGCGCGGCGCCTGCGCGATCAGGCAGACGTATCGGCTGCGGGGCAACTGGTGATGTCGCACCTGCGCCTGGTGGTCTCGGTGTCGCGCCAGTACCTCGGCTATGGTCTGCCACAGGGCGATCTGATCCAGGAAGGCAACGTGGGCCTGATGAAGGCGGTGCGCCGCTTCGACCCCGAGCAGGGTGTGCGGCTGGTGAGCTATGCGCTGCACTGGATCAAGGCCGAGATCCACGAGTACATCCTGCGCAACTGGCGCATGGTGAAGGTGGCCACCACCAAGGCCCAGCGCAAGTTGTTCTTCAACCTGCGATCGCTCAAGCAGAGCTTGAAGGCCGTTGGCGACGATGGACAGATGCACCGCTCGACCCTGTCGCCCTCGGAAGTCGACCGGGTAGCCCAGGAGTTGAGCGTCAAGCCTACCGACGTCATCGAAATGGAAACCCGCCTGTCCGGTGGTGATGTCGCGCTGGACCCTCAAGTCGACGACGGCGAAGAGGCCTATGCGCCGATCGCCTATCTCGCCGACGACTCCGGTGAGCCGACCCAGGTGCTCGAGGCGCGGCGCCGCGACGCCTTGTACGGCGATGGGCTGATGCAGGCTCTGGACGTGCTGGACGCACGCAGCCGTCGCATCGTCGAGCAGCGTTGGCTGCAGGTGAACGACGATGGCAGCGGCGGCATGACGCTGCACGAGTTGGCGGCAGAGTACGGCGTGAGCGCCGAGCGCATCCGCCAGATCGAGGTGGCCGCACTCAAGAAGATGCGCAAGGCCCTGGAAGTGGCGTGACCCGAGCCGAAGCCAGCAAGTAACGGCCAAGCCCGCGGTTGAGCCGCGGGGTTGCGGACTCAACCGTGTGGCCGCACGCGATCAGCGCCGGCGCAGGCGTCGCAAGGTTCCAGCAACCACCAAGGCCAGCCCAGCCAGCGCGCTGGACTGCGGTTCCGGCACGGTGCCGACTTCTCCGATCCGGATGTTGTCGAAACCGACGGTTTCACTCACGCCGTTGTGGAACTCACCTTGGATCGTGAAGCCGGTGAGATCCGCCAGGACATCCGCCAAGCCGTCGCCCCACAGCGCCGTCGTCAGGGGTACCGAATACCGATGCCAGGTGCGGTCTGCCGGCGGCTCAGCCCCCAGCACGCCATCGAGGCTGAGCACCGTTGCACCGCTGATCAGGCGGATGGTGCCGAATCCACCCCAGTCCGGCGCTCCACCGTCGATGTTGAGCGCATCGAAGCCAATGCTGCTGCCCAGCAGGGTGCTCCAGTCGCCCAGCGCCGATGCCGGCGCAGCAAACCGCAGTTCGCCGGCGGTGCTGTCGGCGACTTGGAGGAAGCCGCCGCCGTTGCCCCCGCTGGCCTGGTGGCTGAGCGTCCCGCCGTCCTCGATGGTCCACCCTTGGCCATCGCTGTCGAACGTATAGATGACGCCGGCTTGTGCGGCCCCCATGGTGGCGGCCAGCGCCAAAGCCACAATCATGCGCATCTTGAGCATCGCGTCGCTCCTCCGTCAGTGTGCAGCGCGCGACCTTAGCACCGCAGCGCGACACGAACCGCGCCGCCCGTGCCACAGGATGGCTCAAGTGGTTTCGGCCAGTAACAGCTTCAAGTCGTCGGCCAGCGCCTTGGCTCCGCTGCCATAGCGGGTGAACAGCCGAATGCGGCCCTGGGCGTCGAATACGTACGAGCCGGCGGTGTGGTCGACGGTGTAGCTGGTCTCCGTCTTGCCGGGCACCTTCGCGCTCGGGGTCGACACTGATGAACACGCCGACGACGCGCGCGCCATCGGCGCCCAATGAGCGCTTGACCTGTGCCAGCTCGGTCATTGTGGTCGGGCACACGTCGGGGCACTGCGTGTACCCGAAGAAGACCACCACCACCTTGCCCTTGAAGTCGGCCAGCGTGCGCACGGTTCCGTCGGCGTCGGGCAACGAGAAGCCGCGCGCGTACTCGGCGCCGGTGACGTCAATCGCCTTGAATGCTGGCTTGCCGGCACCGCTGATGCGGTCACAACCGACCAGACCCAGGGCCAGGGCGGCGACCAGCAGCGACCGCCGGACAGGTGACGAACGACGGGTCATCAGGAGATCCATGGCATCAGGTAGTGGTCGAGCAGCAGTGCAGCAAAGAGCAGCGCCAGGTAAACAATGGAGTATCGGAATGTGCGGCGGGCCAGCGCATCGCTGTAATCGCGCCACAGGCGAAAGGCCAGTGCAATGAACCAGCCACCGAGACCGATGGCGCATAGCAGATATGGCCAGCCACTCATGCCGATCACGTAAGGCAGCAGCGTGGCGGCAAACAGCACGCAGGTGTACAAGAACACGTTCAATCGCGTGAACGCCAGACCATGAGTGACGGGCAGCATCGGCAGACCGGAGCGTCGGTAGTCTTCCACCCGGTACAGCGCCAGTGCCCAGAAGTGCGGCGGTGTCCACAAGAAGATGATCAGGCACATCAGCAGTGCCTCGGGCCCGACCTCGCCACGCATGGAAGCCCAGCCGAGCACCGGCGGCATGGCCCCGGACAGGCCACCAATCACGATGTTCTGCGGCGTACGCGGCTTCAGGACGACCGTGTAGATCACGGCATAGCCGATGAACGTTGCCAGCGTCAGCCACAGCGTCAATGGGTTCACCCAGACAAACAGCAGCACACCCCCGGCTGCGCACAGCAGCAACGAGAACACGAGCGCGGGCCCCCGCCCGAGTTCCCCGCGGGCCGTCGGCCGCCAGGCCGTTCGCGCCATGCGCCGATCGATGTGCTGCTCGACCAGGCAGTTGAATGCAGCGGCCGCACTGGCCACCAGCCAGATCCCGGCCGCGGCCGCGATCACAACCGCGAGGTCCGGCCAGCCCGGCTCGGCCATCAACATGCCGATCACCGCACAGAACACGATGAGCTGGATCACGCGCGGCTTGGTCAGTGCCACGTACTGCGCCAGCCGGGACGACGGCGCTCTCGCGCCCTGGGTCAGCGTCGGGTTCATCGCGCGGAGGCGGTTGGCTGCGCCCGCCAGGGGACTTCTGCCGCAGTCCGCCGCGCCGACTCGGCCTGGTGTCGGCGGGCCCACAGCGACGTCAGCACACCGGCCATCGCGGCTGCGCCCGCGCTGTGGAACAGGGCCGCCACGATCGGCCAATCGAGCACCACATTGGTCAGCCCGCTCGCGAACTGGGCCAGCACCAGCACGGCCAACATGGCGCCGTATCGCCGCGCGGCCGGTTCATCTTCGTGCCACAGCCGCCACGCCAGCCCCAGCACCGCCGCAATGGCCACCACGGCAAACGCCCGGTGCACCCAGTGCACGGCCACCAGCGCCTCGAACGGAAGCAGGCGGCCATCGGCCGTATGGCCCAGCTCGCGAGCGATGGCAAAGCCTTGACCGAAGTCCATCGGCGGCCACCACTGGCCGTTGCAGCTCGGGAACCCGCTGCAGGCCAGTACCGCGTAATTGGTGCTCACCCATCCGCCCAGGGCGATCTGAACGACCAGCAGCACCAGCACCGTGGCGATCAGGCCCGTTCGGATGCGCATCTGCAGCGGCCGATCGCGAAAGGACTCGTGCTGCAACACGAGCAGGCCCAGCAGCACGATGCCACCCAGCAGGTGCGCAGTGACGATGGCTGGGTACAGCTTCCAGGTGACCGTGTACTTGCCGAACAAGCCTTGAACGATGACCCAGGCCAGCGTTGCAAAGCCCCACCACGGCGAGTGAGGCAGTTGGCGACGGATGCGCCACCCCACGGCCGCCGCGACCATGATCAGCACGCCTACTGTCATCGCAAGGTAGCGATGGATCATCTCGATCCAGGCCTTGGCCCAGGTCACGGGGCCATCGGGCAGCACCTGCTCAGCCGCGTGGATGTCTGCGCGCGCGGCCAACGGGCTGGCCTGGCCGTAGCAACCGGGCCAGTCGGGGCAGCCCAGGCCCGAGTCGGTGAGCCGGGTGAACGCACCGAAAACGATGAGATCGAAGGTAAGAAATGTCGTCAGCACCGTCAGGGCGGCCAGACGGGCGCGCGTAGAAGCGCCGCGCTGGCGCAACCACCACCACGACAGCGGCAGGCTGGCCACGACCAGTGCCAGCGCGGCCAGCTTGATCATCGAAGGCAAGTCATTCATGAGGTGCGATGGGCGCTGGAACTCACGGGCGGCCGGGCTGGTCCCACCCGGCCGCGGCGCGCAGCAGACGGTCGATATCGCGCTTGACGCGCGCAGGGTCGGGGCTGGCGGGCACCCGCATCATCCACTGCCCCATCGGGTCGACGATGTAGAGGTGGTCTTCCAGCGCCTGTCGGGCCTGCGGCGCGAGCCACTGCTCCACAGCGGCGCGGGGCAAGCGCAACAGGTGCATCGCCGGCGTGTCCGCCAGTGCCTGCTGCAAAGGGGGCGCGAGCGGTCCGTCGTCGGTGATCAACCACAGCTTGTCGATCCGGTAGCGCTCGCGGCCGGTCATTTCGCGAAGCTGCCGCTGCATGAACAGGCGCTGCTCGCAGGCGCTGTCGCACGACGATCCTCCCACCACCACCAGCAGCCACTGCCCCGCCAGGCTGCGCAGCGGCACCGGTTGGCCTTGCAGCGATGTCGCGGTCAGCTCGGGTATCGGCACCGTCGGGTGGATGAGGCGAGAGTAGGCCGCGCCCCCTTCCTGGGGACGCACGACGTAGTAGGTGAAGTAGCTCGCCGCGACTGGTAGTGCACATGCCAGCAGCACACCCAGCATGTTCCAGCGCCCCCGCCAGGTGCGTGACCGGCCCGCACCGTCATCGAGCAAGCCGGGAGCGGGCATGGCATGCACACTCAGGCCCAGCGGCTCAGTCGGCACTTCGGCGCCGGGGTTGAACGACTTGGAACCAGACATACAAGCCTGCGATCAGGGCCGACATTGAGAACCACTGCGCGGCATAACCGTGGTGGGTGGCGATGTTGTGCGACGGCAGCGCCCACTGACGCTGCAACGAACCTGCTGCCGCCCCGGGCGCGTCGAGTTCGAGCACCGTCAGCGGTCGCAGGAGCAGCCCGGTCTCGCGCGAGAACGTGGCCAAGTCGAGATTGTGCCGGATCACCCCTGGTTGCGTTGGCGGCGTGCCGAGTTCCATCAACGGCGAAGGCGGCCAGGCGAGCCGGCCGTGAACCACGACCTCGCCGCCAGGATTCTCGACGGGCTGCACACGCGTTCTGTCGTACGGGTCTCGGGCAACCCATCCACGCTGGACCAACACGGCATCGCCCGAGCTCAATTCCAGTGGCGTGACCACGGTGAACCCAGGGCGCCCTCGCATCGGGCGGTTCTCCAGGTAGACCGTGTGCCGATGCAGCCACTGCCCCTGCAGCACGACTCGACGGTGCACCTGGTCCGCGGCTTCGGCCGCAGTGCGGGCCAGCGCAGCCTGGGGCAACGGCGGCAGTGCGACGCGATGGTCGAGCGCATCTTGCAGTGTCTGCTTGAGCCGTGCGCGCTCGAGCTGCCACCACCCGAGCGCGGCGGTGGTCGCAGTGGCGAACACCGCCGCCAGCAGCATGACCCACGGTCGCCCACGCATCATGCGCGCCGCCACGCAGTCACGCAGGCGCCTGTCGATGGCCCTGTGCACCACCGGCGGCACCCATGGTGCAGATAATCGCCGTTCATGAAGACAGCCATTGTGGCGGCCCTGCTGCTCATCGTCGCCGCCCTGTGCGTTGCAGGTGCGCGCATGCTGCGTCGCCGAGACGGCGACGATCCGCGGTTGATGGCCCGCGCGTTGGCGCTGCGCGTCGGGCTGTCGATCGCGTTGTTCCTGTTCATCCTGCTGGCCTGGAGACTGGGCTGGATCCAGCCCAGTGGCTTGCCGACCGGACACTGAAGACCCGCTCGAGTGCGGCAGCGCCGCCGCCGATGGACGGCAACACGGGTCGGCTGCAGCCGACCGCGCGCTTGGTCAGAGCCAGTAGACGGTGATGTACAGGCCGATCCAGACCACGTCGACGAAGTGCCAGTACCACGCCGCACCTTCGAACCCGAAGTGTCGGCGCGGCGTGAAGTGGCCCTTCATGAGCCGCAACGTGATGAACAGCAGCATCAGCATGCCCACGAGCACATGGAAGCCATGGAACCCGGTGAGCATGAAGAAGGTCGAGCCATAGATTCCCGAACTCAGCTTCAGGTTCAGGTCGCGGTAGGCGTGCGCGTACTCGTAGGCCTGCAGGCACAGGAAGATCACGCCAAGAGCCACCGTCACCCACATCCAGAACACGGTCGACGCACGCTTGTTGGCGATCAGCGCGTGGTGGGCGATCGTCAACGTGCCGCCGGAGGTCAGCAGGATCGCCGTATTGATGGTGGGTATCCAGAACGGGCCCATCGTGGTGAACGGCTCCACCGTGCCGGCCGGTGAAGCGGTGCCACCACCAGCACTGGGCCACACCGCCTTGAAGTCGGGCCACAGCAACTGGTGCTCGAGGTTGCCCAGCATCGGCAAGGCGTGCGACCGAGCCCAATACAGTGCACCGAAAAACGCGGCGAAGAACATGACTTCGGAGAAGATGAACCAGCTCATGCTCCAGCGGAACGACACGTCCACGCGGTCGGAGTACAGGCCGCCTTCGCTCTCGCGAATCGCGTCGCCGAACCACGAGTACAGCGTGTAGAGCCAAATCGCCAGACCCAGCAGGAGCGACCACGCGCCCCAGCCGCGTCCGTTCACCCATTGGCCGGCACCCAGTATCACGAAGAACAGGCCCAGCGCAGCCATGGCCGGGTGCCGCGACGGCCCAGGCACGAAATAGTGGGGTGCGGCCCCTTGTGTCGTTGCAGCTGACATCTGCTCGTTCTCCTAGACCAACCGATCAAGTCTCTCTTTGGGGACGGGCGCCAGCTCAGCGCGCGACCCCGCTATTCACCACCCAGCTCACCAGGACGACCAGTCCAACAACGAAGGCGGCCGCACCCAGCAACCCTGCCACCACCACGTGCAGCGGATTGAGTCGGCCGGCATCGCGCTCGAGATCGGCCGATCGGCGAACGCCGAAAAAGCTCCAGGCCACCGCCCGGAACGTCTGCCAGGGTGACGCCGGTCTCTGCACGGCCTGGCGCAAGTCGGTGGTCATCGCCTCTCCCGTCGCGAACGCCCCGCGGCCCGCCACCAGGCGCAATCGGCAAAGCGCTGCGACCTGCGGCTCATGAGCGCACCTGTTCGGCATTGACAGCCACCGGCTTCGGCGCGGCCGGCGTCTTGCCGCCTACCTCGAAAAAGGTATAGGACAGCGTGATCGTCGTCACGTCGCGCGGCAGCTTCGGATCGACGTAGAACACCACCGGCCATTGACGGGACTCACCGGGTGCCAGCTGGTACTCGTTGAAGCAGAAGCACTCGAGCTTGTTGAAGTGCGGCGAGGCTTGTTTCGGCGCATAGCTCGGGATGGCCTGCGCCGCCATCGCACGGTCCTGCACATTGCGGAACTCGTACATCACGGTCGCCATTTCGCCCGGATGCACCTGCACCGAGCGCACAGCAGGCTTGAACTCCCAAGGTCCACGCGCGTTCGCGTCGAACTCCACGGTGATACGGCGCGAGGTGTCAACCTGGGTGTTCGTGCCGGCATCGCGGCGCCCGGCCTTGCCACCGGAGGCGACCTGCTCGCTGAGCGACAACACGTTGATGCCCAGCGCATCACAGATGGTCCGATACATCGGCACCAGCGCATAGCCAAAGCCGAACATGCCGACGACCACCACCGATAGCCGCGCCAGCATTCTGCGGTTGTCCTGGCGCAAAGCCGTCCACCAAGTCGATGTCCGCATCATGGTCTGCCTGCCGCCGGGGAAGATTGCGGGCGGCTCGGTCTAGCGGCCAAACAGGGTGAACTGGGCGATGAAGCCCAATCCGAAGGCGAAGGCCACCGACGCCAGAACCAGCGCCAGCTTCAGGTTGGCCCGGCGTTGCGTGGCTGCAGTGCGCGCGTCCATATCGCTCTCCCTGCGAAGTTCAGCCCACCACGCGGGTGGCGGTGGCGTCGAGCTTGGGCGGCGTCTCGAACGAGTGCCACGGCGCCGGCGAGGGGATCTCCCACTCCAGCCCTTCGGCCCCGTCCCAGGGCTTCTGAGCCGCACGCTGCCCGTGGCCGCGCATCATCGGCACCACCACGAACAGGAAGAAGTAGACCTGTGCCAATCCGAAGGCCAGCGCACCGAACGAGGCCAACATGTTGAAGTCGGTGAACTGCATCGGGTAGTCGGCGTAGCGGCGCGGCATGCCGGCCAGACCGAGGAAGTGCATCGGGAAGAAGGTGACGTTGAACGCGATCAGCGACCACCAGAAGTGCAGCTTGCCGCGGAACTCGGAGTACATCACGCCAGTCCACTTCGGCCCCCAGTAGTACACGCCGGCGAACAGCGCAAACAGCGAGCCCGCGACCAGCACGTAGTGGAAGTGCGCCACCACGTAGTAGGTGTCCTGGATCTGGATGTCGATCGGCGCCATCGCGCAGATCAGACCGGTGAAACCACCCATCGTGAACACGAAGATGAAGCCCACGGCCCACAGCATCGGGGTCTCGAAAGTCATGGAGCCCTTCCACATGGTGGCCACCCAATTGAAGATCTTCACGCCGGTGGGAACCGCGATCAGCATCGTGGCATACATGAAGAACAGCTGCCCGGTCACCGGCATGCCGGTGGCGTACATGTGGTGGGCCCAGACGATGAACGACAGGATCGCTATCGACGCGGTGGCGTACACCATCGATGTGTAGCCGAACAGCTTCTTGCGGGCGAATGCCGGCACGATGGCGCTGATGATCCCGAAAGCGGGCAGGATCATGATGTAGACCTCGGGGTGCCCGAAGAACCAGAAGATGTGCTGGTACATGATCGGGTCGCCACCGCCGGACGGGGTGAAGAAGCTGGTTCCGAAGTGCCGATCGGTCAGGGTCATCGTGATCGCACCGGCGAGCACCGGCATCACCGCGATCAGCAGATAGGCCGTGATCAGCCAGGTCCAGGCGAACAGCGGCATCTTCATCAGCGTCATGCCAGGCGCGCGCATGTTCAGGATGGTGACGATGATGTTGATCGAGCCCATGATCGAACTCGCACCCATGATGTGCATCGCGAAGATGGCGGCGTCCATGGACGGCCCCATCTGAAGCGTCAACGGTGCATAGAGTGTCCAACCCGCGGCCGGAGCGCCACCGGGCATGAAGAACGAGCCAGCCAGGATCAGTGCAGCCGGAATCAGCAGCCAGAAGCTGAGGTTGTTCATGCGGGCAAAGGCCATGTCCGCGGCGCCGATCTGCATCGGGATCAGCCAGTTCGCGAAGCCGACGAACGCCGGCATGATGGCGCCGAACACCATGATCAACCCGTGCATCGTCGTGAACTGGTTGAACAGCTCCGGGTTGAAATACTGCAACCCGGGCTGGAACAACTCGGCCCGGATGCACAGCGCGAGCACGCCGCCGATCATCAGCATCGCGAACGAGAACAACAGGTACATCGTGCCGATGTCCTTGTGGTTGGTCGCGAACACCCACCGCCGCCAACCCGGCAGCGGCCCATGGTGATCATGCTCGTGGTCGTGCCCGGGCGAGTGGGCGCCGTGGTGCGGAAGGACTGCGCTCATGGGCGGGACCTTGTCGGGATGTCGATGGGTGGACGGTGAGTCACGGCCGCGCGGACGCGATCTCGGCCGGCTGGACGATCTGGCCTGTCTTGTTCGTCCAGCTGTTCTTGGTGTAGGTGATCACCGCAGCCAATTCGGTGTCGGACAGTTGCTTCCAGGCCGGCATCGCGCCATTGGCGCGTCCCTTGAGCAGCACGTCGATCTGCTTGGCGCGGTCGGCGTCCAGGACGATCGCCGATCCATCCAGCGCCTTGATGGGCCCGGCACCGCGGCCGGCAGGACCATGGCAGGCGGCGCAGTTGGCCGCGTAGACCTTGGAGCCGCGAGCGACGAGGTCGTCGATCGTCCAGGTCTTCTTCGGATCGTCGGCACGAGCGGCCAGCGCCTGCTTCTGCTCATCCACCCATCGCGCATAGTCCTGCGCCGCCAGCACACGCACATGAATCGGCATGTAGGCGTGCTCCTTGCCACACAGCTCGGCACACTGGCCGTAGTAGTCGCCCGTCTTCTCGGCGCGGAACCAAGTGTCGCGCACGAACCCCGGGATCGCGTCTTGCTTGACCGCGAAGGCTGGAACCATCCAGGCATGGATGACGTCGTTGGCCGTGGTGATGATGCGCACCTTGCGATCGACCGGCACCACCAGCGGGTTGTCCACCTTCAACAGGTAGTTGTCCCCGGCGGGCTTTCCGGCGTCGGACATCTGCCGGTGGGTCACATCGAGCGCCGACAGGAAGCTGATGCCCTCGCCCTCGCCCTTCAAGTAGTCGTAGCCCCACTTCCACTGGTACCCGGTTGCCTTGATGGTGAGGTCGGCATTGCTCGTGTCCTTCATCGCCACCACGGTGCGTGTGGCCGCCATGCCCATCGCGACCACGATGATGAACGGCACCACCGTCCACGCGATTTCGACAGCCACGCTTTCGTGGAAGTGGGCGGCGCGGTGCCCGACCGAGCGGCGATGCTTGATGATCGAATAGAACATCACACCGAAGACCGCGACAAAGATCACGGCACACACCACCAGCATGAAGTTGTGCAAGCCCTGCACTTCGGTCGCTATGCGGGTGACGGGCGGGGGCAGGTCGATCTGGTTGCGTGCCGGC
Organism: Aquabacterium sp.; assembly: GCA_023150345.1. GTDB lineage: Bacteria > Pseudomonadota > Gammaproteobacteria > Burkholderiales > Burkholderiaceae_C > Pseudaquabacterium. The sequence continues at coordinate 23,517 of JAKLLB010000045.1, forward strand.
CCACCCGGAAGGTCGCCCACCGCCCATGCTGCCTGGGCAGCCCAAGCGAGTGCCCCCCCTGCCCCTGCGGCGGCCCGGCGCCGCCAATGCGTCAACGTCTTATCCATTATCAAGATCTGCTTTCGTGACGGGTGTCCCAGCGAAACTGCGCATGCAGCCACCCCGGGCGACTGGATGTCCTCGTAGCCAGGTCGCACTGTAGGCGAAGCGCCAACCAACCTGACTTGGGGCAAGGACCGATGGGTTTGCCGCTTGATTCGTGGTCGAGTTTTAATCTAACTCAACAGCGGCATTCTAGCGAAGCGCTAGGAATTTGGCAGGCGCCGCCGCGAAGGCAAATTGCTGCGCAGTTCATCGAGCCCAACGCGCACAGGCTCGCCGACAGCTGCACGATGTTGTCCGCGCACGGCGTGCCCGTACACCACCTCGATGCTCATGACGATGCGACCCTGCGGGTCGGCCGCTTGCGAGAGCGATGTCTCCAGCGCATGCCGCCAGGCGCGGGTGCGCATCCCCGCATATCGGGTGACCGCGATGTTGCCGCCCCACTGGCGCAGTTCCGCCAGCAGCGCGGCGGGCGACGACCAACTCAGGCGCAGCACTTCCTGGTCCATGACCGGGTCATCGAATCCGTGCTGCACCAGTTCATCTCCGATGTCGTGCATGTCGACATAGGGCGGATGTGGTGCGGGCCACCCCTGTGCCGCGTAGATGGCGCGCAATTCGCGCAGGGTGTCGGGCCCGAGCGTGGCGAACATCAGCACACCGCGCGGGGCCAGCGCACGGTGCCAACGGCCCAGCAGCGCGTCGGGATCGTCGCTCGCATGCCACACCATGTTGGCGAACAGCATGCCCGCGGCTGCAGGCACGACGTCGGTCTCGAGCACGACCGCGGCTTCGGCAGCGCGTTGACCGCGCCAATTCCACCAGGGTCGGCGCAGCGCGTCGCGGCTGCGGGCGAGCAGTTCGGCATCGGGCTCGACGACGACCCGCTGCGCCTGGGGCCACACGCGCGCCACTTCGCTGGCGCCGCCACCGAGGAACCCGCCCCAGTCGAGCCACTGGCCCGGTGGTTGGCGCAGAACCTGCAGCCGCTCGGCCAGGCGCCGCGCGACCTCGCGATGCAACCAGGGCGGCTCGTCGGCGGCAGCCAACCGCCGGCGCACGCGGGCCACCGCTCGCGGATCGACAGACGAAGGCGCCACCATGCGGGGCAGTATATTGAGCCGATGGTGCCCCGACTTGCCGCATGGACCGCCAGCCACCTGCGAAGTGCGCTCGGCGGTCCATGCCTGCTGTGTCGTGAGTGGCCGGCCCGGGTGCTGTGCGCCAGCTGTCACGACCAGGCCACGCAGCCGCTGCCGCGCTGCCCGCGATGTGCGGCCCGCGTCGCAACGCCGGGCGCGTGCTGCGCAGCGTGCCTGCTCGAGCCACCACCGCTGGACCGCAGCGTGACGGTGGCCGACTACGGGCACCCTTGGAATCGGCTGATCCCCGAGTTCAAGTTCCAAGGGCGTGTCGAGCTGGCCGCATGGATGGCGCGTGTGCTGGCCGACGCCGTCAGCCGCGACGGTACTGCGATGCCCGACTGGATCGTCCCGATCCCGCTGGGTCCGAAACGGCTGCGCGAGCGGGGCTACAACCAGGCCTGGGAGCTCGCCCGGCGAGTGGCGCGCCACCTGGGATTGCCCGGCCAAGCCGACGTGCTGGCACGGCTGGTGGACACCCCCCACCAGGTGGGCGCATCACGCGAAGAGCGCCATCGCAATTTGGCGCAGGCGCTGATCGTCGAGCCCCGCTGGATCGGGCCGATGAGGGGCCGCCGAGTGGCCTTGGTCGATGACGTGGTGACCACCGGTGCCACGGTGGCCGCGGCAGCCCGGGTTCTGCGGCAGGCCGGCGCCGCCGAGGTCCAGGCATGGATGCTCGCGCGCACACCGCCGCCGGCAGCGGCTCACACGGCGTGAGGCCACAATCGCCGCGTCATGTTTCACATCGTCCTCGTCCAGCCGCAGATCCCACCCAATACCGGCAATGTGATCCGCCTGGCTGCCAACACGGGCAGTACCCTGCACCTGGTAGAGCCGCTGGGCTTCTCGATGGAGGACAAGCTGCTGCGCCGCGCGGGCCTCGACTACCACGAGGCCGCGCGGGTGCACCGCCACTCGAACTGGCAGGCCCTGCGCGACGCGCGCGTGCAATCGGGCGGCCGCTGGTGGGCCCTGACACGACATGCCGACCAACCCCTGGGTGCCGTCGCATGGCAAGCTGGGGACTGGTTCGTGTTCGGATCCGAAGCCAGCGGCCTGCCTGCCGAAGTGCTCGCCGCGTTCGCCCCGGACGAGCGCGTGCGCCTGCCCATGCTGCCGGGCCAGCGCAGCCTCAACCTGAGCAACGCGGTCGCGGTGGTGGTGTTCGACGCCTGGCGCCAGTCTGGCTACGCCGGCGGCGTTTAGTCATCACGTGGGTTGCCGCTCATGCCTCGGGACGTGACTCACGCGCCATGAGCTGGCGCAGCGCCTTGGCCGGCGTGAGCTCGCCGGCCAGCACGGCCACCACGGCATCGGTGATCGGCATGTCGACGCCCAGCGCACGGGCGCGCCGCTGCAGCGTGGGCGCGGTATGGACGCCCTCGGCCACATGGCCCAGTTCGGCCAGCGCGTCGTTCAGCCTGCGCCCTTCGGCCAGCATCAGACCGACACGCCGATTGCGTGACAGGTCACCGGTGGCCGTGAGCACGAGGTCGCCCAACCCCGACAGGCCCATGAAGGTCTCGGCACGCGCGCCCAGCGCGAGGCCCAGGCGCGTCATCTCGGCCAGACCGCGCGTGACCAGTGCCGCGCGGGCGTTCTGCCCCAGGCTGAGGCCATCGGCGATGCCGGTCGCGATGGCCATCACGTTCTTGACGGCGCCGCCGACTTCGACACCCACCGGATCGGTGGAGGTGTAGACGCGCAAGGCATCGCCGTGGAAGGCTTCCACCGCACATGCGCACAAGGCGGCATCGGTGCTGGCCGCCACCAGGGCCGTCGGCTGGCCACGCGCCACCTCGACGGCAAAGCTGGGGCCGGAAAGAACGCCGACGCGGGCCTGTGGCGCGATCTCACGCGCGATCTCGTGTCCGAGGGCGCCCGTTTCCTTTTCGAAGCCTTTGCACAGCCAGATGGCCTGCGAGCCGGCATGCAGAGTCGACAGCTCGCCGCGCAGGCCCGACATGGGCGTGCCGATGACGACCAGCCCGTCTCGGGCATGGTCCAACACGGCGGCGTGGTCGGCTGTGATCTGCAAGCCCGCGGGCAACGCCACCTCGGGGAGGTAGCGTTCGTTGCAGCGCAGTTCGCGCATGCGCTGCGCCTGCGCGGGATCGCGGGCCCACAAGACGACGTCGTGGCGGGCGGCTGCTGCCGACGCCATCGCGGTGCCCCAGGCGCCCGCGCCCAGTACAGCGATGCGCATGGGCGCCGGCGGCTCAGTTCGCGCTGGAGAGCACGCCGCTGCCGTTGCCGTTCTGCGGCTGCAGCTGATTCGCCTGCTGGGCCTCGAACATGGCCTGGAAGTTCACTTCCGACAGCAGGATGGGCGGGAAGCCGGCCCGCGTGCAGACGTCGGAGACGATGGCGCGCAGGTATGGGTAGATCATCTGCGGGCAGACGATGCCCAGGATGCCCTGGAGCTGCTCATCCGGCACGTTGCGGATTTCGAAGATGCCCGCTTGCTTGGCCTCGATCAGGAACAGCGTGCGGTCCTTCACCTTGGTGGTGACGGTACCGGTGACGCAGACCTCGAACACACCCTCGGCTATGCCCTCGGCTGCCATCGACAGGTTGATGTCGACCTGCGGCTGCTGCTGCTCGAGCAGGATCTGCGGCGAGTTCGGCTGCTCCAAGGAGAGATCCTTCAGGTACATGCGCTGGATCTGGAACACGGGGGTTGCGTCTTGGTCGGCCATGGCGAAGCGATCTCGTTGGGGAGGTGAACGGGGCGAAAGAAAGTGCAGGCCTGCGCAGCCAACGGATCGGCTGGACGGCCTGCGCGGCGCATTATCGCCGCTCACGACGACGCCGAGCGGCCCCCGGGAGCGGGGGACAGCCCCGCTCTTGCGGGTATCGCGCCGCCTGTGGGCGCAGTCGTGCCTGGCGCAGGTCAGCTGCGCTGCAGCAGCGGCGCCAGCGAGCCACTGCGGTCGAGCTCGATCAGGTCGTCACAGCCACCGACGTGCGTGTCGCCGATGAAAATCTGCGGCACCGTGCGCCGTCCGGTGAGTTCAATCATGCGATCGCGCTCGGCCGGATCGAGGTCGACCCGGATCTCGTCGATGGTGTCGACGCCACGTTGCTTCAACAGTGCCTTGGCCCGCAGGCAGTACGGGCAGACCTGCGTGGTGTACATGCGAACAGCATTCATGGTGCAACCGCGGGCTCATCGCAAAGTGATGGCGACATTGTCCGCCGAAGGCAATAGCCCTGCACCAGCCGCGCGCTCTTCGGGCTGCGGCGCGGCGGTTGCCGCCTCTCCGAACGTACTCAGGCGCCCTTGTCGATCGGCAGGCCGGCCTCGCGCCAGGCAGCAAGACCGCCGGCCATCGGCACAGCGCGCTCATGGCCCGCCTTGCGCAGCGCGGCTGCGCCGCGCCCGGCGCGGGCGCCACTGGCACACATCACGACGATGGGCAGGCTCTTGTTCGCCGGAAGCTCCTTGGAGCCTGCGATGGCCGACAGCGGCACGTTGCGCGCGCCGGCGGCATGACCGTTGGCGTACTCGGCCGGCTCGCACACGTCGATCAACACCGCCTTCTCGCGGTTGATCAGGCGCACGGCCTCGCTGCAACCGACAGCGCCACCGCCGCCGTTCTTCTGGAGCGCCTGCCACAGCAGCATGCCGCCAGAGCTCGCGGCCACGACGATGAGCATCCAGTTGTCGATGATGAATTTCACGGCGTCGTTCCGAGAGGTCGCTGGGGCACCGACAGCGCATGCCGGCAAAGCCGCAGATTATAGAATCGCAGGCTTTGCGCCACCCGTCCGCCGCCATGTACAAGCTCGTTCTGATCCGCCACGGTGAATCGACCTGGAATCTGGAGAACCGTTTCACCGGCTGGACCGATGTGGGGCTCACCCCCACCGGCGTGGCCCAGGCGCAGGAAGCCGGGCGCCTGCTCAAGGCTGCGGGCTTCGAGTTCGACGTGGCCTACACCTCGGTGCTCAAGCGAGCCATCTGGACCTTGTGGCATGCACTGGACGAGATGGACCGGACCTGGCTGCCGGTGGTCAACGACTGGCGACTCAACGAGCGTCACTATGGCGCGCTGCAAGGACTGAACAAGGCCGACATGGCCCGCCAGTATGGCGACGAGCAGGTCTTGATCTGGCGCCGCAGCTACGACACTCCGCCCCCACCGCTGCAGGCCGATGATCCGCGCGGACAGCGCCATGACCTGCGCTATGCCCGGCTGCAGCCCGAGCAGGTGCCGCTCACCGAATGCCTGAAGGACACGGTCGCCCGCGTGCTGCCATGCTGGAACGAGCTCTTGGCACCGTCCATCCGGTCCGGCCAGCGGGTGCTCATCGCCGCGCACGGCAACTCGATCCGGGCGCTGGTGAAGTATCTCGACGGCATCAGCGACGCCGACATCGTCGGGCTGAATATCCCCAACGGCATTCCACTGGTCTACGAACTCGACGCCGATCTGCGACCGTTGCGCCGCGAGTATCTCGGCGACCCGCAAGCGGCAGCTCGCGCCGCAGCGGCGATCGCCAGCCAGGGCAGGGGCTGAACGTCTCTGCCCGGCTCGGGCCGCGATCAATCCGACGATGCCCCCTGCGCTCGGTCTCGAGCGGTCGGACTCACTCGCAAGCTCAGTGCGCCAGGCCGTACAAGCGCTCCGGCGGCACGCGCTGCGTGACGGGCCCGTCGGGCGCCGATGAGCGGATGGCATAGGCTGGCTGCGAGGTATCGCGTCGGGCGGTGTGGACCACCGGCATGCCGGCCTTGTCGGTCACTGCAGCAGCCAACGCAGCCTGCGCAGTGGCGCCGCGCCGAATCACCACGGCCAGTTCGCCCGACGCCAGCTTCACCACGTTGCCTGGCGGGTAGATGCCGTATTCCTTGATGATGGCCGCGGCCGAGGGGTGACCCTGCGCCTCGGCGTACATCTGCCGGGCCGCATCCTGCACGCTGAGCGCCGCTCGCTCCACCCGCGGGCTGATCTTGGCCATGAAGACATCGGCCATGCGCAACGCCATCGCGGTCTCGTCGACCTCCTGCAGGCCCATCGGGTACCCGCTGCCGCCGGCCCGCTCGTGATGCTGCTCGACCGCACGCAGCCAGACCTCGTCGTCGACGCCACCCGCGCGCAGCGCCTGCGCCGCTTCCTGCGGATGAGCCCGGATCTGGTCGCGCTGGCGCTCCGTCAGATGCCCAACCGCAGCAAACCGCCCCTGGACATCGGTGATCGCGACATTCATGGTCAGCGCCGCCTTGACCAGCGTGCGGGTGCGCGACGCGTCCCAGCCCAGGCGCGGGCCCATCAACATGCATACCAGCGCGGTGTGCAGTGCGTGGGTGAGGCCGTACAGATGCAGGCGCCGCACATCCTGGCGCACCGACAGGAAGATGGCGATGTCCACGTCGCGCTGAACCAGGTCGAAGAACATCGTGGCGAACTCGTCGCAACGCTCGGCGAAGCCCGGCGTGCCATCCAGGCTCTTGTGCAGTCGATCGAGGTGCCAGGTGGCCTGCTCCCACAGGTCGAAGAGCGTCTGTTGCCGCGATGACGGTTGCGCCGCGCCAGCCTTGCCTTCGCGTGCCAGCCGCAACTCCTCCTGGTCGACGTACAAGCCGCGGGCCAGCAGCGCACCCAGCTGGTGGTCGTTGTAGAGCACCTGGCCGCGCGCGAGCAGGAGCTTGCCGTGCTCGTCGCGGACGCTGAACGGCAGCGCTGCCCCAACTTTCAGCTGGTTGGCCACCAGCCGCAGCAACTGTGTCGCCACGCCAACCTCCATGAACGAAAGTGTGCGGATGGTCGAAATGTAGGCCAGATCAGCCCATCCGCGGACATCCGTCGCAGCCAATGCCACTCGATCGACGCGGATGAGGCAGTTCGGACCGCTTTCGGGTCCATGGCTCAGAGAGCGGCAGCCAGCAGCGGCGCCACCGACACCACGGCGGTGTCGTGAGGTACCGCGTCGGTGCTCCAGATCTCGCCGATGCCGGCCGCACGCAGTTGCGACTGCGCATCACCCACGAAGAGCGCGTGGGTAACCGCCACGTCCACCGAGTGCGCGCCGGCGCCGAGGCAGGCTTGCGCCGCCTCCACGAGTGTGCGACCGGTGGAGGCGACATCATCCATCAGCACCACCTGGCGGCCTGCCCAGTCGAGGTCCGGCAGCACGATGCGCACGTCACGGTCTCCCAGGCGCTGCTTGCGGCACACGGCATGGTCCAGCCCGGTGGCCAGCGCGGCGCGTGCCACCCATTGCTGCGACTCCTCATCCGGCCCGAGCAGCAGCGCGTCGGTGCGACGTGCCGCGACCCACTCCCCGAGGACCTCGGCCGCGCTCAACGCCGTGCAGCGCACGCCAGGGATCACGGTGTCGAGCGACGCGATGCGATGCAGGTGCGGATCGATGGTGACCACACCATCGACCAGGTGCGCGAGCAGTGCGCCGATGTGTCGCTGGCTCACGGCCTCGCCGGGCCGAAATGCGATGTCCTGGCGCATGTAGGCCAGGTAGGGGCACACCAGCGTGATGTGGCGCGCCCCGAGCTCGCGCGCCGCCGGTGCCGCGAGCATCAACTCGACCAGCTTTTCGTTGGGTTGGTGCAGGCCGCGCAGCAGGACCACGCGATGCGGCAGTCGCTCGGGCAGGCGCAGCTTCAGCTCGCCATCCGGAAAACGATGGCGCTCGATCGGGCGCGGCTCGATTCCCATGTGCACGCCCAGGGAACTGGCCAGGTGCCACTCGTCATCGAAGGCCAGGAGTGCGGAATCACTCAAGCGGAAGTTCTCCGGCTGTGGTGTCGCGGCGATCGCGTGCGCCACCACTCATGCAGGCACCGTCTCACGCCAGCGCCTCGGGTGCGTCGACCACGGGCTGCGGGGCGCCGTCGATGACATAACCACTGTCGGCATCGGCCAGGGCCCTGGCGAACCCGAGGTCGGCCGGGTACTGCGCGTGGATGCGATACAACGGCGCACCGGATTCGACCGCCTCACCGGACTTCACGAGCAGATCGACCCCCGCACCGGGCACCTGGGGGGCTCCGGCCAGGCGGGCGATGCGAGCCAACCGCAGGTTGTCGATCGAGCGCACCACGCCCGCCCGCGCCGCCGGCACCCCATGCACGAGAGCACCGGCCGCTATCGGCTGGCTGCGCGGGCCCTGAGCCGCGATGATGGCCTCCATCTGTGCCAGAGCCCGCCCCGACTCGAGGATGTCGCGGGCAATGCGCCAGCCGTCGCCACCCCGCACATCGGGGTCGAATTCGATCATCCGCCCGGCCAGCATCAAGGCCTTCTGCCTCAGATCGGCCGGCGCTGCCGGATCGTTGCGCAACACCAGCATCACATCACGCGCCTCGAGCACCGGGCCTATGCCTCGCCCGATGGGTTGGTGGCCGTCGGTGATGACCACGTCGAGCTGCAGGTTCAGCCGGCGCGCCACGTACTCGAACAGCTTCTTGAGCCGCTGCGCCTCGGGCATGCTGCGCACCTTTGCGCTGGGCCCCATCGGGATGTCGAGCACGAGGTGCGTGGAGCCTGCGGCGATCTTCTTCGACAGGATCGAGGCCACCATCTGGCCCGGCGAGTCGAGTGCCAGAGGCCGTTCGACGGCGATGAGGATGTCGTCTGCGGGAGACAACTCGGCGGTGCCGCCCCAGGCCAAGCAGGCTCCGGTCTCCCGCACAATCTGGGCCAGCCGCTCGAACGGCAACTCGACCTGGGCCAGCACCTCCATCGTGTCGGCCGTGCCGGCCGGCGAGGTGATGGCACGTGACGAAGTCTTGGGGCACAGCATGCCGTGCGCGCTGACGATGGGCACCACCAGCATCGAGGTGCGATTGCCGGGTATGCCGCCGATGCAGTGCTTGTCGACCACCGGTCCGCCGCGCACCTGGGCACCCCAGTCCAGGCGCCTGCCGGCGGCGATCATCGCCTCGGTCAAGTGCAGCACCTCGTCGCGATCGAGGTCGGTCTGGTGCGTGGCCACCACGAAGGCCGCGAGTTCGATCTTGGTGTAGCGCGCCGCTGCGACGTCGCGGATGATGGCGTGCCAGTCCTCGCGCGCCAGTCGCTCGCCCGCTATCTTGCGGTGCAGTGCCACCAGCGACGGCGCGGGCTCGGCATGCGCGATCGCTGCCGCATGCCCCTCGGCCACCTGCAGTCGCGCGAACGCGTCTTCCGACAGACCGAGTTCGCAGGCGCCCACGATGTGGTCGTCGTCGACCACATTGAGCACGGCATTGATGGCCATGCCGTTGGCCCGCACCGTCACCTTGGCCAGGGCCTGGAAACCGGCGGCGCGCACGACCGGGCACTCGCGGTGCAGGTAGGCCACGTTCTCGCGCCAGGTGTCGATCCCCACGCGGCGGATGCTCAGCTGTGCGTCCATCAGGGCAAATGTAGTGGCGAACGGACCGGCGGACGCAGCACTGCGTCGATCAGGTCGCGCATGTGATGCGCAAGTGCACGCCGATCGGCATGTGCCGTACCGTGCGGCGGCAGCACCACCAGGTGCACGGTTAGATCGCTTGCGCACGCCACCGCCCACAGGCTGGCCAGCAAGGTGGTGTCGCCCACCCACAGGGCCGCGGGACTGGGCGACTGCCCGGGCTGCGAGTAGCGCAGCGCCACACCTTGCACGGGCACCGCCGTCGCGATGGCCGCCTGCAGCAGATTGCCGTGAAACGGCAGCAGGGCCAGTCCATCGCCAGTGGTGCCTTCAGGAAACACACCGACCATGTCGCCCGCGCGCAGCGCCTGGGCAATCTGGTGCACCACCCGAAGGGCATCGCGCTTGCGTTCCCGCTCGATGAACAACGTGCCCACCGACGCGCTCAGCCAGCCCACCAGCGGCCAATGGCGCACATCGGCCTTGGCGACGAAGCGGGCCCGTGGGCAGACCGCGTGCACCGCCATGATGTCGAGCCAGGACACATGGTTGGCCAGGAGCATGGTTGCCCCGGCTCGGAACTGACCGTCCACCTGCAGCTGCAGGCCCAGCAGGCGCAGGACCTTGGCCGACCACCAGGCGATGCGGGCCTGCCGTCCGGCCTCGTCCAGCGTCGGCCAGCGCAGCCACACAATGGCTGCGCCGTGAAGCACGTGAGCGACCGTGCGCACCAGCCGCCACAGCGCCCGCGGCGCCACCCGGACGCCGCTGGTCATCGCGCCGCGGTGGGTGCCTCGTGGGCGACGCTGCCTGCCACCAGGGTGGCCCGCACGCGCCCCGGCAATGCGCACCCGCTGGTGCCAAAAGCGAAGGGCGTGTGCCGACCCTGGCTGCGCAACACGCCCGGCTCGACCCGCCAGACCTGCTCCGGGTCGAACACACAGACGTCGGCCACTCCCCCCTCGACCAGCCGCCCTGCGCTGGAGGCCAGC
>JAKLLB010000046.1 GCA_023150345.1 Aquabacterium sp.
CATCGGCTGCCCACCCAGGGCTGAGTCGGGCTTTCCAGGCTTTTCACAGACCAGACCGTTTGAAATTCCTATGCGCAGTGACACAGATAGTGAAAAAAACCGGGATCCTTGCCAGGAAAAGTGAAAAAACGTGACGGCTCACTTTTCGACTCGTGACTGTCGATCTGGGCTACGAGCCGATTCCCAGCCCACACCCGTGTCCGGTCCACCGTTGAACTGTACGCCTACATGGCGAAGCCAGAGCCACGCTGATCTTCAAAGAACTGGGATAGCTCCGCGTCGGGGATTTGCTGGTCGGCGTATGAGAACGTTCCAGACGCGGCCATCTCTTGCGCCGCCCTTCGAATCAAGCCGAAAGTGGCACGAGCCAAACTGCCGCCCACGGTGACCCGTCGAACGCCCAAAGATCCGAGTTGGGGCACGGTGAGAGGTGAACCTGTCAGGCCCATGACCACGGTGAGGGGGGCATTGATCTCCCGGACGAGCGCTTCGATGGTCTTGGGGTCGGAAGCCCCCGGCACAAAGAGGCAATCCGCACCCGCCTCTCGGTACGCATTGCATCGCTCGACGGCCTCTGCAAAAACATTGCTCGCACCAGTCAGGTAGACATCGGATCGGGCCGTCAGAACAAAAGGAACTCCCGACGCGTCCGCGGCGCGTCTTGCTGCCCGAACGCGCGCGACAGCGTGCTCTCTGTCGAACAGGGCTTGCGCAGGATTGCCGCTGTAGTCCTCGATGTTCGCGCCCACCACACCAGCACGAATCGCAGCCGCGATGGTTTCTCCAACCTCTTCAGGGCTCGCACCGTAGCCCGACTGGAGATCGGCGGAGACAGGAAGTGGACTTGCCGCAGCAATGGACCCCACGCGATCCAGCATGGTCTCCCTGCTCACAGCAGCTTCTTGATCAGGGAATCCCAGCGAGAAAGCCACGCCTGCACTCGTAGTGGCGATAGCGGGAAAGCCGCAGGACGCGAGCATCAGCGCACTACCAACGTCCCAAGCGTTGGGCATCAGAAAGATGGCCTCGGCAGTGTGCAATTGCTGGAACCGTAGACCCCGTTGGATTTGGCTCATTATGGCCATCCTAGTCGCCGAAGTTGGTGGCGGGTACTTCAGTCGGTATCGTGCGTATGGGCAATCTCGCCCAGACACCGCATCAACTTGTCGTAAAGCGTGCGCCCTGTTGTCGGGGGAGGTATGCCACACACCCATGTACTTCCTGCCGTTTTTGCGATTTGGTAGAGCGCCTCACTTTTCGACCATAACCAGCGCATGCACAGATTCGTCGGTGTCGAAAAACGGCTCACGTTGCTTGCGTGGTTGCTTTAGGCAGCGCGTTCGAATCTCCTCGGGACGATTCAAGACAGGTTTACCGGGCAAACGCTCCGCAACTCCTATGTGGCCGTGTCAACCGCGCGTTGTTCCGGATCTGTTCACCTACTCGCCAAAACGGAGTAGATAGCTACCCCCAGATTCTGAGAGTGAAGTGGTGCAAGGCGATGTCTTCAACAAAGACGATTTGTACGAGGCATTAAGCAAGCACAGAGTGGGAATAGCGATCAATTCCAACGATCCTTCAACCCCGTCACCCGGTTGAACACCACTTTCCCGCCCACCCCGTGGTCCGCACGGTCGGCCACGAAGTAGCCGTGGCGCTCAAACTGGAATTTCTGGTCTGGCTTCGCTGCAGCCAGTGAAGGCTCCACAACCGCCGTCACCACCTTCAGGCTGTCGGGGTTCAGCGCGTCCAGGAAGTTCTTGCCGCCCGCGTCGGGTTGCGGGTCGGTGAACAGGCGGTCGTACAGGCGCACTTCGGCGCTCACCCCGTCGGCGTTGCCCACCCAGGTGATGGCGGCTTTGGCCTTGACGCTGTCGGCGCCGGGGGTGCCGCTCTTGGTGCCGGGGATGACCTTGGCGTGCACTTCGGTCACTTTGCCTTCGGCGTCTTTGGCGCAACCCGTGCATTCGATGACGTAGCCGCCTTTGAGGCGCACCACGTTGCCTGGGAACAGGCGCTTGTAGCCCTTGGGCGGCACTTCTTCAAAGTCTTCGCGTTCGATCCACACGTCCTTGCCGATCTTGAAGACGCGGTCAGGCGGCGGCGTCTGGCCTTCGGCAATGGTGCTGTGGGGCAGGGCGGGCTGGGTGCAGTCTTCGGTGTAGCCGTCAGAGCCGAACACTTCGGCCCAGTTGGTGAGCACCAGCTTGACGGGGTCAAGCACGGCCATGCCGCGGTGGGCCTTGTTTTCCAGGTCTTCGCGCAGGCAGCCGTCGAGCGTGCTGTAGTCGATCCAGGAGTCGCTCTTGGTCACGCCGATGCGTTCGGCAAACAGCTGGATGGCCTCGGGCGTGTAGCCGCGGCGGCGCAGGCCGACGATGGTGGGCATGCGCGGGTCGTCCCAGCCGCTGACTTTCTTCTCGTTCACCAGCTGCGCCAGCTTGCGCTTGCTGGTGATCACGTAGGTCAGGTTCAGGCGCGCAAATTCGTACTGCCGCGGCGGTGGGGCCTTGAGCAGGCCGCCTTCGCACAAACGCTCCAGCAACCAGTCGTAGAACGGGCGCTGGTCTTCAAATTCCAGCGTGGCGATGCTGTGGGTGATCTGCTCCAGCGCGTCCTCGATGGGGTGCGCGAAGGTGTACATGGGGTAGATGCACCAGGCGTCGCCCGTGTTGTGGTGCGTGGCGCGGCGGATGCGGTAGATGGCCGGGTCGCGCAGGTTGATGTTGGGCGAGGCCATGTCGATCTTGGCGCGCAGCACGGCGGCGCCGTCGGCCAGTTTGCCGTCGCGCATCTCGCGGAAGCGGGCCAGGTTCTCTTCCGGGCTGCGGCTGCGGAAGGGGCTGTCCACGCCGGGCTTGCCGAAGTCGCCGCGGTTGATGCGCATGTCTTCGGCTGTCTGCTCGTCCACATAGGCGTGGCCGGCGGTGATAAGGTATTCGGCCGCGCGGTACATGAAGTCGAAGTAGTTCGACGCGTAGTACAGGTGGCTTTCCTGCTTGCCGTTGAAGTTGGATTCCCAGTTGAAACCCAGCCACTGCACCGCGTCGAGGATGGAGTCCACGTACTCCTTTTCTTCCTTCTCGGGGTTGGTGTCGTCAAAGCGCATGTGGCAGACGCCGCCGTAGTCGCGCGCCAGGCCGAAGTTCAGGCAGATGCTCTTGGCGTGGCCCACGTGCAGGTAGCCGTTGGGTTCGGGCGGGAAGCGGGTGCGGATCTTGGCCGGGTCGGGCTGGCCGGCGTCGTGGAAGGCGGCATCACCCGGGCCGCCGCCCCATTGGCGCTGGGCGTAGGTGCCGGTGGCGAGGTCTTTTTCAATGACCTGGCGCAGGAAGTTTGACGTCCTGAGCGCCTGGCCCTCAATTTCTGCGGGAGCTTGGTGGTGTCGAGAGATGCTGGACGAAAGGGACGGGGGGGGCATGCAGTCATTCTAAGGAGAGGCGGAAGCTCCAAGATAATCAAGGTCTAACCCACAACAGGTGTCAAGCGCTTGAACCAAAGCACTCCCTTGCCGAGCGCCTCTCTGCTGAACCAGCTTCTGCGGTTCACCCCCACGGCGCGCATGTTTTTCTCGGGGAATCTCTGTACCCTGACGCAGGGATCCGAGGCTGACGGCCTCAAGCAGGGGACGATGCACCTGCTCAGTCGCGGCGAGCTGCAACTGACGCGCAAGGGCTTTGCGCCGCTGAACGTGCGAGCACCCAGCGTGCTGTTGCTTCCCCGCGCGTTGGAGCACTGGGTTCAGGGCTCAGGGCCGCAGGGGGTGGACCTGATGTGCGCCACCCTCAGTGAGTTGGCGCCGCCGCTGGACATGATCTTGCCGGACGTCACGGTGATTGACTTGAACGCCACGTCATCGCTGCAGCGACCGGTAGAGCTGCTGTTCGAGGAGGCCGAGGCGCGTGCTTTCGGCTATCGGGCAGCGATCGACCGCCTGCTGCAATACACCTTCGTAGTGCTTGTGCGACACCTGATTGATCGGCAACTGTTGTCCGGCGGTGTGCTGGAGGCCATGGTCGACAGCCGTCTGGGTGTGGTGCTGTCCATGCTGCACGAATCGCCAGAGTACGACTGGACGCTTGACAGCATGGCGGAGCTGGCGCACCTGTCCCGGTCTGCCTTTGCCCTGCGCTTTGCCCAGGTGGTGGGCATGCCGCCGTTGACCTACTTGACCCACTGGCGCATGGCGGTTGCCCGCAACCTACTCGCGCAAGGGCAGGCGGTGAAGGCGGTGGCCGCTCAGGTGGGCTACGGTAATGCCACCGCATTCGCGCGAGCGTTTCAACGGGCCTCGGGGCAATCGCCCAGCGCTTGGCAGATGGAGCATCTGAGTCAGCCGTAGGTCCATCGGGCCCCGGTTCTGGACGATCGGTGGCGTGATAAGGACGCCGAATGCCGTTGTGCTGTGCCGAACGGACCCGACTTCAGGTTCAATGCCTTGAGGCAGAACTTTGAAGGAGATGGCGATGAAACCGACTGAAAAAGCAGTCTTGGCCGGCGGTTGTTTCTGGGGCATGCAGGACCTGGTGCGCAAGCTGCCTGGTGTGATACGCACTCGTGTGGGCTACACCGGCGGCGATGTGCCCAATGCCACCTACCGCAACCACGGCACCCACGCTGAGGCGTTGGAGGTGGAGTTCGATCCCACGCAGACCAGCTTCCGTGACCTGCTGGAGTTCTTTTTCCAGATCCACGATCCGAGCACCCCCGGACGCCAGGGCAACGATCGCGGCAGCTCCTACCGTTCGGCCATTTTCTACACCTCGGACGAGCAGCTGACCACGGCGCAGCAGACCATTGCCGATGTGAATGCCTCGGGTTTGTGGCCGGGCAAGGTGGTCACTGAGGTCGCGCCTGCGGGGCCGTTCTGGGAGGCCGAACCCGAGCATCAGGACTACTTGGTCAAGCACCCAAACGGCTACACCTGCCACTACCCCCGCGCGGGCTGGAAGCTGCCGCGCCGCGAGATCGGCTAACGGCCAAAGCCTCTGAATGACCGGGTTCGGCGCGCCAGCTGGCACGCCGCCTCGATGGGTCTGTTTTCTTCCTGAGGAGATGGTGATGCATTCTCAGTGCATTCAACAGGCGCCCGAGTTGCGGGTGCCTTGGTGGATCGACGGTGAAGGACGCAGCATGGCGCCGCTGAAGCTGGCCGATTTGGGTGACGGGTTCAAGGTGATTTTCTGTTTCCAGCACTGGTGTTCGGGCTGCCACAGTCGCGGCTTTCCAACTTTGCAGAAGCTGATCAAGGCGTTGGGCGATCGTGGCTTCGCGTTTGCCGCGGTTCAGACCGTGTTCGAGGGCGCCGAGTCCAACACCTTCGAGCGCCTGCGCGAGACGCAGCTGCGCTACGGCTTGAACATTCCGTTCGGACACGACCCTGCGATCGGACGCGCGTCGTCGCTCATGGCGGACTACGGGACGCGGGGCACGCCGTGGTTTTTGGTGATCGATCCGCTGGACGAGGTACTCTACAGCGACTTCGAGCTCGACGAGCGGCAGCTGATCGGGGCGTTCGGCGCTTCGAACGATGGTCTCAAGGCGGCCTGAAGTCATGCGTGCGTCCACACCAAAGGCCGTGTCGGAGCCGAAGACGCCGGGGACGGGCCCGGCGTTTCGGCTGCCGTTTGACAACAGCTTCTTCCGGGACATGCAGGGGTTCTATGTGCCTTGGAAGCCCGAGCCGTCCCCGGCCCCGGCCTGGGTGCAGTTCAACGACGCCCTGGCGCTGGAGCTGGGGCTGGAGCCGGCGACGCTGAAGTCTGCGACCGGTCTGGCGTGGCTGTCCGGCGTGGAAATGCCGGCTGAGGCGGCGCCGCTGGCGCAGGCCTACGCGGGACACCAGTTCGGCCAGTTCTCGCCACACTTGGGGGATGGCCGCGCCTTGCTGCTCGGGGAACTCATCGACACGGCAGGACAGCGTCGGGACCTGGCCCTCAAGGGGTCGGGCCGTACGCCGTTTTCGCGCCGTGGCGATGGCAAGGCGGCACTGGGCCCGGCGCTGCGCGAGTACCTCATGGGCGAGGCCATGCACGCGTTGGGCATTCCCACGACGCGTGCGCTGGCGGTGATCCGGACCGGTGAGCGGGTGAACCGCGAGGGCTCGCCCCCCGGGGCGATCTTGGTGCGCGTGGCGGCCAGCCACTTGCGGGTGGGCACTTTTGAGTTCTTCGCGGCGCGGGAGGAGGAGGTGATGCTTCGGCGGCTGCTCGACTATGCCGTGGCGCGGCATGACCCCGCCCTCGCCAAGCTTTCCGACAAGCCCATTCCGATGCTGGAGGCCGTCTGTGAGCGGCAGGCGCAGCTGATTGCACGCTGGATGGGCGTGGGCTTCATCCACGGGGTGATGAACACCGACAACATGAGCATTTCGGGCGAGACCATCGACTATGGTCCGTGTGCGTTCATGGAGGGTTTCGATCCGGCCACGGTGTTCAGCTCGATCGACCGTCAGGGGCGATATGCCTACGGCCAGCAGCCGGCCATGGCGCAATGGAACCTGGCCCGTCTGGCCGAAGCGTTGCTGCCGGTTCTGGACGCCCGCGATATCGACGTCGTGGAACGGGTGGAACAGGTGGTGGCCGGGTTTGCCGTGCGCTTTGACCGGCATTGGACCGGGCAGCTGCGCGCCAAGCTGGGCTTGGCCGCTGAAGAGCCGGACGACCGCGCCCTGGCGGACGACTTCCTGCAGCTGCTGCAGCGGGAAAAGGTGGACTTCACGCTGGCGTTCCGCCTCCTGTCCGACGCCATCACGGGGCCGGATGCCGCACTGCACGACCTGTTCGGACGGGAGCGCCCGGCGCTCTCGGACTGGCTGGCGCGCTGGCGCCAGCGCATGGCCCGGGAGGGAAGGACCTTGCAGGACTGCGCCGCAACGGCGTGGTCGGTCAATCCCTTCGTGATCCCGCGCAATCACCAGGTGGAGGCGGCGCTGTCGAGTGCCGTGGACGAGGCCGACCTCGGTCCGTTCGAGCGCCTGCTGGCGGTGCTGGGGCGGCCGTACGAGACGGTGGAGTCCGCGCGGCCATTCACGCTGCCGGCCTCGCCCGAAGTGGCCGCAGCCCACCGCACCTTCTGCGGCACCTGATTGGGGTACCCAACGATTTCTGAAAGGAGACTTCGCATGACCACAACGAAACAGGAACCCGGTGTCCTTGGCGAAGCGGCCGCTCCCCTGGGTGTGACCCGGTGGGTGGACGCGTCGGGCCAGGCGCTGGAACACTTCGACCTGGACCGCATGCCCGGCCGGTTCAAGCTCATCTTCTGTTTTCAGGACGCCTGCCCGGGGTGCCATGCGACCGGCTTTCCGGCGCTTGCCCGGGTGGTCGACGCGTTTCGGGGGAGCGACTTCGTCGGGTTCGCCGCAGTCCAGACCGTGTTCGAGGACTTCGGTTCGAACACCTGGGAGCGCATGCTGGCCAATCACTCCCGCTACGCGCTGGGCATTCCCTTCGGGCACGACGCCGGTGACGAACAGGACGGCGCGGGTTCGGAGCTGATGCGCCGCTACCGCAACGGCGGCACACCCTGGTTCATCCTGATCGATCCCGATGGCAGAGTGGTCTACAACCATTTCCGAATCGACGCCGACAAGCTCGTCACCTTTCTCAAGCGGCTGGAAAACGAACCGGCGGCACCGGAGCCTGGGCCCGACATGTTGACTTGGAAAGGAGTGATTCAACTGGTGGAAACGGGCAACCCGACGCCACCGCGCCGAGTTGAGCGCAGCGAAGCCGAGTGGGCCCAACAGCTGACGCCCGAGCAGTTCCGAATCACGCGGCTCAAGGGCACCGAACGGGCGCACAGCTCCTCGATGTGTACGCTGTTTTCGCCCGGGATCTACCGGTGCGTGTGCTGCGGCACTGAACTATTCGATGCGTCGACCAAATATGACAGCCGCAGCGGCTGGCCCAGCTTCACGCAGGCCATTGCCCCGGGTCTGGTGGGCTATCACAGAGACAACAGCCACGGCATGGTGCGGGTGGAGACGACGTGCAACGTCTGCGACGCCCACCTGGGTCACGTGTTTCCCGACGGACCCAAGCCCAGCGGTCTGCGCTACTGCATCAACGCCCTGGCACTGGAGAAAGCATGAGCAGCGAAAAGGTAGGCTTCGCTGGCAGCAGCCAGGGTCTGCTGGTGGGTGTCTTGGAACGCCCGGACCATGCACCGTTACAAGCCCTGGCGGTGTTTGCCCACTGCTTTACCTGCGGAAAGAACTCTCTCGCCGCGACCCGCATCAGCCGGGCGCTGGCTCAGCAGGGCATCGCCACGCTGCGCTTTGATTTCACCGGTCTGGGCGAGAGCGAAGGCGACTTCGGGCGCGGTGGCTTTTCGTCCAGCGTGGCGGACATTGTGGCGGCGGTGCACTGGATGCAGAGCACGATCGGCATGCCTGCACTGTTGGTCGGACACAGCCTGGGGGGGACGGCGGCCATCGCGGCGGCTGCCCGCCTCGACGGCATACGGGCGGTTTGCACGCTGGGCGCACCCGCGACGGCCGACCATGTGCTTCGTCACTTCGGTCCGACCAAGTCCGAAGAGGATGGGCAGATCCAGGTCGACCTGGGCGGCCGGGCGTTCAGGATCGCGCCGGCCTTCATTGAAGAGCTCCAGGCCCAAGCCCACGAGAACCCGGTCAAGGGGCTTCGCGCGGCCTTGCTGGTTATGCACGCGCCAAGTGACGCGGTGGTGGACATCGGCGAGGCACAGGACCTGTTCAAGGCGGCCAGACATCCTAAGAGTTTCATCAGCCTGGACGATGCGGACCATCTGCTCACGCGCCCGGCCGATGCGCAGTATGCGGCTGACCTGATTGGCGCCTGGGCCTCGCGGTTTCTGCCGATGCGAGCCGAGCGAAACGATGCGCCGTCGGACCTTCGTGCGGGCGAGGTGTGGGTGGGGGAGCACGATCACGCCTTCTGGCGATCGATGCGAGCAGGTCCGCACCACCTCGACGCCGATGAGCCCAAGGAAGTGGGTGGTGGCGAACGCGGGCCCGATCCTTATGAACTTCTGCTGATGTCGCTGGGCGCCTGCACGTCCATGACATTGCGCCAGTACGCCAAGCGAAAAGGCTATGCGCTCAAGGATGTCCAGGTCAGGTTGCGTCATGAGCGCGCGCACGCGACCGATTGCCAGGAGTGCGGGGATCGCTCGGGACAGGTTGACCACGTCACGCGGCAGCTCCTGCTGAGCGGACCGTTGAGTGAAAGCCAGCGACAGGACCTGTTGCGCATCGCCGATCGTTGCCCCGTGCATCGAACGCTGGAGAACCATCCGGTGATCACCACCACACTGATTCGGGACTGATCCCAACCACACACAAACGAAGGAGACGGAGCATGAGAGCCATCTGGAAAGGCACCACCATCGCTGAGAGCGATGACATCGTGGAAGTTGAAGGCAACGCCTATTTCCCACACGACGCGTTGCGCCCGGAACATTTCAAACCAAGCGATACGCACACCACCTGTCCATGGAAGGGGCGGGCCAGCTACTACGACGTCGTGGTCGGCGAAGACGTGAACGCTGACGCGGCGTGGTACTACCCGTCGCCCAAGGCTGGTGCGGAGGCGGTGACCGGCAGGGTGGCGTTCTGGCGCGGTGTCGAGGTGCGGCCATGAGCGGGGAACAGAGGTTCGACGCGATCGTGATCGGAGCCGGTCAGGCCGGTCCCTTTCTGGGCGCGACACTCGTTGCCCGGGGTATGAAGGTGGCGCTCATCGAGGAGCGTGACCTGGGTGGTACCTGTGTCAATCGGGGCTGCACCCCAACCAAGACCCTACGCAAGTCGGCTCGTGTGGCTCACATGGCGCGCCGGGCCAGCGAATTCGGTGTGCAAACCGGGTCGGTCCAGGTCAACTTCAGGGCAGCGATGGAGCGCATGCAACGCCGGGTGGAGGAGGCTCGCTCTGGCCTGCAGGCCTGGCTGGGCCAGTTGGAAGGACTCACCATCATCAAGGCGCGCGGTCGCCTGGCGGGCCGTGAAGGCGAACAGTTCGTGGTGCTGGCCGGCGAGCATCAGCTGGTGGCGCCCAAGGTGGTGCTGAACACCGGCACACGTCCCTTTGTTCCGCCGGTGCCTGGGCTGGACGAGCTGCCGTTCCTGGACAACGAACGGCTGTTGGCGCTGCGTGAATTACCGTCCAGGCTGGTGATCATCGGCGGTGGATACATCAGCCTGGAGATGGCTCAGATCTTTCGGCGGCTGGGAAGTGAGGTTGCCATTCTGGAAACAGGGCCCCGCCTCACGGCCCGCGAGGACGAGGACATTGCAGCCGCTGTGACCGGAATGCTGACAGCGGAAGGCATCGAAGTGAACACCGGCGTGCGCATTGAGCGGGTCGGCAAGGCGGACAACGACGCTGGCGTGCGGGTGCAGTTGGCTGGTGGCCGCAGCGTGGATGGCAGCCACCTGCTGGTGGCCACCGGGCGAATACCGAACACCGACTGTCTGGGCCTGGAAACGGTGGGCCTGGAGGTCAGTGCGCGAGGCTACCTGGTCACCAACGACCGGCTCGAAACCGCGGTTCCCGGCATCTGGGCGCTGGGTGACATCAATCAGCGCGGGGCCTTTACCCACACCAGCTACCACGATCAGGACATCGTGGCGGAGAACCTGGCCGGAGGGCAACGCAGCGCCGCCGCGCGCGTCGGCATTTATGCCATGTTTACCGATCCTCCGCTGGCCCACGTCGGTCTTTATGAGGCCGACGCGCGAAAACTCGTGACCGAAGGGCGACGCATTTCCCAGGCGGTTCACGCCATGAAGGACGTCAGTCGCGCGAAGGAAGAAGGCGAAACCGTGGGCAAGATCAAGCTCCTCATCGATGAGGACAGTGGTCATTTCCTCGGAGCGACCATGCTCGGGATCCAGTCGGACGAGATCATTCAGGCGATCGGTCTGGTGATGGCCAGTGGCGGCACCTGGAAGTTGGTCCGGGATGCATTGCCCGTTCACCCGACGGTCACCGAGTTCCTGCCCACCATCATTGATCGACGCAAGCCCTTGACCGCAAGTTCTGGGTGAGCCGGAGGACCCACACCATGCCCATCAACCGCTCATTCAGCGGCCGCAATCGCGATGTCCACAACCACGGCGGTCGACTTCCGCCAGGACAGTCCCTGACGGAAGGTTTTCCCGTGCTGACTGCGGGCCCCACCCCAAAAGCCTTGGCGCTTGGCGATTGGCGCTTGACCTTGAAGGTCGGTGTGCGGCCGGTTCGCGTTTGGACCTGGAGCGAATTCCAGGCCCTGCCCCAGACCGAGCAGGTGGTCGATATCCATTGCGTTACCACCTGGTCGAAATTCGACACCCGCTGGCGCGGTGTGACGTTGGACACCTTGTTGCAGGCGGCCGGACTGGAAGCGCCCACGCCTTGGGTGTTGGCGCATTCTCAGGACGGCTACTCCACCAACGTGCCGTTGGCCGATCTGACACAAGGGCGCGCAATGATCGCAACGCACTACGACGACCGACCGCTCGCGCCCGAGCACGGGGGACCGGCACGCCTGTTGGTGCCGCATCTCTACTTCTGGAAGTCGGCCAAGTGGGTCAATGCGCTGCAGTTCAACGAGCGCGACGAGGCCGGGTTCTGGGAACTGCGGGGCTATCACATGCGAGGCGACCCTTTCAAGGAAGAGCGCTATGGATGAGGCTGTTGGTCAACACCGGCTGAGCTGGCAGACCGCACGCATCGATGCGTTGCAGGCACTGACTCCACGCGTCATGCGGGTGGTGCTGCGTCCTGACAGATGGGTTCGCCCGAGGCCGGGCCAGCATTTGGATGTCCGACTGACAGCGGAAGACGGCTATCAGGCACAACGGAGCTATTCACTCCTCTCACCTCCTCAACGTACCGGGCTCCCCGAGTTCGACACCTCCGACCGGTTTTGACGCCATCTTCAGCCCCCGAAGCCAGTGGAATCAAGGACTTGGCGATGGTGATGCCGAGCGGTGTGTAGTCTAAACTTTGCAAAGCACGGTAGTTCACTGTTTGCGCTGACCTCCGTACAATGCGGCCATGTTCGTCAAGGTCACGCGCTCCAAAGGCCACAGCTACGCCCAGCTGGTGGAGTCGTTCCGCGACGAGCGCGGCCAGCCCCGCCAGCGCAACGTGATGACGCTCGGGCGCGTGGACGAGAACGGCGGCCAGGTCGAGCGGTTGCTGCAGTCGCTGCTCAAGGCGCGCGGCCTGCCGGCGCTCGATTCGGCCGCACCGCAGGTGCGCTTCGAGTCCGCGCTGTCGCTCGGCGATGTCTGGGCACTCGACCAGCTCTGGCGCGAAGTGGGCTTCGATGCGCTGTCCGGCGTGTTCCGGCGTGCGCGCTACACCACGCCGGTCGAACAGGCGATCCGGATGATGGTGTTCAACCGGCTGTGCGACCCCGACTCCAAGCTCGGCGTGCTGCGCTGGGCGCAGACGGTGAGCATGCCCGGGGTGGAGTGCTCGAAGTTCACCCATCAGCAATTGCTGCGCGCCATGGACGCACTGATGGATCACCAGGACGAGGTCGACGCCTGCGTGGCCCAGCTGCTGCGTCCGCTCATCGACCAGTCGCTGTCGGTGGTGTTCTACGACCTCACGACCATCCGAGCCGCAGGCCTGAGCGAGCAGCCGGGGGATGTGCGCCGGCACGGTATGAGCAAGGAAGGCGTGGTTGCGCGCCAGTTCCTGCTGGGGGTGGTGCAGACGGCCGAGGGCCTGCCGATCCACCATGAGGTGTTCGACGGCAACGCCAGCGAAGGCCAGACGTTGCTGCCGCTGCTCGAGCGGCTGCTGCAGCGCTTCCCACACATCCGCCGCCTGGTGCTGGTGGCCGATCGGGGCCTGCTGTCGCTGGACAACCTGGAGGCTCTGGAGGCGTTGAAGCTGCCTGCCGGCGCCGAGGGCCCGCGCGCGCTGGAGTACATCCTGGCCGTGCCGGGGCGGCGCTACGGTGAGTTCGAGCCGGTGCTGCAGGACCTGCAGGCGCAGGTAGCTGACGAAGCGGCCCGTGTTCAGGCTCTGCGCGAGGCGGGGCAGCCGGCCACGCCGGTCGAGACGGTAGGTGAGACCGTCTGGCAGGGGCGCCGCCTGGTGGTGGCGCACGCGCCCGAGCGCGCGGCCGAGCAGGCGGCGCTGCGGCGCGCGCGCCTGGCCGAGTTGCAGGCCAGGGCCCAGGCGCTGGCCGACAAGCTCCAGGCACAGGACGGTGGCCAGCGCAGCCGCGGCCGGGCGCTGTCGGACTCGGGCGCCAAGGCGCGCTTCTTCCACGAAGTGGCCGACGCGCATATGGCCAGCATCGTCAAGGTGGACCTGAAGGCCGAGTTGTTCCGCTACGAGATCGACGACAAGGCGCTCGCACGTGCCGAGTTGATGGACGGCAAGCTGCTGCTGGTGACCAACGTGGCCGACCTGGAGCCCGTCGAGGTGTTGCAGCGCTACAAGGCGCTGGCCGACATCGAGCGCGGCTTCAGGGTGCTGAAGTCCGAGATCGAGATCGCGCCGGTGTTCCACCGGCTTCCCGAGCGCATCCGGGCTCACGCCGCCATCTGCTTCATGGCGCTGATCCTGTACCGGCTGATGCGTGCACGCCTGAAGCTCGCCGGCCACAGCGCCTCACCCGAGACCGCCCTGGCGCAGTTGCGCCGCATCCAGCGCCACACCGTCACGATCAACGACAGCGCGCCCATCAGCGGCGTGTCCGCCATCAACCAGGAACAGGCCACCTTGCTGGCCTCACTGCAACTAAAGAAGCCTTCGCCCGACGCTCAGATCAGCCTGCTGTAGTGGCAATTCGCAAGGCCAGACTATGCGAATCAAGGACTTATGGCGGTTGGCGTCGAACTCGGGGGGCTCTATGAGCTTGGCATTGAGCGTTTGGACGATGGCGAAGTATCCACCTGGTTTCACGACAAGGCCCAGCACGGCGAAACGATTGAAGTCCTCGGACCGGTTGGAGGTCATTTTGTGCTTGACGAGTCGAACACACGACCAGCCTTGCTGATTGGGGGAGGATCTGGCGTCGTTCCCCTTTTGTCCATGGCAGCGCAACGCGTGGGTGCATACAGCCAAGCGCATACAACGCTGTTGGTTGCCGCACGCCATCTTGACGAAGTGTTGCTCTGGCCCACCCTGCAGCGATGGGAAGCGTTTACGCCGCGGTTTCGCAGCCGACTGGCGCTCTCGCGGGATACCTGTGCCCCGCGCGCACAGGACCACGTTGGCCGCATTGATGGAGCCGATGTTGCTTGGGCATTGCAGCAATTGGGTGATGTGGCGACCGAATCTGCGCAGGTTTTCATCTGCGGGCGTAATGACTTTGTCGAGTCCATCGTTCATATGGTCACCGGGCTAAATGTGCCCGAGGTCTCCATCCGCACCGAGCGCTTCGGAAGTTGACTCTCTTTTTTCTCATCTGCCGTGACACCTGAAGACATCCGCCTAACCCGATACGTCTCTGTCCGTTCGCGCAGCGAACGTCTGTGTGCCCCTCTGAGTGCCGAGGACCATGTTCCCCAACCGGTTTCCGACGTCAGTCCGCCGAAGTGGCACTTGGCCCACACCACGTGGTTCTTCGAGACTTTTGTCCTCGCGAAACAACAGCCGGACTATCGACTGTTCCATCCTCTGTATGGCTACCTGTTCAACAGCTACTACGAATCGGAGGGCGCTCACCTGGCACGCCCGCAGCGAGGGAGCTTGAGTCGCCCGACGGTGGCTGAGGTGATGGCGTATCGCGCGCATGTGGACGAGTCCATGCGCCGTATGCTGAAGGAACCACTGGAGCCCGCGGTCGCGGCCTTGGTAGAGCTGGGCATGCAGCATGAACAACAGCATCAGGAGTTGCTGATCACAGACATCAAGTACATCCTGGGCCACAACCCATTGCATCCGGCGTATGACCCTCTGGGCATCGGTCCCCAAGATGTGACGGCCGAACATGATGGAACCTGCCCACCACTGGACGATTGGCTTAGCGTCGAAGGGCAGACGATTCGCATGGGCCACCAGGGGCCAGGGTTCGCCTTCGACAACGAGTCGCCATCGCATTTGGCGCTCATTCAAGGAGTAGACATCCGTGTGGCGCTAGTCACCAATGATGAATACCTTCAGTTCATGCGCGACGGAGGATATCAGCGCCATTCGCTCTGGCATGCGGAAGGCTGGGACTGGGTGCAAACGCTTAAATTCCGTGCGCCGATGTACTGGCAGCCCGACCCTAACCAGCCTGACGGATGGGGTCATTACACGCTCCAGGGGGTGATGCCGCTGACCAGTCAGGCACCAGTCACGCATGTCAGTTACTACGAGGCACACGCTTTCTGCGATTGGGCGGGGTGGCGATTGCCCACCGAGTTCGAGTGGGAAGCAGCGGCAAGCCGGTTCGACTGGGGGCGTCGATGGGAATGGACGCGCAGTGCCTATCAGCCCTATCCCGGTTTTGCCCGCAGCGAGGGCGCAGTGGGCGAATACAACGGGAAGTTCATGGTGAACCAGCAGGTCTTGCGCGGAGCGTCCTGGGCCACATCGCCGGGCCACGCCCGTTTGACATACCGGAACTTCTTTCACGCTCCGTTGCGTTGGCAGTTCACGGGCATCCGTCCTGTTCGCTCGCGGGAGTCCGCATGACTGATCGGGACAGACTGACCATGGCGCTGCCCGAGTACTACCTCACACGCCTTGAGCACGAGCTGCTGCGCTCACGCGCGGATGAGCTTTCCCGGTGGATAGATCCTCGGTGCAGCCCGATCGATCTGATTGAACTGGGCAGCGGCGACGGGGCCAAAACGCTGTCGCTGTGCCAGGCACTGGCGCAACGTGAAGTGGATTGCATCTACAGGCCTATGGATGTGTCCGCACACGCCCTAGCGGATCTGAGCCGCCGCTTTGACACGTACCTCCCCCGCATGGCCATCGAACCGGTGCTGGGAGACTATTTCGAGCATTGGCCTCAGATTGCCGAAGGGCGACGCCAGGTTGCAATGTTGCTGGGCAGCAATCTGGGCAACCTCGACGAACACGGTGCCGTCAAGCTGCTGCAGCGGGTGCATTCGCATTTG
This sequence comes from Aquabacterium sp., assembly GCA_023150345.1. Taxonomy (GTDB): domain Bacteria; phylum Pseudomonadota; class Gammaproteobacteria; order Burkholderiales; family Burkholderiaceae_C; genus Pseudaquabacterium. The sequence goes on from JAKLLB010000046.1 coordinate 16,049, forward strand.
CGCCCGGGTGACCTTGTGCTGCTTGGTCTGGATCTGGTCAAGGACCCGGCCATGTTGCGCGCAGCATACGACGATTCACAGGGCGTGACCGCTGCGTTCAATTTGAATCTGCTGACGCGGTTGAATCGCGAGTTGGGCATGGACTTCGATCTGACGAAATTTCGGCACTACGCCAGCTACTGTCCGCTGGAACACGTGGCCAGAAGCTTTCTGGTGAGCCAAGTTGACCAGGTGGTCCACAGCAGAACCCTTGACCGAGGGTTTGTATTCCATGCCGGGGAGACCATCTATACAGAGCAATCCCAGAAATACTCCCTGGCTTCAATCGAACACCTCGCACGCCGAAGCGGGTTTGACAACACCTGCACCCTGACCGACCCCCGAGGCTGGTACGCCATCACCGTCTGGCACCGGCTACCGTTCACCCCAACGCAACAAACGTCGACCTGAAAAAGGAGTCCTAATGAGCAACAAGACCCATCTGCGCCAGACCATGCTGGACCTTGCCGAAGGGCGCCTGCGGTTTGCTGAACAGACCTATGCGCAATACCTGGTCGGTGCGGCGGGCCGCGGAGATGAACCCAGTGAAAGCGATGCGGCGTCGCGGGCCGTCAACAATGCCGCTCTGGCGCAGGCGTTCGAATGCCCCATTCACGATCATCAGGAGGCCCTGGAAGTCTTACGTCAGATCGATTTCGGTCCCCGGGATTCGGTGGAGACAGGCGCCGTGGTTCGCATCGACGGGCGTTGGTTCGTGATTGCGGTTGCTAGCGATGCCTTCCAGTGCGACGGCAACACCTACATGGGAATTTCCACCCAGGCGCCCATCTACGCAGCGATCGCAGATGCCCGAGCCGGTGATGTTGTCAGCTTCCGGCAACGCGAACTGCACATAGAGGAAGTCTTGTGATGCACCTCATTCGAGTCTGAACGATGGGCGGCACGCTGCGCGACTTGGTCCGGCGCTTTCATGGCACAGGTCGACTTGGTGCCATCGTTCTGCGCCCGGATCGCCTCAAGGACGCTGTGTCCGTGCAGGAGGCCAGGGCCGAACCGGGTCTCGGGCTGATTGGCGATCACCGCTCCCTGCGGCTTCGTCAGTCGGATGCGCAACGCCATCGCGAGCTGAGTCTGATCCAGGCTGAGCACCTCAGCTTGCTCGGGGTCTGGACGGGGCAAGCCCCAATTGCCCCGGAGCGTTTGCGGCGCAACCTCGTGATCTCGGGGATCAACATCGCCGCGATGCATTCACCTTTCCGGGAAGAGCGCTTTGTCTGGCGAATTGGCGGTTCGGTCCGCATTGAAATCACGGGGCCATGTCCTCCTTGTTCACGCATGGAGGACGAGCTCGGTGAAGGCGGTTACGCCGCGCTGCGTGGTCACGGGGGCGCCACGGCACGGATCGTCGTAGGTGGCGTGCTACGGGTTGGAGATACCGTTAACCTTGACGTTGAATCCACCGTGGGCTGAGAGCCATGATCGAAGCAGAGCGTACGCCTGGGTTCCTCCATCTTCTCCAGATGACCGGCGGTGCGTCGTGGTTGCACATGTGCATCCACCACCGCGAGACGGAAGGTTTTCTCTCGAGCGCGACCGGCCTGGACAAGCTGATCGCCGCAGCGATGGTCTCTGAAGATACCCGGTCGCGGTTGCGCGTCCACGGGCAGGGTGTGATGGTTCTGCTCAAAGCGATGCATCTGAGAGCTGATGGAGTGGGGCATCCAGAGGACATGGTGTCCATGCGAATCTGGATTGATGAGCGTCGGGTTATCACGACCCGCGAGGAGGATGTGGATCCCATCCTCGAACTTGCAGAAGACATCTCTCAGGGGCGCGGCCCTGCAACGCCAGGTGACTTCCTTTGCGATCTCATCGAAGAGCACCTCGCGGAAGTTTCCGAGCAGGTCGAGATGCTGGAGGATGGGGTGGATCTGATCGGCGGCCTTCTGGTTCAGCACCAGACGGAAGCGGCATGCCCGAGCATGGCCAATACCCAGACCGCGATCTCTGGCTTTCTTCGTCATCTTGGCCCCCAGCGAGCCGTTCTTCAAACGTTGACAACTCTCGTCGTCCCGCCGCTGAATATAAATCACCGAGGCCGACTGGAGGAGCACCTGAACCAGCTGTTGCGGTTGCTCGAAACGCTGGAGAATTTGCGTGACCGTATCGATATCCTCAGTGACCAGGCAAACCGCATTCAGGAGCGACAGCTGAATCAAAGCTCTTATGTTTTTGCCGTGGTATCCACAATCTTCTTGCCCTTGAACTTTGTCACTGGCCTGTTTGGCGCCAATCTTCTGGGACTGCCGTTCGCAGATGCCACCAATGGCTTCTGGGTGTTGGTAGGTCTTTGCTTACTAATGAGTGTTGGGTTGGTAGCGGTCTTTCGCTGGTTCAAATGGCTTTAGTAGACGGTTTGTGGACTGTTTGAGATGTATCTTCGGAGCCGTCCATCAAGGACGGGTGCGCTGTTAGGAAAAACGATACGTGCCCTTAAGAAGTGACTTAGAGGGAGTCCACAAGTGACTTGTTAGGCATCACTGAGTGAGAGGGCGACACGTTTCCTAAGTACAGGCAATAGCTCAGCTTCGAACCAGGGGTTTCGTGCAAGCCATCGATTGTTCCTCGGGCTTGGATGAGGAAGTGGAATGACGCTTGGAAGGTGCATGCGCCAAGACTGAACTACCTCCGTCACCGATGAGCCTGCATTGGGGAGATGGTAGTCTTGAGCAAACTGTCCAATGACTAAGGTGAGTTGGACCGCCCTCAGGTGCTTGAGAAGTTCATTTCGCCATGCTGGAGCGCACTCAGGTCGTGGGGGTAGATCGCCCGAAACGCCAGTTCCGGGAAAGCAGAACCCCATGGGCAAGATGGCGACTCGACGTTCGTCATAGAAGATTTCAGATGAAATCCCAAGCCAAGAACGCAGCCGCTCGCCGCTGGCGTCTTGAAACGGAATGCCTGATTCGTGTACTTTCCGGCCGGGTGCTTGTCCGACGATTAGGACACGTGCGGATGCATGACATTGAAGAACTGGCCGTGGGCCCAGCGGGAGATTTGTGGAACATATCTTGCAGGCTCTGACTTCTCGGAGTAAAGCCTCAAGTGAATCCTTGGTGCTGGTGTTCAGCCTAATTGATGGGATGGATTCCCCCTTTTGTGTACGCAAACTTGGCGTTCTGGTTTTCATGGGCATGTGAGATTCCCCCGGGAAGATCTCGAAGGATCAAAACTAGAGGTCGGGCTGCTTCCCAAGGCTCAGAGGAGAGCGAATAGAGGTCATTGAGAAGTCCGGATTCAGCGAGTGCAACTCTCCGATGCGCTGCAGTTGTTGATCAGCCGGCGCAGTGAATGCACCTACAAACCGATGACCTCTGTTTCAAGTGGCTGGGTGAGGCGAGCAAACCCGAGCTTTAAGCCTTGCTGCTTCTTCTCGGTCGAAATGACGTAGAGCGAGAAAGTTTTGCGAACTACCTCGGAGGTCGTTGTCGCAGCGTCAATGGCAATGGCGGTCCAGCGTTTATCGATCTCAGCGGGGATGATCAACTGCTTACGCACGTGTATTGGTGTCGACATTGCTGGTTCCCCTCATTTCCATGGGTTGTCGTGCGCCCGCGCCATGCACGGAAGACCGCATTCTCATTCTGCACGAGTGTGTGTTCTGCGTGTGCCCATTCTTCGAGTTGAGAAGACGAGCATGGTCCGTGTGAAAACCAGACTGGGCACCTGAAGCGCTAAGGAAGGTCTGCACAACCCCGGTACCGCTGGCCCGATGTGAGACATTGACGGCATGAAACAACTGAGCCTGGGCGAGAGCGGATTCGAGCGCAAGACCAAGAGGACGCGCAAGCGCGAGTTCCTGGACGAGATGAACCTGGTGGTGCCGTGGGCCGAGCTGGTGTCGTTGATCGCGCCACATGCACCGGCCCCTGGCGCCAAGGGCGGACGCCCACCGTTTGCCGTGGAGACCATGCTGCGCATTCATTTCATCCAGCAGTGGTTCAACCTCTCGGACCCGGCGATGGAAGAGGCGCTGTACGACATGGCGCTGTTCCGTGAGTTCGTGGGTCTGGATGCCGGCGAAGACAACCTGCCCGACGAGAGCACCATTCTTCGGTTTCGCCACCTGCTCGAAACCCACAACCTGAGCTTGCAGATCCTGGCCACCGTCAACGCCACGCTGGCGGCCAAGGGCCTGCTCCTCAAGAGCGGCACGGTGGTCGATGCCACGCTGATCGCCGCGCCGAGTTCGACCAAGAACAGCAGCGGCGAACGAGACCCCGAGATGTACCAGACCAAGAAGGGCAACCAGTGGCACTTCGGGATGAAGGCCCACATTGGTGTCGATGCGGATTCGGGCCTGGTGCATACGGTGGTGGGCACAGCGGCCAACGTCAACGACGTGACGCAGGCGCATGCGTTGGTGCACGGAGCGGAAACCGATGTCTTCGCCGACTCGGGTTACCAGGGCGTTGGCAAGCGGGAAGAGACGCAAGAGATCAACGTCAACTGGCACGTAGCCATGCGGGCGGGCAAGCGCAAGGTGCTGGACAAGAGCACACCGATGGGCGCCATGAACCGCCCCGGGAATCGCGGAGGCCAGTTGGTTTGAGTCAGGCAGTCGCGGCCTGACCAGCGCGTTGGCGATGGTAGTTCGCCTCGAACTCGGCCGGGGGCACGTAGCCCAGCGGCCCCATCAAGCGGTGGTGGTTGAACCAGGACACCCACTCCAAGGTGGCCAGTTCCACCGCCTGCTTGGTCTTCCACGGCCCCCTGCGGTGGATCACTTCGGCCTTGTAGAGCCCGTTGATCGTCTCGGCCAGGGCGTTGTCGTAAGAGTCGCCCTTGCTGCCCACGGAAGGCTCGATGCCCGCCTCGGCCAGCCGCTCGCTGTAGCGAATCGACAGGTATTGCGATCCTCTGTCCGAGTGATGCACCAGGCCATCGCCTTCGGACGGCTTGCGGTCGTACAGCGCCTGCTCCAGCGCATCGAGCACGAACTCGGTGTGCATCGAACTGCTCTGGCGCCAGCCCACGATGCGCCGGCTGAACACGTCCACCACGAAGGCCACGTACACCCAGCCCTGCCAGGTCGAGACGTAGGTGAAGTCCGAGACCCAGAGCTGGTTGGGTCGCTGGGCCTTGAACTGCCGGTTGACCTTGTCCAGCGGACACGCCGCCTTGGGGTCGGGCACCGTGGTTCGCTGCGTCTTGCCCCTGCGCACGCCCTGCAAGCCTTGCTGGCGCATCAGCCGCTCCACGGTGCAGCGCGCCACGGTAACGCCTTGGCGGTTGAGTTGCCGCCAGACCTTGTCGGCCCCATAGACCTGCAGGTTGCTGCGCCAGACGTCCTCGATGCGGGGCAGCAAGGTGCTGTCTCGTTGGGTGCGCAGCGAGCGCAGGCTTGGATTGCGCAGCCGTGCGGCGTGTCGTCGGTACGCCGAAGGGGCGATCTGCAGGGTGCGGCAGATCGACTCGACCCCCAGGCGCTGGCGGTGCTCGTCCACGAACGCGTTCAGGACTTCAGGCGGCGGTCGAGTTCCGCCTGGGCGAAAAACGCGCTGGCCAGCTTCAGGATCTCGTTGGCCTTGCGCAGTTCGCGGTTCTCTCGCTCGAGATCCTTGATGCGCCGTGCATCCTCGCTCGTGAGCCCCTCGCGCTGGCCGGTGTCGCGCTCGTGCTGCTTGATCCAGTTGTCCAGCGTCTGGGCTGTGCAGCCGATCTTGCCAGCGATGGATTCAATGCACGCCCACTGCGACGCATGTTCGCCACGGTGCTCCAGCACCATGCGCACCGCGCGCTCGCGCACCTCGGGGGAAAACTTCGACTTCCTCATCTTGGCTCCATCTTCTCAAATGAAGGAGCCTCCTCAGAAACCGGGGCGGTTCAGGTCGCTGGATGTTGACTCTTGAATTTCGGCATGTTAGGCGCAATATCTTGCAAAGTCTTGCAAGAATTTCCTCAGGCGAGGCCGCGTTACGACGGAACTTGTGGGGGTGGTATGACAGCGCGCCAGCAGGCGATCTGCACACTCGACGAGTTGGCTGCCTACTTGAAAGTCGGCAAGCGGACGCTCTACCGGCTCGCCGCGCACGGGGAAATTCCGGCCTTCAAGGTGGGCGGGACATGGCGGTTTCGTCAAAGTGAAATCGATCGATGGATCAATGATCAGACCCAAGCAGGCAGAAAGAAGGAGGTGATACGCACAGATGAGCAGCCAAAGTCAGCGAAACATCCCGTGTCGCCTGGGCGCGCTGTCCGTCGCCGCAGGCAAACGGAGTGAGCGAGAGTCTTCGATTTTTCTTCTGGAGGTGTGACATGGACTTTGATTTCAAGAAATTGGCTCCCTGGAACTGGTTCAAGAAGGAGCAGGAAGAACAACAGAGCACGGCCTCGCTGCCGGTGCAGCGCAATGACCTGCCGGTGGCGGGTGGGCCCGTCAGTCCCATCCTGCAATTGCATCGCGATATCGACCGCCTGTTCGACGACGCGTTTCGAGGCTTCGGTTTCCCGACGCTGGCCATGCCACGCTGGCCGTCGGACTGGCCGGGCATGCTGAAGCCGGCGCTGGACATCCAGGAGACCGACAAGCAGTACAAGATCGCCCTGGAAGTACCCGGCGTCGAGGAAAAAGACATCCAGATCACGCTCGACAACGACGTGCTGCTGGTGCGCGGTGAAAAGCGTCAGGAGCAGGAAACGAAAGACGGCGGTTTCCACCGGGTGGAGCGCTCCTACGGCAGCTTTCAGCGCGCTCTGAACCTGCCGGCCGATGCCAACCAGGACACGATCAAGGCCGCTTTCAAGAACGGTGTGCTCACGATCACGATGGAAAAGCGCGAGGCCAGTACGCCCAAGCAGGGGCGCTCGATCCCGATCAACGGCTGACGCGGGGCAGCGCGTTTTTCTCAAAACCACAAAGAGATGAGGCACCGTGATCGGCGGTGCCTCGTCAGATCAATCTTTACAGGAGCATCAGCATGGCCAGAAAACAATGCCAAGTCTGCGGCCAGCCCGCCACGGTGCGGGTGGAAGCCAATCTCAATGGTCGCCACAGCACCATGCTGTTGTGTGACGATCACTATCGCCAACTGGTGCGCCAGCAAAAGCGCACCGTCTCACCGCTGGAAGCCTTGTTCGGCTCGCGCAGCGGGCTGTTCGAAGACTTCCTTGGCAGCGACTTCTTCCGCATCGGTGACGACGCACCGTCCATGGCGGCCGATACCGACGAGGTCGTCGATGCCTCGTTCGGCGAACCCGCCCCGGCCGGTACGGGCACCGCGCGCCGTCGCGGCAGTGGGCTCGCCAGCCGTATCAGCGAACAGTCCGAGGCCCTATTGCAGGAGGCCGCCCGACACGCTGCAGAGTTCGGGCGCGCCGAAGTCGATACCGAACACCTGCTGCTGGCGCTATCCGACAGCGACGTGGTCAAGACCATCCTGGGGCAGTTCAAGATCAAGGTCGATGACCTTAAGCGCCAGATCGAATCCGAAGCCAAGCGCGGCGATAAGCCGTTCGAGGGCGAGATCGGCGTGTCGCCCCGGGTCAAGGACGCGCTCAGCCGTGCTTTCGTGGCCTCCAACGAACTCGGCCACTCTTATGTCGGGCCGGAGCATTTCCTGATCGGGCTCGCCGAGGAAGGCGAAGGTTTGGCGGCCAACCTGCTGCGCCGTTACGGCCTCACGCCGCAAGCGCTGCGCCAGCAGGTAAGCAAGGTGGTCGGCAAAGGGGCCGAGGATGGCCGCGCCGAGACGCCGACCAACACGCCGGAACTCGACAAGTATTCGCGCGACCTCACCAAGATGGCGCGCGAGGGCAAGCTCGATCCGGTCATCGGCCGCGCGCAGGAGATCGAGACGACCATCGAAGTGCTGGCCCGGCGCAAGAAGAACAACCCGGTGCTGATCGGCGAGCCCGGCGTCGGCAAGACCGCCATCGTCGAAGGGTTGGCGCAGCGCATGGTGGCCGGCGAAGTGCCTGAGACGCTGCGCGACAAGCGCCTGGTGGAACTCAACATCAATGCCATGGTGGCTGGCGCCAAGTACCGGGGCGAGTTCGAGGAGCGCGTGCAGAAGGTGCTCAAGGAAGTGACCGAGCACCAGGGCGAGCTGATTCTCTTCATCGACGAGGTGCACACCATCGTCGGTGCAGGCCAGGGTGGCGGCGAAGGCGGGCTGGACGTGGCCAACGTGTTCAAGCCGATGATGGCGCGCGGCGAACTGAACCTGATCGGCGCCACGACGCTCAACGAGTACCAGAAGTACATCGAGAAGGACGCCGCACTGGAGCGTCGCTTCCAGCCGGTGATGGTGCCCGAGCCGACGGTAGCGCAGACCATGATGATCCTGCGCGGCCTGCGCGACACCTTCGAGGCGCACCACAAGGTCAGCATCACCGAGGATGCGATCATCGCCGCCGCCGAGTTGTCGGACCGCTACATCACCGCGCGCTTTTTGCCTGACAAGGCCATCGACCTGCTCGACCAGGCGGCCGCACGCGTGAAGCTGTCGGCCACGGCCCGCCCGGTGGCGGTGCAAGAGCTGGAGTCCGAACTGCACCAGCTACGGCGTGAGCAGGACTATGTGGCCTCGCGCAAGCAGTACGACAAGGCCGCCGAGCTGGGCAGGCGCATCGAGGCCAAGGAGACTGAACTCAAGAAGCTCGTCGAGGAGTGGGAACGCGAGCGCGCCTCGGGCAGCGCCGAAGTCAAGGCCGAGCATGTCGCGCAGATCGTCTCGCGCCTGACCGGCATTCCGGTCAACGAGCTGACGGTGGAAGAACGCGAGAAGCTGCTGCATCTGGAGCAGCGGCTGCACGAGCGCCTGGTGGGCCAGGACGAAGCGGTGCGCGCGGTGGCCGATGCCGTGCGGTTGTCGCGCGCGGGCCTGCGCGAAGGCAGCAAGCCGGTGGCGACTTTTCTGTTCCTCGGGCCGACCGGCGTGGGCAAGACCGAGCTCGCCAAGGCGCTGGCCGAGTCCATCTATGGCGATGAAGGTGCGCTGCTGCGCATCGACATGTCCGAGTACGGGGAACGCCATACCGTGGCACGCCTGGTGGGGGCGCCTCCGGGTTACGTCGGCTACGACGAGGGTGGCCAGCTCACCGAGAAGGTGCGGCGCAAACCCTACAGCGTGTTGCTGCTGGACGAGATCGAGAAGGCTCACCCCGACGTCTACAACATCCTGCTGCAGGTGTTCGACGACGGGCGGCTCACCGACGGCAAGGGCCGGGTGGTGGATTTCACCAATACCATCATCATCGCCACCTCGAACTTGGGCTCGGACATCATCCAGCGTCGGCTGAAGGCCCGTGGCGCCGCCGGCGAGGAATACGAGAAGACCAAGGGCGAGGTGATGGACGTGCTGCGCGGACACTTCCGCCCCGAGTTCCTCAACCGCATCGACGAGATCATCGTCTTCCATGCGCTGGGCAAGGAGGAGATCCGCCATATCGTCGGCCTGCAGCTCGATCGTGTGGCCCGCAACGCCGCCAGCCAGGGCGTGACGCTGACCTTCGATCAGACCTTGATCGATCACTTCGCGGAGGAAGGCTACAAGCCCGAGTTCGGCGCGCGTGAGCTCAAGCGGCTGATCCGCAGCGAGCTGGAAACTGCTCTGGCGCGCGAGATGCTGGGTGGCGGTATCGGCAAGGCCGATCAAGCCAGCGCCCGCTGGGACGACAAGGCCGAACGGGTGGTCTTCGAGCGCCAGGAGCCACCCGCGAAGCCGGCCGAGCCTGAGAAGCCCGATGCCGCGAACGTGGCCGAGACGCCGCCGAGCGACGCGAGCAAGCCTGCGCGCAAGAAGAAGTCAGCGGGCGGCGAATCTTGAGTCATGGGGAGGCTGTCGTGTCCGACCCCAACGGGCTGACATGGGCAGCCACCCTCGTGTCGCTGGCGGTCGCTATCCCCACAGCGGGGCACGCGGTCATCTACAAGCGTGACCCTCGATCGGCCACGCTGTGGGTGCTGCTGATCGCGCTGTTGCCGCTGGGCGGTTCGCTGCTGTATGGGCTGTTCGGCATCAACCGTTACCAGCGGCGGGCGCGGCGGCTGTTTCCGGGGGCAGATCCTGCTGTTCGGCAGGACCTCGCGCCTACGATGCCCCAGGCCGTATCGGCGCCGTTTGCCGGCCTGGCGCACCTGGTGGGACGTGCCACCGGCCAGTCGCTGACCAGCAGCAACCGCATCGAGCCGCTCGTCGATGGCGAGCAGGCCTACCCGGCCATGCTCGCTGCCATCGAGTCGGCGCGGCACAGCGTCGCGCTGGCTTCGTACATCTTCGACAGCCAAGGCATCGGGGCGCAGTTCGTCGATGCGCTGCGCCGGGCTCATGAGCGCGGCGTGCAAGTGCGGGTGCTGATCGACGACGTCTATGCCCGCTGGAGGCCCCGCAGCGCCTACCGCGCCTTGCAACGCGCCGGCGTTCCGGCGGCGACGTTCAACCCGACGTTGATTCCCGCGCGCCTGCATGCCGCGCATCTGCGCAATCACCGCAAGCTGCTGGTGATCGATGGCGAGACGGGTTTCACCGGCGGCATGAACATCTTCAGCCCGTATTAGCGGCCCGATGCGCCGGAGCAGGCCTGTCACGATTTGCACTTTCGTCTGCGCGGGCCGGTGGTTGCGCATCTGATGCGGTGCTTCACCGATGATTGGTGCGATACCACGGGCGAGCGGCTCAGCAAGGGTTTCTGGGGCGAACCGCCCGCAACGGCTGATGAGCAAGGAACCTCTTGGGCGCGCGGCATCGAGGCCGGTCCCGATGAGGCCCTGGACAGGATGCGCTGGACCTTCATGGGCGCTTTGAGCGCGGCGAAGCATTCGGTGCGCATCTGGACACCTTACTTCGTGCCCGATCAGCCGATGATCGCGGCGCTGAGCACGGCCGCGTTGCGCGGCGTGCGCGTCGAGGTGCTGACTCCCGCAAACGGCGACCATCCCACGGTGCAATGGGCCGCGCGCGCCCACTACTGGCAGGTGCTGGAGCACGGTGTACGCATCTTCGAACGGCCTGGCCCGTTTGACCACAGCAAGCTGATGCTGATAGACGGCCAGTGGTGCTGCCTGGGTTCGGCCAATTGGGATGCGCGCAGCCTGCGCCTCAACTTCGAGTTCAATGTGGAGGTGTACGACACCGCGCTGTCTACGCGGCTGGAATCCCTTTTTGATGCCGCCCGTGATGCATCGAACGAGATGTCGGCCATGGCGTTACGCGCCCGCCCGCTGGCCATCCGCTTGCGCGACGGGGTGGCCCGTCTGTTCACCCCCATTCTCTAGCGACACGACTTGCGAGGAACATTGCCCATGGAAAAGAAAGATCAATGGAACATTGGCTACTGGATCGTCGCCGGCCTGTTGCTGCTGACGCTGCAGAACTACTGGCAGGCGGCCAAGACTGTCGAGCCCGTGCCCTACAGCGAATTCGAGAAGGCGCTGGCCGAGGGGCGCCTCGCCGAAGTGCTGGTGTCGGACCGCACGGTCACCGGGCGCCTGAAGTCGCCGGACAGCCGGGGCAAGACCACCATCGTGGCCACCCGCGTCGAACCCGACCTGGCCGAGCAGCTGTCGAAATACGATGTGTCCTACGCGCGAGTGGTGGAAAGCACCTGGCTGCGTGATGTGCTCTCCTGGATTCTGCCGGCCGTGGCTTTCTTCGGCGTCTGGTTCTTCCTGTTCCGCCGCTTCGCCGAGAAGCAGGGCATCGGTGGTTTCATGAGCATCGGCAAGAGTCGCGCCAAGGTGTTCATGGAGAAGAACACGGGCGTCACCTTCGCCGATGTCGCGGGCGTCGATGAAGCCAAGGCCGAACTGGTCGAGATCGTCGACTTCCTGAAGCACCCGCAGGACTACGGTCGTCTCGGGGCGCGCATCCCGAAAGGTGTGCTGCTGGTGGGGCCGCCCGGCACCGGCAAGACACTGCTCGCCAAAGCCGTCGCGGGCGAAGCTGGGGTGCCATTCTTTTCCATCTCCGGCTCGGAGTTCGTCGAGATGTTCGTCGGCGTGGGGGCGGCGCGCGTGCGCGACCTGTTCGAGCAGGCCCGCGCGCAGGCGCCGGCCATCATCTTCATCGACGAACTCGACGCGCTGGGCCGTGCGCGCGGCGTAGGAGGCCCCATCGGCGGCCACGACGAGCGCGAGCAAACTCTCAACCAGCTCCTGACCGAGATGGATGGTTTCGACAGTTCAGTGGGGCTCATCATTCTCGCCGCCACCAACCGGCCTGAAATTCTCGATCAGGCGCTTTTGCGCGCCGGTCGCTTCGACCGCCAGGTGCTGGTGGACCGTCCCGATAAGAAAGGCCGTCTCGATATCCTGAAGGTGCACGTCAAGAAGGTTACCCTGGCCAGTGATGTCGATCTCGAACAAGTCGCGGCGTTGACGACCGGCTTTTCGGGTGCAGACCTCGCGAACCTGGTCAACGAGGCCGCGCTGGCCGCGACCCGGCGCAAAGCGTCCGCCGTGGAGTTGCAGGATTTCACCGCCGCCATCGAGCGCATCGTGGCGGGCCTGGAGAAGAAGAACCGAGTGCTCAATCCCAAGGAGCGGGAAACCGTGGCCTATCACGAGATGGGCCATGCGCTGGTGGCGCTGGCGCTGCCCGGCACCGACCCCGTGCACAAGATCTCGATCATCCCGCGCGGCATCGGCGCGCTGGGCTACACGCTGCAACGCCCCACCGAAGACCGCTTCCTGATGACGCGCGCCGATCTGGAACACAAGATCGCCGTGCTGCTGGGCGGTCGTGCGGCCGAGAAGCTCGTGTTCGGCGAGCTGTCCACCGGGGCTGCCGATGACCTCGCACGGGCCACCGACATTGCCCGCGACATGATCACCCGCTTTGGCATGGACGAGGGACTCGGCTACATCGCGTTTGAGGCGCAGCGGCCGCGTTTTCTCGACGTCCCCGAGCTGGCCCAAGGTGGTTGCCGGGTGGCGGAATCCACCCAGGCGCGCATCGATCAGGCGATCCGCGACATCGTGATGGGCGTGTTCGAGCGCGCCTACCGGATTCTCGATACCAACCGCGCGGTGCTGGAGCGCTGCGCGCGCGAACTGCTGGCGCGGGAAACCCTGGACGAAAACGACATCCGTCAGCTGACCCAGGGGCTGAAGTCCGAATCCCGCGAGTCGGCGCCCCCCCAGTCCGAAACCTCACTCTCTACATCCCAAGGGGCCACACCATGAGCGAACACCTTCACATCGTCTGCCCGCATTGCCAGTCCATCAACCGTGTGCCGGCCGCCAAGCTCGCGGATCAACCTAACTGTGGCCGCTGCCAGCAGCCCTTGTTCACGGGCGAGCCCATCGAGTTGACCACGGCGACATTCGGGCGCCACGTGGAGCGCAGCGATCTTCCTTTGCTTGTCGATTTCTGGGCGCCGTGGTGCGGGCCTTGCAAGATGATGGCACCGCAGTTTCAGCAAGCGGCGCGCCAGCTCGAACCCAGTATCAGGCTGGCGAAGGTGAACACCGAGGCTGAGCCCCACCTGGCCGCGCAGTTCGGTATCCGCAGCATTCCGACGCTGGCCCTGTTCCAAGGTGGGCGGGAGATTGGGCGTCAGGCGGGCGCCATGGGCGCGCAGGACATCGTGCGCTGGGCGACGGCGCAGGTTGGGCGCTGATCGATGCTGGGCCTGCTGAGCGTCACGCTGATATTGCTAGCGGGGTGCAGTGTGGCGGCCGTGATGCCGGCTGCGTTCGGAGTGCCCACCTTGCTGGGTTATCAGCAGTCCTTTGCCGCAGCCCTTGGGCTGACGGACCAGGCAATGTCGGCGCTGGACATGCCGGCCGAGATAGTCGAACGAAGCATCAGTGCAATGCGCCATCGTCCCGTCAGCGGCAATTTCGCAGGGAGTCCATCTTCATGAAATCAACACGCCTCAACCCATTTCAGGTCTTGCGTGACCAGTGGGCCATCATGAGTTTTTACGAGCGCTTTGAGTGGGTCATCGCGCTCGTGCTGTCGGCGGTGATTGCCGTCATCATCGTGGTGTCGCTTCTCCAGCTCATCTCTATCGTATTCACGCTGCTGGTCCTCGATGCCTTCAATCCCCTGGACCACAAGGTGTTCCAGAGCGTGTTCGGCATGATCATGACACTTTTGATTGCGATGGAGTTCAAGCATTCCATCGTGCGCGTGGCGCTGCGTCGGGACAGCATCATCCAGGTCAAGACCGTGATCCTCATCGGCCTGATCGCGCTGGCACGCAAGTTCGTGGTCCTCGACCCCGACACGAGTCCCGCCAAAATCGCCGCGCTGGCAGGCGCCACACTTGCGCTTGGTACCACTTACTGGCTGCTGCGCGATCGCGACGACCGCGTCGCCGAGAGATCTGGGCATGAATCGTCATCATCCCAGTGACCTGCGCGCTGCGTGGTTGCAACATCGCTGGCTCAACCGCCTGCAGACCGGGCTGCTGGCCCTGACCCTGGTCGGGATCGCGTCCGCTGCGGGGAGCCTGCTGTTCGGCGAAGGCGGCTCTTGGCTCGCGCTGTCTGCAGTTGCAGGCGCGCTGCTGCTGGAGCCGGCAGCAGCGTCGGCGCTGACCCTGCGCCTGTATCGCGCACGGGCACTGCACCCGCACGAAGCCCCCGAGATTTGGGCCATGTTGCGCGAACTGTCCGCCCGTGCCGGTTTGTCCGCCACGCCGGTGCCGCACTACGTGCCCAGTGCCGTCGTCAACGCCTTCGCTATCGGCTCGAAGCAGCATGCATCGATCGCCCTCACCGATGGCCTGCTGCGCAACCTGAGTTCGCGCGAACTGGCGGGTGTGCTCGCGCACGAGGTCGCGCACATCGCCACTGAGGATCTGCGTGTCATGGGGCCGGCGGATTCCGTCAGTCGCCTCACGAGCCTGCTGGCGATGGTCGGATAGATCACTATTGTGTTCAGCTTGCCCGCACTGCTGGCCGGCGCGGTGGCGGTCAATTGGCCTGGACTGCTTCTGCTGGCCGCCTCGCCCCAGCTGGCCCTGCTCGCACAGCTCGGCTTGTCTCGCGTGCGTGAGTTCGACGCTGACCGCCACGCTGCGGAACTGACTGGCGACCCGCAGGGGCTTGCGTCCGCGCTGGCGAAAATCGAGCGGGTCAGCCGCTCCTGGCGCGCCTGGTTGTGGCCGGGATGGGGCAATCCCGAACCCTCCTGGTTGCGCACGCATCCGGCCACGCAAGAACGCATCTCACGCCTACTGACGTTGGCGCCTGGGCCAGCATCAGCGTTGCCACTCCACGCGCCCCATTTCTTGCCGGAATCCGCTTTGACGCCGCGCCCACCGCGCTGGCGCCCGAGCGGGCTGTGGCGCTGATTGCCTATCAACAGGAGACTTCTCATGGCCTACCCCGACCCGTACCAACGTCCCGCGCCGGACCACTTCGTCCGGCGCTGGCTCTTCATCACCGCCTGTATTGCCGCGCTCATGCTGCTGTGGCAGTTCCTGCCCGCCATCGAGGCCTGGTTCAGTCCGCGCGAGGCGGCAGAACGCACTGTGACGGCGCGTGGCGATCTGGCGGCGGACGAGAAAGCCACCATCGAACTGTTCGAGAAATCGCGCGCCTCGGTGGTCTACATCACTACCGCACAATTGGTACGCGATGTCTGGACGCGCAACGTCTTCTCCGTGCCGCGCGGCACTGGCTCGGGCTTCATCTGGGACGACGCCGGCCACGTCGTCACCAACTTCCACGTCATCCAGGGCGCGTCCGAAGCCACCGTCAAACTCGCCGATGGCCGCGACTACCAGGCCGCGCTGGTGGGGGCCAGCCCAGCACACGACATCGCCGTACTCAAGATCGGCGTCGGCTTCAAACGCCCGCCTGCCGTGCCGGTCGGCACCAGCGCCGACCTCAAGGTGGGACAGAAGGTGTTTGCTATCGGCAACCCCTTTGGCCTGGACTGGACGCTCACCACCGGCATCGTCTCCGCGCTCGACCGCTCGTTACCGGGAGAAGCGGGCGGCCCGGCCATTGATCACCTGGTTCAGACCGACGCCGCCATTAACCCCGGCAACTCGGGCGGCCCCCTGCTCGATTCGGCCGGTCGGCTTATCGGCATCAACACGGCGATCTACAGCCCCTCCGGCGCCTCGGCCGGGATCGGTTTTGCCGTGCCGGTGGACACCGTCATGCGGGTAGTGCCGCAACTCATCAAGACCGGCAAATACATCCGCCCGGCGCTTGGCATCGAGGTGGACGAACAGCTCAATCAGCGCCTGCTTGCGCTGACGGGAAGCAAGGGCGTGTTCGTGCTGCGTGTCACCCCCGGCTCGGCAGCGCACAAAGCCGGGCTCGCTGGGGTCGAGATTACCCCACAAGGCATCGTGCCCGGCGACCGCATCGTTCGCATCGACGGCACGGCGATCGACGATGTGGCCAAGCTGCTCGCCCGGCTCGACGACAGGAAGGTCGGCGATGTCGTAGTCTTGTCCGTGGAGCGGGCCGGCAAATCGCGAGAGGTGCAGGTGGAGTTGCAGCCCGGGATTTGATTCAGTTGAATCTCTGGTTCATGCGGCGTTGAGCAGCCAAGCGGCTTCAGCCTCACGCCGTGTGACCAGTCCCGGCAGTACTTTTCCACCGCTATAGACCCATCGCCGCAGTTCCTGCCCAGCAGAAGACCAGTCCCGCTGGTTAATGCGCCGTCGCAGCGTCGACGTCTGCAACCGCCCCGCGCCAAGGTTGAACGTGAAGTCAACGATGGCCGCGAGCCGCGCCTCCGGCTCAGTGGCCAGTACCGGGCAGTAGCGCAGCGTCGCCGTCAGTGCCGTCTGCAGATCGCGCGCCAGATAGACCTCGGCTTCTGCCTCCGTGATCGGCGGATGCTTGGGGTCGCAGAGATGGCCGTACCCAATCGTCCAGAACCCTGCCGGGCAGATGTAGGGGACGGCAGTGATCTCGATTCCGCGTTTCACCTTACGCTCGAATCCCTCAAAGCGCTTGGCCAGCTCGATAGCTCTCGAACAGGCCCGTGAGCGTGTGCCCGACCGTGCTGGTGACGCTGCCGAGGAAGGCCACGCCGAAGGGGACGTTGGCCACCACCTTTACGGCGGATCCGCCGGTCTTGTCGACTACGCCCACGGTCACCCGCGGCACGATGAGGACGGAGAACACCAGCAGCACCGTGGCCAGCCACTTCCAGCCCTGCAGCTTCTCGGGCGCGAAGGCGTAGGCCACCAGGGCCGCGATGAACCCGCAGAAGGCCACGGCGGCGACGGCCGCCATGTAGTCGCCGGAGCCGTGGATGGCTGCCGCAGCGTTGAAGATGCCGAACAGGCTGTCGGCGTTCTGGTAGGCGTAGATCTCCCACATGCGTCGCTCCAGGGGGAGCGTGGATCCTGAAGCGATGTGACGATGGCGTCGGC
>JAKLLB010000047.1 GCA_023150345.1 Aquabacterium sp.
TCCCCGATAGCTCAGTCGGTAGAGCGCCGGACTGTTAATCCGTAGGTCCCTGGTTCGAGCCCAGGTCGGGGAGCCAATAAAATCAAGGGGTTAGCTTCATTTGGAGCTAACCCCTTTGGCTTTGTTGTGACGGATTTGTGCCGTGGATTCGCGCGGCGACCCGTCAGACGCGCGCAGGCCTTCCTGCTGACGGCTGCCGTCGTTCCTGCCGCGTTGCGCCGGGCAGTTCTGCCACTTGACCTATGCTGCGGCCTTCAAGCCCAGTTCGGTCCCCATGCCCGATTCCCTTAGCACCTTGGCAGTTCAGCTTGCCCGGTTCGCCGAAGAGCGCGACTGGCAACAGTTCCATTCACCAAAGAACCTCGCCTCGGCACTTGTCGTCGAGGCCGGCGAGTTGCTGGAGCACTTTCAGTGGCTTACAGAAGCCCAAAGCCGCGCACTCACGTCCGAGAAACGCGACGCAGTGGGTGCTGAGGTCGCGGACGTATTGCTGTACTTGATCCAACTGGCCAGCGCGCTGGGCATCGACCCCATCGCGGCAGCAAAGGCCAAGCTTGAGCTCAACGAGCTGAAGTACCCGGCCACCTTGGCGCGTGGCAACAGCAAGAAGTACGACGAACTTTGAACGCCAAAGCACGGTGATCATCTATCAGGCCAGCAAGAGCCAATTTCTGCACCACGCCCTGCGCGACGACATCGAAGATGTGGTGTCGCGGCACTACCGCAGCGCGACCGGCCATAACGTCGGCTCGTCCGAGATGCAGTCCTGGAAGCACTCGCTGCTAGAGATGGCAAAGGTACTGGGGGACGAGGAGATCCCCGAGGACGCCGGGGTGGCCATCGAGTACCAGTTGCCGCAAACTTCCAAGCGCATTGACTTCGTGATCACCGGCGAGGACGCCGCTGCTCGAACGAAGGTCATGATCATCGAACTTAAGCAGTGGTCGGAGTCCCGCCGCAGCGACAAGGACGCCATTGTGTGGGCGCGTCGCGGCGGTCGCGCCGGTGAACGCGAGGGCACCCACCCGTCGTACCAAGCCTGGTCTTACGCAGCCTACCTGCAGGACTTCAACACCGCCGTGCAAGACGGTGGAATGACGTTGCAACCCTGTGCCTACTTGCACAACCACCCGCGTGACGGAGAGATTGATCACCCGCACTACCGCGCGCACCTCGAGCGCGCGCCGCTATTCTTGGCGCGTGAGCGAGCGAAGCTACAGGCATTCATACGCGAACACGTGCGCCACGGTGACCGCAGGGGTGCGCTCTACGCAATAGAGAACGGGCGCATCCGCCCGTCGAAGATGTTGGCCGACAGCGTGGCAGGCCTTCTCCAGGGCAAGCCCGAATTCGTGCTGATAGACGACCAGAAATTGGCGCACGAAAGCATCCTAGAGGCCGACGCGCGATCAACACAGCAAAAGCAGGTCGTCATCGTTCAGGGTGGCCCAGGGACAGGCAAATCGGTCATTGCCATCAATCTTCTCGGCGCCCTCATCGCACGAAAGCGCAATGCGCGCTACGTGTCCAAGAATGCGGCGCCTCGGGCCGTCTACGAGGCCAAACTGACCGGGACGTTCACAAAGACGCGCATCAGCAACCTGTTCAGCGGTTCTGGCGCATTCGTAGACATCGAGGCCGACAGCTATGACACCTTGATCGTGGACGAGGCTCATCGCCTCAACGAGAAGAGCGGCCTCTACGGCAACCTGGGCGACAACCAGGTAAAGGAACTGATCCGATCGGCCCGCTGCACCGTGTTCTTCGTTGACGATGACCAGCGGGTCACGTTGCGCGACATTGGCCACACCGACGAACTTCGGCGGCACGCCCGCGAAGCTGGCGCTGCAGTTACTGAACTAGAGCTAGCCTCGCAGTTCAGGTGCAACGGCTCTGATGGCTACTTGGCTTGGCTGGACAACACGCTGGACATCCGAGGCACCGCGAACCCGACCTTGGACGGCGGTGAATTCGACTTCCGTGTCTTCGACAACCCAGCCGACATGCACGCATTGGTAGCGCTGAAAAATCGCGCCAATAACCGCTCGCGGGTCGTTGCGGGCTATTGCTGGAAGTGGCCGAGCAAGAAGGACGCACAAGCCTGGGACATTGAACTGCCCCAATTCGACTATCGCCGACGTTGGAATCTAGACAAAGACGGTAGCCTGTGGATCGTGACACCGGGATCGGTTGAACAAGTCGGCTGCATCCATACCTGCCAGGGCCTAGAACTGGACTACGTGGGCGTCATTGTCGGACCGGATATCGCCTACCGCGACGGACAGATCGTCACCGATGCGACAAAGCGCGCGGGGTCAGATCAATCGGTCAGGGGCCTGAACCAGATCAGGCTCGCCGATCCTGAGCGCGCGCGCGCTGTCGGCGATGCCATCATCAAGAACACCTATCGCACCTTGATGACCCGAGGCATGAAGGGGTGCTATGTGTATTGCACCGATGCGCCGCTGGCGGCCTACATCCGGTCGCGTTTGCGGGCAGGGCCTACGACGAACGCTGCCGATGAGGTGGAAGCCGACGTTGCGGCGCGGACCAACATACCTTCGAATGTCGTGCCATTGCGGCAGGTTTCGAAGGAGGAACGAGATGCTGGGGTCTCGGCCGCCCCGGTCATCGACCTTCGATTCGCCGCTGGCGCCTTCTCGGACGCGCAGGCACTGGAGGACGGTGCGGAAACTTGGGTGGCGCTGCCCGATTGGGTGCGCGCGCAGCCCGGATTGTTCGTGGCTCGGGTGGCGGGCGAATCGATGAACCGCCGCATCCCGAACGGTTCTTGGTGCCTGTTCCGCGCGAACCCTACTGGGACGCGTGAAGGCAAGGTTGTTGTGGTCCAGCATCGCAGCATCGCTGACCCCGAGACTGGAGGTCGGTACACCGTCAAACTCTACGCGAGCGAAAAGGTGCCCGCGGACGATGGCGGCTGGAGGCACGAACGAATAACTCTTCGGCCCGACTCGGATCGGACGGAATTCGAGCCGATCGAAATCAAACTGGGGAATGGCGACGACGGATTTTCCGTGGTGGCCGAGTTCCTACTTGTCTTGCCGTCTGAGGACCGGTGAACTCGCCGTGTCTTGCAGAGTTGCCACGCTTCTTGGCAACTGACTGTGCGCCACTGAGATTGCGCAATCGTCAACAAGCTCGAGCCCGAATTTGGCCTGAGCAAGACTGAACTCCGTCCTGCCCGCGTGCGCCGATCTGCTTGCTACTTGCGACGCATCGCCATGGCGGCGTCGTACTCCGCTTTCAGGTCAATCCCTGTCTCCATGTCCGGGTCCAGAGCCTTCATGCCGTTGGGAGGGACCGGAGGACGGGGGGCAGGCGGCGTCGCGATAGGCACGGGTGGTGGTGACGGAGCTCATGGTGCTGGCGCAGCCGGCGGTGGCGGCGTGGTTGGAGGTGCGGGCGTGGGCGGGGCGCCAGTTGGGCTGGGGGTTGCGTCGGCAGTCGATGATTCGACTGCGCCTGGTTGGTCGTCACCCTCTGGCTCCTCGGGCTCGGCTTCATTGCCGCTTTCGACGTCGTCCTGCGAGCCATCAGGCTGCGCCGATTCGTCGCTCGCCTGGTCATCAGAGAACTCACGCTGCAGCACGGCCGCTGAAAGGTCATCCGGAAGCGGCCCAATACCGCGGACCTGGAGAACTGACCTTGCCCCTGGATTCCGTATCCCATAGCTGGACTACGCGCTGGCTTGTCGGGATTGGCCGGCAAGCCAGTTTTCTTCGAACTGCATCGGGCTGATGTAGGCAAGCGTCGAGTGCAATCGGGTTCGGTTGTACCAGAGCATCCAGGCCACCACTTCGTCCTTGGCCTGGCGCGTGCTCTTGAAGCGTTGGCCGTGCAGCCGCTCGACCTTGAGCGAGCCGAACAAGCTCTCGCTGCAGGCGTTGTCCCAGCAGTTGGCGCGCCGGCTCATTGAGGCGGTGATGCCGTATTCGGTGAGCACGTCGCGGAAGTCCTTGCTGGCGTACTGACTGCCCCGGTCGCTGTGGAAGATCAGGCCGGCGTCCTTGGCCGGATGGCGCTTGAACCAGGCCATGCGCAGTGCATCGATGACCAACTCGCGCGCCATTGTTGGCGCCGACCGAAAGCTGAGCCACTTTTGAGGGTAGTGCCGACCCAAAACTGAGCCAGGTGAACGACCTACCCTGCTGCTTTTTTGAGCAGCGGGGAGAAGGAGTGATCACCATGGACATGATTGGCAGGATCCGGCGGTTGCGCAGCCTGGGCAACAAGAGCGAACGGCAGATTGCGCGCATGACGGGCTTGTCGCGCAACACGGTGGCCAAGTGGCTGCACGGCGAGGTCGACGGCCCGCCGAAGTACCGGCGCGGCGAGATGCCGAGCAAGCTCAAGGCCTTCGAGGAGGCGATCAAGCAGGCGCTGGTGGCCGATGCCCGGCGCCCCAAGCACGAGCGCCGCACGGGGCGTGCGCTGTACGCGCAGATCAAGGCCGCGGGCTACGACGGTGGCTACAGCCGCGTCACCGACTTCATCCGTTCCTGGCGCTGCGGCGAAGGCGCCGGGGTGGTGGCCCGCGCCTATGTGCCGCTGAGCTTCGAGCTCGGCGAGGCCTACCAGTTCGACTGGAGCGAAGAGGGCCTGGTGGTCGGGGGCATCTACTACCGGCTGCAGGTGGCGCACATGAAGCTGTGCGCCTCGCGCGCGTTCTGGCTGGTGGCCTACCCCAGCCAGGGCCACGAGATGCTATTCGACGCCCACACCCGCTGCTTCGCAGCGCTGGGCGGCGTGGCGCGCCGGGGCATCTACGACAACATGAAGACGGCGGTGGACAAGGTTCGCAAGGGCAAGGGCCGGCTGGTCAATGCCCGCTTCGCCGTGATGTGCGCGCACTACCTGGTCGATGCCGACTTCTGCAACGTCGCCTCGGGCTGGGAGAAGGGCATCGTCGAGAAGAACGTGCAGGACAGCCGCCGCCGGATCTGGATCGACGCGGCCAAGGAGCGCTTCTCCAGCTTCGCCGAGCTCAACGCCTGGCTGGGCCAGCGCTGCCGGGCGCTGTGGGAAGAGGTCCGCCACCCCGAGCATGATCAGTTCAGCGTGGCCGAGATGCTGGACAACGAGCGCTCGCACCTGATGCCCATGCCGGCGCCGTTCGACGGCTATGTCGAGCAGCCCGCGCGGGTGAGCAGCACCTGCTTGGTGACGGTGGCGCGCAACCGCTACTCGGTGCCGTGCGAGTGGGTCGGGCAGATGGTCAGCACCCGGCTGTACCCGGGCACCGTGGCGGTGGTGGGCGGCGAGCGGGTGGTGGCCCGCCACGAGCGGCTGAGCAACCGGGGCGAGACACGCTACGACTGGCAGCACTACATCCCGCTCGTGCAGAGGAAGCCTGGAGCACTGGGGAACGGCGCGCCGTTCGCGGACCTGCCGGCGCCACTGCAGCAGCTGCGCCGCTCGTTGCTGCGCTACCCGGGCGGCGACCGCGTCATGGCCCAGGTGCTGGCCATCGTGCCCAGTGCGGGGCTGGATGCGGTGCTGGTGGCGGTGGAACTGGCCCTGGAGAGCGGGCCGCCCTCGGGGCGGGTCAGCGTGGAGCACGTGGTCAACGTGCTGGGGCGGCTGAACGCCGCGCCGCTGCCGCAGACGGCGGCCACGCAGTTGCGGGTGGGCATGCCGGCGCTGGCCGACACGGCGCGCTACGACAGCCTGCGCGCCGATGCCGGGCAAACCGCCACGGACACTGCAACCGACGCTGCAACCCAGGAGGCCGACCATGCGTGACGTGATGGTCGATCTCAAGCAGTTGCGCCTGCACGGCATGGCCGGCGCCTGGGGCGATCTGGTCGAGCAAGGCGCCAGCGCCGGACTGGACAGCGCGCGCTGGCTGATCGAGCACTTGCTGCACGCCGAAGGTACCGACCGGGCGGTGCGTTCGGTCAGCCACCAGATGCACGCGGCCAAGTTCCCCATGCACCGTGACCTGGCCGGCTTCGACTTCGAGGTCTCGCCGGTGGACCGCAAGCTGGTCACGCTGCTTGCCGGCACGGCGTTCACCGCGGAGGCGCACAACGCCGTGCTGGTGGGTGGCCCGGGCACGGGCAAGACGCACCTGGCCACGGCCATCGGTGTGGCCGGCATCACCCAGCACGCCAAGCGGGTGCGGTTCTACTCGACGGTGGACCTGGTCAACGCGCTGGAGCAGGAGAAGGCCCAGGGCAAGGCCGGGCGCATCGCCAGCTGCCTGCTGCGCATGGACCTGGTGATCCTGGACGAGTTGGGCTACCTGCCGTTCAGCCAGGCCGGCGGTGCGCTGCTGTTCCACCTGCTCAGCCGGCTGTACGAGCACACCAGCGTGATGATCACGACCAACCTGGACTTCGCCGAATGGTCCAGCGTCTTCGGCGACGCCAAGATGACCACGGCGCTGCTGGACCGGCTCACGCACCACTGCCACATCGTGGAGACGGGCAACGACTCGCAGCGCTACCGGCACAGCCAGGCGCAGGCGAAGGGGCGCATCAAGGCGCGGGAGCAGGCCCGCAAGAGCACGAAGAGCGAAGCCGAGGCAGAGCCCTTGTGAGCCGCGCCGCGCGCGGGGGAAGCCGCTACGGGCTACGCCCTTCGCGGCTTCCCCCGCGCGATCAACACAACGCACAGGAGGCCAACGAACCAGGCAAAGACCGACACTTATCCACAGCCAGCGACACAAAAGCTGGCTTCAGCCCCTGGCTCAAAATCGGGTCGGCACAGTGGCTCAGAATTGGATCGGCGCCGACATGTAAAGAGTCTTTACCCTACCGTCAACCCCCTGCGAGAATGATGTTCAGCCCTCGTTGCATTCCACACACAACACGTGCCCAACATCACCGTCGCCCGAAGACAGAACGCACTGGCCCTGTTCCAGGACTACGCCGAGAAGGCCTTGGCGCAAGGCACGCCGCCGGAGGGCCTGGAGCAGGCATTCGCGGCCACGCTGCAGATCTCGCCCAGCATGTGGAGCCAGATCAAATCGTCTCGGCCCATCGGCGACAAGCTGGCGCGGCAGATCGAGGCGATGACCGGGCGCCCCGTGGGCTGGCTCGATGTGGAGCGCAAGGATGCGTCGCCGACACCCGCGGAGACAGCGTTCCTTGAACTCGCTCTGGCGGCCTGGCGGGCAACGAACAGCGCTGGCCGCAAGTCGCTGCGCGAGCAGCTGAAGGCGAGCATTGCCAACGCAGGGTAAGTCTCAGCCTCTGCCTTCGGCAATTCAAGAACTCGCACGGGCGAACACCACATCCGCGCAAGCCGGAACGCGACGGACCTGTAGACCGGCACCGAAGGCCAGCCCACCCTCGAATGGGCCGCGCAACCACGCCCCGTGAGTTGTTGCGTAGTTAATGTAATTATTGACTTTCACAGCGCTTTCACAACAGAATGCACCATGAAGGCCAGCGCCACCGCGACCACCACCACGCACGAACAACAGGTGCTGCGCCTCGCACGAGCGCAGACCCTGCTGCGCGCGCGTGACGTCGCGCAGCACGGCCTGCCGACCATTGCCCTGACGCGCCTGGTGCAGGCCGGCAAGCTCCAACGCGTGGCGCGTGGCCTCTACGGCCTGCCAGGCGCCGAGATCAGCGAACACCGCTCGCTGGCAGAAGTCTCGGCTCGCGTACCCAAGGGCGTGGTCTGCCTGCTGTCGGCCCTGCGGGTCCACGAGATCGGCACACAGGCCCCCCACGAGGTCTGGATCGCGATCCCGCCGCACATGACGAGCCCGCGTATGGACCAGCCCGCCATTCGCGTCGTGCGCATGTCGGACGAGGCACTCACCGATGGCATCGACCACCTGAGGATCGACGGCGTCGACGTACCGGTCTTCACCGCCGCGCGTACCGTCGTCGACTGTTTCCGGTTCCGCAACAAGATCGGCCTGGACGTGGCGCTTGAAGCCCTACGCGACGGATGGAGCCAGCGCAAGTTCACGCTCGACGACCTCTGGCGGCACGCCACGCGCGGCCGGGTGGCCAACGTCATGCGCCCCTACATCGAGGCCATCACGGCATGAGCCCGCCGGGCCGTCCCAAGGGCGAATACCGGAGGGCGCTGCCCGAAGGTGCCACAACGTGCACCCCGGGCCGCTCCCAAGCGCTCGTCCCGGAGCGCGCAGTGCGGAGGGTCGTTCGGTGACCGCGAACCGCGCCGCGTCTATCCGTACCCGGCTCAAGCAGCACACCGACACGGCGAAGCAGGACTTCAACCTGAACCTGACCCGGTACGGCCTGGAGCGCCTGCTGTACCGGCTGTCGATCTCTGAGCACGCACCGAACTTCCTGCTCAAGGGTGCGCTGCTCTTCCAGCTTTGGTACGGCCAGCCGCACCGACCGACACGTGACGCAGATCTGCTGGGCTTCGGCCCCGACGATGTGCCCACCCTGGTCCGCGTCTTCCGATCCATCGCCTCTATCCCTGGCGACGACGGCGTCGTGTTCGACCCTCAATCGGTTGCAGGCGCACCGATCCGGAAGGACGCCGGCTACGGCGGCGTGCGCATTGATCTGCGCGCCACCCTCGACGGCGCGCGCCTGTCCCTGCAGATCGACATCGGCTTCGGCGATGCCGTGACGCCCGCAGCGCAGCCCATCAACTACCCGACCCTCCTGCCAGACGTCCCCGCACCGACGCTTCGCGCCTACCCCAAGGCCACCGTCGTCGCCGAGAAGCTGCATGCGGTGACCGTGCTGGGCATGACCAACACCCGCATGAAGGACTTCTTCGATCTCGCGCTGCTGCTGCGCGACACCACGCTCGACGATGTGGAACTGCAGCAAGCGGTCGAAGCTACTTTCGCCCGCCGACAGACCGCCGTGCCGAGCACGACACCCATCGGCCTGAGTGAGGATTTCGCCCACGACACCACCAAACAATCGCAATGGCGGGCGTTCCTCAACAAGAACAGGCTGGACCCGATGGATCTGGTCGACGTGGTCAGGGCCATCCGCGCGCGCGCAGCGCAGTTCGGGTTCCCCAGCCGCTAGCACCTCGCGGACTTGATGTTCCTGGTCCGCCACGGCTCGATCCGCGCATCCGCCAGATCGGTCTGGCGATCACGGCACGCCAGGCTGGGCCGTTCAAGTGACAGGCCGCAGAATCTGCCTGGCCTGATCCGCACGCGGAACAAGGCAATGCGATGGGTACCGCAGCGCGCGCCCTGACTTGTCTCGGCCAAACCATCATGCTGCAATCGTGCGTCATTCCACCCACGGAGCAGCTCGATGACCGACTTCAAGGGCAAGCATGTCTGGTTCGAACTCAACACCACCGACCTGAAGGCGGCCGAGGCCTTCTACGCCAGCGTCACCGGATGGGTGCCGCGCGATTCCGGCATGCCCGGCATGCAGTACACGATGGTCGGTCCGGCAGACCACGCGGTGGCCGGGATGATGGCGTTGACCGACGAGATGAAAGCCGGCGGCGCCTGCCCGGGCTGGACCGGCTACGTGGCGGTGGACGACGTGGACTCAGCCGCTGCGCAGACCCAGCGCCTGGGTGGCCGGGTGTTCGTGTCGCCGCAGGACATCCCGGGTGTCGGCCGCTTCGCTATCGTGTGCGACCCGCAGGGTGCGGTGTTGGCGCTGTTCAAAGGCTCGCCCTCCGAGGGCATGGAACCGCCACCCCCGCCCGCGCCGGGTACGCCCGGGCATGTCGGCTGGCACGAACTGCACACCACCAGCCTCGACGGCGCGCTGGCCTTCTACGGCGATGTCTTCGGCTGGCGCAAGGGCGAGACGATGGACATGGGTCCCAACGGCGTCTACCAGCTGTTTGCCAGCGGCGCGCAGGGCGACAACGCCGACGGAGGCATGGCGCTGAAGGAGCCCGATGCACCGCAGCCGTACTGGCTGTACTACATCATCGTCGCGAGCGTGGACACCTCGTTGGCACGCATCACCGCCGGCGGCGGGCAGGTGCTGATGGGGCCGCACCAGGTGCCCGGTGGCAGCTGGATCGTGATCGGCCGCGACCCGCAGGGCGCCGTGTTTGCTGTGGTGGGGCCACGCTGAGCGTCTCTGCCGGGCGGCATCGGTCAGCGGCCTGAGCGCCAGCGCTGCCGCACTTGCGCGATGAATGCTTCCCGGTCGCCGCGCATCGCGCGCAATACGGGTGCTGGTGCGTCGGTGGTCTCGTGGCGGGCCGACCAGAGGATCAGTTCCACCAGCACCGGGGCCAGGTCGATGCCCTTGGCCGACAGGCGATAGATGAAGCGCCGCGCGTCGGAAGGGTCGGCACGCTTGTCCACGATGCCGGCGGCTTCCAGCTTGCGCAGCCGGTCGGCCAGGATGTTCGAGGCGATGCCTTCGCCGCCTTGCAGGAACTCGTTGTAGGTCTGCTTGTCCTTGAACATCAGGTCCCGCACGATCAGCAGGGACCAGGCGTCGCCGAGCATCTCCAGGGCGATGCTGATGGGGCAGCCAGAGCGCGGGACGCCGCGGTTCGCAGGGGGCGACATAGATTGCATTTTACAAGTGACTTGCTATGCTCCGCCCATCACCCGATGTCGGAGCGTTCATGCCGTCCTTGCCTGTCAGCACGCTGTTCATCGGCCTGTTCGCGCTGCTGCAGTTCCCGATGACCATCATGGTGGGCTATCGGCGGGCGCAGACCGAGATCCCCTTCCTGGACGGTGGCGACGCTACGTTGCTGCGCCGCATGCGCGCACACGGCAACTTCGTCGAGACCGTGCCCATGGTGTTGCTGGCTATGGCCTTCGCCGAGTGGAATGGTTTGCCGCCAAGCTGGTTGTGGGCAGGCGGGCTGTGCCTGCTGGCCGGGCGGCTGCTGCATGCCTGGTGGACCCTGGAGCATGCCTGGGGCGTGCCACGCGCCTTCGGGATGGTCCTCACTTTCCTGCCGATGCTGGGCTTCGGTGGATGGACGTTCTACAAAGGGCTGGTCTGAGCATGCGTGACCTTCGTCGTTTCTTCCTGGCCGGGCTGGCGTATCTGCTGCCCACCTTCCCGCTGGGCTACCTGTGGCATCTGAACTGGTTCCATGCCCGGTACGAGCAACTGCAGATGTACCGCTCCGAGGTCATCATCCCGATGGGTCTGGGCTCGATGCTGATCCAGGCGGTGATCTATGCGGCGCTTTACCCGCGCCTGTTCGCGGGGCGCACATGGACGCGCGGCGCCCTGGGTTTTGGCCTGACCTTCGGGATGCTGGCCTGGTCACTGGCGGTGTTGCCCGTGGCGGCCAAGTACCGCACCGCATCGGTCGTGGACTTCATGGCGCTGGAAAGCGCCTTCACCGTCCTGCACTACCTGGTGGTGTCACCGCTCATTGCCTTGGCCTGGCGTGGCGCGACGGAGCGCCGCATGGTTGCGTGACGCGATGCGGCCTGGTGAACTGGCCAAGCAACTCTTCGAGCGCCGATTTGCAGCCATCGAAGGCATGCGCGCGGACCCTTGAGCACAGGCGCCTGCGAACGGATCGTCAACCCGCCGGCAGCCCGCCTACGAAGTTGCGCTTGGCCTTGAACTCAGCCCGCAGGCTGGCCAGCCAGGCCAGGCGCCGGGCAGCATCCAGCAGGCCGCAGATTTCTTCGACCAGTTTCAGCTCGGCCCCGTAGGGGCTGGTGGCCGTCTGCATGGCCTGCGCCAGCACACGCCGCAGCAGTTCAATGCGCTGCGCCTGGTGTTCCGTGCCCAGGTTGCGCGCCAGGGTCCGCAGCGTGTTCGGCTGGCAACGCGCGGGCGGCTGCACGAGTGCCAGGGCTTCGCCCCAGCGCTGCTCCATGCACAGCACGTCGACCCGCAAGGTCACGTCGGTGCCGGCCTCGCCCGTGCGGGCGCGGATGTGCGAGGTCGCCTGCTGCTCGCGCACCACCAACACCGCCTGCAGTTCGGCGCGCAACGCATCTGCATCGCGGCCAGCCGCAGCACCGGCACGCAACAGCTCGCGGTAGGCCTCGACGCTGGGCCAGCGCTCGAAGCGCTTGCGGCGCAGGGCCAGGGCCTCGTCGGCCCAGCCATCACGCTCGTAGCAGCGCAGCATGTCCTGCTGCAGATGGTCATCCTCAGTATGGGCTTTCAGCGCCGCCTCGGCGTTGGCAAAGGCTTCGCGCAGGCGCCCGTGCCGCTCCAGGAAAGCGGTGACAGCCCCATAGGTGCCCGCGGCGGGCAGGTCCTCGCGCAGCACGGCCAGGGCGCCATCGATGTCGCCATTGGCTTCCAGGCGCCTGAGGTACTGGTGCTCCAGCGTTAGGAGCCCGGCGGGGCGTTCGTTGTGGCGGTCGTAGTAGGGCTCGCGGCGCTTCAGCCGCCGCGCCTCGGCCACCTTGGCGGCGTGGGCAGCGCGCGCGGCCAGCACGGCGTCCTTCGCAGCGCGCCAGCGGGCGGCCAGGCTGCCGGTGAAGCGCTCGCGCGCGGTATCGCCCATCGCCTCTTCGACGGCCGCGGTGTCGAAGCTCATCATCGGATCGTCCAGCAGCACCTGCAGGTAGCTGTCGCCGAAGGCAGCGGGCCGCGGACCAGCGGCGCGCAGCGCTTCGACCCATTCGTCGCCAATGGCGCGCGCCAGGCCGCCGATGTCGCCACCGGAATCATCGGCCTGCTCCATCGCGGCCCAGGCGCGGCGCAGGGCGTGCAGGCCCAGCGCCAGCGCATCTTCCGGATGTCGCGCCCGGGTCTGCGCCAGCAGCGGCAACACGTCGGCGGCGCGTTGCGCGTAGCCGAAGGTCTGGCGCCAGTCCAGGAAGTCGCGGCCCGGTGCCAGGATCTGCGTGGCCAGGGCTTTCAGCTCGGTCAGGCCCGCGGCGCCGCGCTGCGCCTCGCTGAGCTTGCGCCACTGCTGCAATTCACGTTCGACGGCGGGGTCGCGGTCAGCCAGTTCGAGCAGGCGCTGCGCCATCACCAGTGCGTCCTGGCCGCGCAGGAAGTCGGCCAGTGCCTCCCGGCGGTCCTCGATGGTGCGGGAGCGCTTGGCTGCCGTGGCGGCGGCCGCGGACACCTTCGCACGGACAGCCTCGTCCGGAGCCGGCGCATCGCCGCCAAGCAGGCCGCGCCAGACCATCGCCAGCGCCACCTGGTGCTTGCAGAACCATCCATCCTCGGCATTCGGGCAGTCGCACTGGCCACCCACGGCGCCTTCGTCCACCCAGACTTCAACCTCGTAGGGCTGCGTGCCCACCACCGTCGCGCGGGCCGCAGGCACGGGCCCGTCTTCCTGTTGAATGGCCTGCACTGCATCGGACTGGGCATAGGCCTGGCCGCGCTTGAAGATGGTGGCGTTGCTGGCGCCCTTCAGGGCCCCATCGCTCAGTGCCTGGAGCAGGGCCTGATCCGCCTGAAGGCTCATCGCCGCAGATCTTGGCGAGCGCGGCGGAACTCGCGCCCGTTGAGGTGTCGGAACTCGGGCTTGACGACCACCCGGCCCTCGAACTTGCGTGCGATCCAGTCGGCAGCGTTCTCGGTGTCGCCGATGTCACGCAAGGCCTGGTCCACCTCGCGGGGTTTGTGCCCGCCAAACTCATCGAACAGGCCTTCGCAGCCAGGCAATCCAAGGCGCTCGAACACCTCGTCCGACGACACCATCTCGGTCTTGCCATCGTGCACTTCGGCGACCCGCTGCCGAAGGTCTTCGGCCACGGCTTCCTGCTCTGCGAGGCCACCGTGGAACGACAGTTCCCACAACAGCCCTTCGATCACCTGGCCCAAGGTCACGTCTTCTACCTGCGCGCGCCCGATCTCCCGCATCCAGGCCTGGGCGGCCTGGTCGTCCTCGGTGATGCGCACGCTGTGGTTCACGCGGACCGGCAGCGCCAGCAGGCTGCGCAGCGGCGTGAGCGACACAGCCCACTCGATGCGTTCGCCTTTGCGCTTGTGCTCTTCCGGATGGTCTTCCTGCAGCACCGGCCCCACGCCGTGCAGGCGCAGCCGGGTCGTGCCGCTGTAGGTCTGGGTGTGCGTGTCCAGGCCCCACTGCGCGAACAGCTCCAGGGTTTCGATGCGATCGTGCGCAGGCTGCTCGCCATGGGCCGGGCCCTTGCTCGCCTCGGCACAAAGCTCGGCGACGAACGACGGCCGATAGATGCGCTTGAGCAGCGGGCTGGCCTCCATCAAGGCGAAGACATCGGCCAGGCTGACTTGCGGATGCAGGGTGATGGCTTCGAACAAGAACTCGTGTGCACGGTCGGTGACCTTGCGCTCCTTGGGGCGCGGGCCAAGTTCATCAGGCTCGGGGCGGAAGGACCGCAGAACCAGTTCCGGGCCTGGGCGCAGGATCAGGTGTTCCATGGCTTTGGCACCTTGCTCGTGTTGTCGCGTGCCCGCGTGGCGTCCTTGGATTTGAGCTCGCTAGTCCCAGGTGGACCCGGACTCAAGATGGCGAGCCAGCTCCATCGCGTCATGAAGGACGCGTCCCACGACCAGCAAGCCGGGCTCCACCCGATAGATCAGGAAGTGGCGAGGGCGCCGCACCACCTCGGCCGCCGCTGCGACGTGATGCCGACTCAGGCGCAGGTGCCAGGACCGGACGCCGGCCCCGAGCTCCGGGCGCTCGATGCTGCCAGGTCGATGGGGATCGCCTGCCAGGTCACGAAGGGCCGCGACGACAAGACTCTGGTACCGCAGGCGCGCTGGCTCGCCGAATTGCTCGTGTGTCCACCCGAGGATCTGCTCTACGTCCGCCTGGGCTGCGCCCGACAAACGATACCGGATCATCAAGCCTCTGAGCCTGTCTTCGACGCGGCGCGACGGCCCAGCTGGCCTATGAAGTCGTCGAGTTGATCGTCGGCCACATCCACGAACCGCCCGGCCGACACGTCTGCCCAGCCCTGCCGCGCAGCTTGCTTCAGGGCCTTGAGCTTGGCCTGTTCGACACGCTCACGCTCTTCGATCAGCCGCAGCCCATCGCGGAGCACCTCGCTGGCGTTCTGATAGCGGCCGGACTGCACCAAGCCTTCAACCAGTTCGTGCTGGTGGTCGCTCAGAACCACATTGCGTGTCGGCATGTCTGGACTCCAGAAGGGGCGTGCGAAGCTTTTGGGCCACGGTGGCAGATTATGCCAACACGGAAGCGTCGTCGTGGCTGCCCCGGGTGTCGTCGGCGCAAAGTGCCTCGTGGAGGTCTCGCCAGCCCATGCCGGATCACGATCACGGCACTCCAAATCACTGTGACGGATTTGTGCCGCAACTTCGAAAAAACAGCCCGAAAACAGCCACTTCTTGGCTCAAAACGCGACCCATCGGAACGCCAAATTCATCAACAGCGACAACAACTTACGTCACTTCATTGAACCCGTCCGGTTCGACTGTTAATCCGTAGGTCCCTGGTTCGAGCCCAGGTCGGGGAGCCAAGAAACTCGAAGCGAATCAAGGCCTTGCAGCGATGCAAGGCCTTTTTTCATGCTCGCGCCTAGCCGCCGTATGAGACGCTTCATGGGACACGTCCCATATCCAGTGCGGCCACAGGGGCGCTGCGCTCCGAAACGGCTCGCCTCCCACTAGCTGCCCGGCACCGAACCCACGCGCCTGCGCCGGCCTCCAAGAGCTGTCTTCGATTGCAGTCACGCATCCTTGGCGGGCCCAGCCGCACCAGGCTGCGGGGACAAGTTTGCCTGGCTGGCCGTCTGCATGACCCTGGCCGACAGATCCGCCCCTGACACGTCTTCAAAACGAGCCGGAATGCGCTCCTTGAGCCTGAAGAGCCTCTGGACCTAGATCTGGCTTGGGCGGCTGCGGAGTTCAAGACCCCTTCCAGTCCCTTTGGAGTTTCAGCCGCCGACCCTGACGCGGTGCGGCGCCTGCGCAGGCGCCGCAGAACCATCAAAGAATCCCCAAGGTAGGCCGCGCTGGCGCCCGACCACTGCACGCATCAACAGAGCGACGACGAGCACGCCAGCGTGCCACGCAGCCGCATCGGCGCGAGAGGCGTCCGGTGCCACGAGAGAACGCCAGACAACGAAGCCGAGCGTGCCGTGGACCGCGGTGAACAAGCCGAGCGTGGCATTCACGTGCCAGGCGAGCCACCATTGGCGATGCAATGGAGCCCGTCTCCGTGCGAAGTAGATCATTGCCGTGCCGTAGGCCAAGCCGACCCAGGACAGCACCGCGGCGACCGGGTCACCCTTGACCAGCCCTGCGACCAGCACCACGGCACCCAGCGACGCAACCAGCGGCCCGAGCAGGCGGAAGTGCAATCCACGAAAGCGCTCGGGCTGGTCCTTCCAGCGAATCGCCGTCCAGGCCACCGTGACCACCGTGCCCACGCACGCCGACAAGTACACGAGCGAGACGATCCAGCCCGGGTCGAACGGCACCGGCCGCAGCAGCACCACCGGCGGCACTGTCAGGACCGTGGCCAGCATGGCGAGGAAGAACGGCCTGCCGATTCGGCGATGTAGCGGGCTGCCCTTTGCGCTCAGGAATGTGCCTCAGAACAACGCCATCGCAACGCTGCCGATGCAGACGTGGGCCCAGAGAGAATGGTCGTATCGCATGCGTGCCTCCTTGGCGTTTACGCCTGTAAAATAGCACGCAGGTTTACGAATGTAAAGTCATGACGAAGATCAGTGACGCGACCCGCGCCGCCATCCTGGAAGCCGCCTGGAACCTGATGGCAGAGCAGCGCCGACTGGACGCGGGAATGTCCGAGATCGCGGCAGCTGCCGGGGTGTCCCGGCAGACGCTGTTCCTGGCCTTTGGCAATCGTGCCGGCGTGCTGGTGGCGATGGCGCGACACCAGGACACGCTTGGCGATCAGGTGCCGCGAATGCGGCAGATCGCCGCCACCGGGGCCGATCGGCCTGCGTTGCATGCCTTCGTCGATGCGTGGTTGGACTACTTGCCCTTGGTGTACCCCGTGGCCATCCAGCTCGAGACGAGTTCGCTATCCGATGCCGACGCCAACGCCGCCTGGCAGGACCGCATCTTCAGCCAGGGCGTGCGGGTGGGGCTCGATCGAATCCTCGGTCAGATCGCGGCGGGCGGTGGGCTCGATGCCGATCAGGATCCGGCGCGCCTGGCCGACCTGTGTCTGAGCCTGCTGGTGCCGTCGGCGTGGCGCTACCTGGTGGTAGAACGGGGCTGGACCGCCGAGGCCTTTGCGAACTCGCGCCATACACTGATCGACGCATTGCTGGCGGGCGCGCCGCATGGCAAGCCGACTCGTTGTGCGCGCCCGGGGTAACGCTGAAATTGCTCGGTCTTCGGCGAACGTGCTTGCATCAGGCGCAGGCGTGACCGGTCAGATGCCGAGAAACCGCCCTTGACCAGCGGCAGGAACTGGCCGGGAGCGTGAGGCCGGTGAATGGAGAAGCCGACATTGCCCAGCGCCGATAGGTTCAAAGACTTCGAGCGCACCACATAAGGGGTGCGCGTTGAGCCTGCACTGCAGGGCCATCTCGTAGGTATCCAGAAGACGCCATGGCCACGGCGCCGACAGCCGGGTCTTTACGCTACGGGAAGAGTGAGCCAACATCGGCTTGGCTCATGACCCCTGTCGGTGAACCACTGCTGCGCCTGTTGAGTTCGCCCGCGCTGCGCGTCGGGGAGTCGTCGGTGGCCATGCGTCCCGAAAGACGCTACCAACTGCTGGCGCTGCTGGGCCTGCGCAGCGGGCAGTGGGTCGAGCGGGACCGTATTGCGCTTGTATTCTGGCCCGACCACCCATTGGCAGAGGCGCGGCGCAACCTGCGCAAGGTGATTTTTCGCGCGCGCGAAGTGCCGGGGGCAGGAGCGTTGCGGGTCAACGACCGTGCGCTGTGCTGGCCAGTGGCCACCGACGTGCAAGCGTTTGAGCAGGCACTTCGGGAGCGCAGGCACGACGTCGTGGTGGCCATGCTGGACGGCACGCCAATGGACGGCCTGGACGACACGAGCGACACCGCGTGGACCGATTGGCTGAATGTCGAGCGTACCCGCCTGACGGCTGCCTGGCAGGACGCCGCGCGCGTGCTTCTCGGGCATTCGAGTGACGAAGCCCACAGGCTGTGCCTGGCTCAACGTCTGCTGGCGACCGACCCCATGGACGAGTCCGCGATAGCCGTTGTCATCGACACCGCACTGGCACACGGCAACGAGGCGGACGCACGTCGCGCCTATCAAGGCTATGCCCAGCGGCTGGTCTCGGAGCTGGGCATTGAACCGTCCGACGCGCTGCGTCAACGCCTGCGCGGGCACGCTGGCACACGCGTCGCATCGGAGCCGGCGCGCCCTCGCACTGCCGAGAGCGTTGCCGCGTCCCTTGCCACTCCAGGTCCGCTGCACCAAGCCCCGTCGATGCCCGGCGATGGCACGACGGGTGACGGCTTCATCGGAAGGCGAACCGAGTTGGCTGAACTCGATGCGCTCTTCGCGATGCCCGCGTTGCGCCTGCTCACGTTGCTGGGCCCAGGTGGAGTCGGCAAGAGCCGGCTCGCGCGCTGCGCGCTGGGCCGCAGCCAGCGCCACTTTGCCGCCGGCACGTGGTGGGTGGATCTGCAGGACCTGCAGGACCTGCCGGCGCTCACCGCACGGCTGGCGAAACATCTGGGCGTCGAGATCAACGACACCCGGGATGCGCTGGCGGCGGTATGCGGTGCGCCACCGCTGACTGGTTCCGATCGCGCCCTGCTGGTGCTGGACAACGCCGAGCACCTGGCTGGCCTGCCCGGATGGCTGGAGCGGTTGCTCGCCATGGCGCCCGCAGCCACCGTGCTGGTGACGTCGCGCACCCGCCTTCAGTGTGAGGCCGAGCGGCCAGTGCCGCTGGCCGGCCTGGCGACCCCTGACGAGGAGAGTCGCGACATCGAAGCCGCCCAGGCCTACGACGCGGTTCGGCTGTTCGACGCCTGTGCCCGGCGAGCCTGTCCGGGATTCATGCTGGCGCAGCACCTGGACTCGGTGCTGCAGGTGATCGACTCGGTCGCAGGCATGCCGCTGGCCATCGAACTCGCGGCCGGCTGGTTGCGGCTGATGCCGCCGCAGGAAGTGGCCCGCGAACTGAATCAGTCGGTGGAGGTACTTCAGCGCGATCCCGCCAGCGCCGGTTCTGCCGCGCGACCCGAGCATGAGAGCCTGGCCGCCACGCTGGAGGGATCGTGGCGCCTGCTCGCCCCCCGAGAGCGCGAGGCGCTGGCGGCCTTGGCGGTGTTCGAAGGCGGATTCACGCGAGCGGCAGCGCAGGCCGTGGGCAAGGCCAGCCTGCCACTGCTGGCCTCGCTGCTTGACCGCAGCCTGCTCCAGGCCGACAGCGGCGGTCGATTCTCCATGCACCCGTACGCCGCCACCTGGGCGCGTGGAAAGCTCGTCGAGCTTCCTGCCCACGGCTGTGCGGCGCAGGCCAATCATGCCGTGTACTTTGCGAGATGGGTGGAAGACCTGGCCCCGCTGGCCCGTCATGCCCCGGGCCAGCTGGTTGCACGCATGGCCGTGGAGCAGGCGAACTGGTCCGCGGCTTGGCGGCGTGCGCTGGCAGTTCCCGATTGGCTGGCCGTGCGTCGCATGCTGCCGCCGTTGATGGCCTACTTCGAGACCCAGGGGCGCTGGAACGAGGGGCTGGCGCTGCTCATCCCGGCGTTGAGCGCGCCCGACGCCGCCGCGGGCGACACCGCGGCACGCGCGCGCACGCTGGTGCTCGATGGCGTGGCCACGCTGCAGTATCGGAGCGGCAGCCTTCGGCAAGCCGAAGCCAACGCGAGCGCGGCTGCCGCGCTCGCGCAACAGCTCGGTGAGGCCGAGGTCGAACTCACCAGCCTGAACACGCTGGGTCTTGCGCTGTGGAACCAGGGGCACTCGGCACAGGCGCTGCCACACCTGGAGCGCGCGCTGGGCCTGGCGCGGGCCAGCGGCTCGCAGAGGGCGCTGGCGCGCGCGCTCAGCACTTTGGCCATCGCCGAAAAGGCCTGTGGCCACTACGAACCGGCGCTGCGGCGCCAGCTGGAGGTACTCACCTTGCAGCGGGCCTTGGGTGATGCCCGGGGCCTGTGCTCGGCCCTGAACAACGTGGGCAACCTGCACCGCGTCGAGAAGCGGCTGGTTGACGCATTGCCCTACTTCGAGGAAGGCCTCGCGCTGGCCACCGAGCACGGTCTCACCGTGCCACGCTGCTTCCACGCGCTGAACCTGGGGCTGACCTTGCAGGAGTTGGGCCACACTGCCCGCGCGCGCGCAGCGCTGGACGATGCCTTGGCGGAAGTGCGGCGCGCCGGCCAGCCGCAGGCCGAGATGTCGGCGCTGATGGCGCTGGCCGCCTGCGACATCGCCGAGGGCCGCTTCGATGACAGCCTCCAGCGACTGCGCAGCGCGCTGGTCCAGGCACAGGCCAAGGGCTTCCACGCCCATGTGCTGGAAACGCTGGCCGTCTTCGCGCAACTTCGCCATGCCCTGGGCGATGGAACAACGGCCGCTGCGCTGTGGATCTTCTTGAGTGGCCAGCCGGCGTTGGACGAGGCCATCCGCGCCGAGTCACGCGAACGCCTGGCCGCCGCCATGCTGGCGCCAGATGTTCTGGCAGCCGCCAGCGCGCAGGCTGCCGGCATGGAGGTCGATGGGGCCGTTGCGCTGCTGGCAGCGAACTGATCCCACCCCGAGGCTGATTTCGCCGCCAGACGTGCGCGGCTGCCGGGCCGACACCTGAGAAACGCTGAAGAAACGCATGCGGTCCAGAGTCAGGGTGCTGCACAACCACCACGGCAACTGCAGCCAGCCACATGCCCAGCGCCGAACCCGACCTTTACCTCGTGCGCATCTGGCGCGGCGCGGGTCGCTTTCGTGCCTCCGTACGCCGCGTGGATGAGGAGGCGCCACATTGCGCGAACTCGATGGCAGAACTGGTGGCCTACCTCTGCCGCGACTCGCCCTCCGGCCCCGACACGGCCTTGCCACCACTGTGCCGAGCCGATCATCCGCCAGCAATGACGAGGGACGACAAACCATGAGGAGGATCCAGATCCCGGGTCACCCGAAGCGCCACCCGGCGCCGTTACGCTGCCCACGGTCCTCGTGCAGTGTTCGACGCCATGCGGCACTTAGGAAAGCAGATGGATCGGTCGTCCTGGCTGGGCGCAAACCACAGCGATGCCTCGTGGCATCGCACGGATTTGCAACGATGCCAGGGCGGCAAAGGCGCGGCCCTATGTGCCGCATAGCGTCGAACACTGCACCAGCGACAGGATTTCACCCGCCATGGCTCAACTCAACATCCGCGGCCAGGTGCAGTACGCACCCGGCCCCTGGGGAATCGCCCGACCGGCCGGCGGCGTTGCGCTGGCAATCGTCGACGAGGACGTCGGCAATGCCAGCGACACGATTTGGACCGGTACCACCAGCGCACAGGGTCAGTACGCAGGAACGACACGTGACTGGAGGGACACGCGCAGCGTCACGAGCTCGACACCCGTGGGCCAGCGCACCATCGAGGTGGCCGATGCCGCCGACCTGATGCTGTTGAAGGCCACGGCTACCCAGCGTATGGGCCCGCGTGCCCACAGCCTGACCGTCCCCTTCGTGCCTGCGCCTGCGGGCCTGCCACAGCCGCCCATCGTGCTGGGCTGGGGGCCATCGGGGCAGACTGTGGTGAAGGTGAACGGCGTGTCAGCGAACACGCTGAGCCAGGTTGCGCAGTTGGTACAGAGCGTGTTCGCGGTGGGGTCCGCGGTAGCCCGGCACGGCGTGCGCAGAGAGATCATGGTGGTCGGCGAACTGGGCGAAGAGATGATCGCCGTGGTGGCCGAAGTGGAGTCGGAGCTGCGCGCCATAGAGGCCCAAATCCTGCCCAACGCGAGGCATGACATCCTGCGACACAAGGCCCGGAACGAACAAGCGCAGACCAGCATGCGGGCCCATTTCGGGGGCGCGGTCGCCGCTGGCGTGGCCTTGGGCCGCAGCCTGAAGCCGGGGCTGCCGGCCGGGCCGGACCCGTGGGTGTCCGTTCGGCAGCGTATCCAGGCGCTGCCCGGCCTTCTGGCGCAACGTCTGCGACAAAGGATGGGACCGCGCGATCTGGCGACCGGTGGGCGGGTTGGGATCCTCTGTGAGGAGGTGCTGCGCCGCCTGGGCCATGCCATGGATGCATCGTTCACGGCATCCTTCGCGGTTGCGATGGCCGGTGCGAGCGTGGTGGGGGCCAGCCTGGACCAGCAAGCCGACGGCGCGCGCCTCATGGCGGCGGTTGGGGTCGCACTGGTGAGCTGCGTCGTCGTTGTGGTGCAGAGCCTGCCGGCGCTGCTGGCATTGGCCTCGATGGGGATGGGGAGTCTGGGCTTTGCAGAAGCCAGCGCGAGTCTTGCAGACGCAAGCGCACAGATGAGCGAGTTCGTAGACCAGGGCTGGCTGGCTGCGGTCCTTGCCATGATCCTGGTCGTGTGTGCCATCGTCTTGGCGATCGCCGTGGCGCCGGCCGAAGGCTGGTCGTGGCTTGTTGAACAGGTCATCGGCCCTGCCGGACAGAAGGGCCTGCGCCTGGTGCTCACGCGCTGAACGACTCGGGATGCCCCAGGCCACGCACGGCGCGGCAGGGCGCGCCCATGCCATGAACGAACCGACACATCGCGGCGCCCGCCTGTTGCAAGAACAAGTCGGCTGCCGGCCAACCGGTGCCACGCAAAGCGGTGGTGCGGGCGGCGCATCCCACGATGACTGAGCGACACGCGATGTTCGCCGTGCACAACACCTTGACCGCCATGACCACCCCGCCGGGTTCGACAGCGGCAGCAGCGGCCCTGGTGGCGCAGGCGACGATGTTTGCATGAGCAAGCCCACCCCAGCGTGGGTGCCGCTGTCTCCCGAAGCGCTTGTCGAATCGCCGGCGTTCGCTGTTCCGGCGCTCGAGTTGCGGCGCTGGTCCCGGCGGTCGACCTTCAGCCGCCCTTGTACACAGCGCCGCACTTGCCATGCGGTGGACAGACCCCGTTCAACCGGCCTATCCTGCGCAGCAGGTGCCGCGTATGTTCCCGACACCCCCACCGACTGACCGAGGAACCCGCGATGCCTCGCAGCCAGACCCCTGCCGATACCCGTGCCGAGCGTGCCCTGGCCGACAAGCGACTCGCCATGCCCGCCGCTGC
The DNA here is from genome assembly GCA_023150345.1 of Aquabacterium sp. Taxonomy (GTDB): domain Bacteria; phylum Pseudomonadota; class Gammaproteobacteria; order Burkholderiales; family Burkholderiaceae_C; genus Pseudaquabacterium. The sequence goes on from JAKLLB010000047.1 coordinate 23,009, forward strand.
CCTGGCCGCCGCGGTCGACGAGGCCTGCGAGCGCACGCTCGCCTGCGTCGCCGACCTCCACGACGCGAAGCTGGAAGTGCCGATGAACGACGGGGTCAACCCGCTGCGCTGGGAACTCGGCCATTGCGCGTTCTTCTACGACGCGTTCGTGCTGCGTGTGCTCGATGGATCGCCGCCAGTGATGGCGCGTGCCGCCGAGCTGTACGACTCCTTCGGCATCGATCATGCCGATCGCTGGACACTCGAGCTGCCGGACCGCGATGCGACGGTGGACTACGTGCAGCGCGTGCGCGACACCGTCGTCGAACGGCTCCTGCAGACGCAGCCCGATCCGCTGCAGTCCTACCTGCACCTGCTGGCGCTCGTGCATTCGGACATGCACATCGAGGCTTTCACCTACATGCGCCAGACGCTGGGATACGCGCCGCCTCCCCTGCCAGGTGCGCGCCCGTCAGCACGAGCCGGCGCCGGCGCCCGCCCCGGGGACGTGTCCATCGATGGCGGGCGCTGGTCGTTGGGATCCACGCCCGATGTGCCATTCGTGTTCGACAACGAAAAGTGGGCGCACGAGGTCGAGATCGCGCCCTTTCACATCGCCAGGGCACCTGTCACGCAGGCCGAGTTCGCCGCATTCGTCGGGGACGGCGGCTACCTCGATGCCCGCTTGTGGAGCCGCGCCGGCTGGCTCTGGCGCCAGCGTGCAGGCGCCCAGCACCCGGTGTACTGGCAGCGCAGCGACGGAGGCTGGCTGCGGCGCGACTTCGACCGCATGGTTCCGCTCGAACCGCACCGACCGGCCGTCCACATCAACTGGCATGAGGCGCAGGCCTGGTGTCGCTGGGCACAGCGCCGATTGCCGACCGAAGCCGAGTGGGAGCGTGCTGCCGCGGCCGCGGGCGACACGCCCGCCAGGCGCGCGCGCCGGCCCTGGGGCGATGCTGCGCCCGGCGGCGCGCCAGGTGCGACCGGCGCATCCGCCCCCGGCGCCGGTCACGCGGCACCTGGGGCGCTCGCCGCGCTCGACGCCGTGCAACTGGGATGCAGCGATGTCGCCGCGCATGGCGATGGCGACAGCGCCTTCGGCTGCCGGCAGATGATCGGCAACGTCTGGGAGTGGACCGATACCCCGTTCTATCCCTTCCCCGGCTACCTGATCGACTTTCCATACAAGGAATACTCGGCGCCGTGGTTCGGGTACCGCAAAGTGCTCAAGGGCGGTTCGTGGGCGACGCGCCCGCGGTTCGCGTACACCACCCTGCGCAACTACTTTCCACCGGATCGCCGCGACGTCTTTGCAGGGTTCAGGACCTGTGCGCTCGGGTGATCGAACCGGGCCGCGTCCAAGCGCGAGTCCCGAAGCCCGCAGGGCGCAGGGCGCAGAGAAGTCCAGCACGACTGTCGAGGAGCCCGTTGCCGACCTGATTCGCTCGGTTGACGCCGTGTCCGCGCGACCCCTGGGCTGCGCGTGTATCCCGATGCGATCACCGGCTGTCGGGGCGTAAAGTGACCGACGTGACCGAGCAACTGTCCGGCGATGATTCACTTGTGCCCACGACCGAAGGGCCGCCCACCCAGGAGCCGGGGCCCCTGCCAGTGACGCTACCCGTGCTCGCATCGGTTCCGGTACAGGCACACCGCTGCGCCAATTGCCAGGCATCCCTGCCCGATCCCCTGCCGCGCTATTGTGGCCAATGCGGCCAGGAAACCCGCCTGCGCCCACCCACGTTGCTGGAGTTCCTGCAGCAGTTCGGCGGCGCCTACTTGTCGACCGAGGGCGCGCTGTGGCGCACCTTGGCGCTGCTGCTGTGGCCCGGACAGCTCACGCTGGCCTATTTCGCCGGCCGCCGCCGGCACTACGTGCTGCCGCTGCGCCTGTATCTCACCATCAGCGTGGTCGCCCTGATGACCCTGCGATTTGGTACGTCGTTCGAGCCCGACGTCGGCGTTGACGAGGCCTCCGCAGTGGCCGGCAAGCCCAACGTGCAGATCACGGCCATCGATCTGGGTCCGGGCAACTGGCGCGCCGGCATCGACGGCGATCGCTTCTTCTGCGAGAAGCTGCCCGAGGAGATGTGCGCGCGCTTGCGCACCCGGCTCACCAGCGACCCGAAGCAGATGAAGATCCAGATCCAGGAGGCCAAGAACCGATTCCTGGGCCACACCGGAACTGCCATGTTCGTCCTGCTGCCGCTGTTCGCCTTGTGGCTGAAGCTCCTGTGCTGGGGCAGCCGTCGGCACTACACCGAGCACCTGGTCTTTGCGCTGCACCTGCACGCCTTTTGGTTCGCACTGGTGGCGCTGGCGGTGCCTTTGACGCGCTGGACGAACGGCACCGGTCCGATACTCGGCCTGCTGGCAATGGCCTACCCACTGGTGGCCATGAACCGCGTGTATGGCCAGCGCTGGTGGGCCACGGCGATGCGCGCACTCGCGATTGCCATGCTGCACGGCCTGACCATAGGCCTTGCGCTAGGCGGCGTCCTGCTGGCGACGATACTCTTTTAGGGTCCTGGTCGCCTGCAGCCCCGGGCTCCGCCCGGCACGCGAATCAAAGCTTGGCCATCGACTTGCGCTTGGCGGCCGTTGCTTCCTTCTGGTATTCCTCTTCCGCGGCCTTGCGCAACTCGATGGCGGTGTTCAGCGCCTTCTCGTAGCGTTCCTTGGTGTAGGTGTTCTTGCTCGCGATGTAGACGCTGCGCCGCAAAGGCTTCTGGCCGAAGCGGGGCAGGTTCACGGAGAAGCTGCACTCCTGCACCGAACTGCCACGCCGCTGACGCAGGATGGGGCCGCTGATGCCCACCGGAAGGTCGTTCTGCTTGTGCGCGCTGACGCGCTTTTGCAGGCCAGTGGGCGCCGGCAGCTTCTTGACACGCGCCCGCAGTTCCACGATGGCCAGTGCCAGCGCTGCACGTGCGCCCTTGTTGTCGTGGCTGCGATCGGAGAAGAAGCGCGTGGGCGTGCCGTAACGCAACTGCCAGCCGTGCGTGCTGTGCGAGTCGATGCGCTGGATGTGCTCGGGCACCCGGCAGCGGGTGCCGTAAGGCAGCGTGATGGTGCGGAATTTCATGGCCGTTCCCCAACGTGTTGAAAGTCCCTGCGGCCGCCGGTCGCCATCGCCAGCGGTATCGCTTTAGACTATGTTAACCGCTTCCTAACCATCGATGACGCGGGGGTTACACCCATAGCCCCGGATGCACCACTACCGCACACCCCGGCTGTTGTCTCGGCGCAACCCCTGGGCTCGCATGTGCGCGGCACCGGCACCCCCGCGTCGCATGACGGACTGGATCGACAATACCGCAGCGGCGCTCGGCAGCGCCGGCCACCACGCAGGGTAGCCCATGTCCATGTTCCACAAGGTCGTCCTCTACACCGATACCGACGGGCGCGCGCGCTTTCGCGACGACTCCGTGCCCCTGACCGAGGGCAAGCCGGAGGCGAGACTGTCGCCGTTGATGCCCAGTGGCGGCTACCAGTTGCGACACAGCCCGGTGGGCTTTCGCAGCACCTTCCATTGCACGCCGCAACCGCAATGGGTGTTCATCCTGGCCGGGCAGATGGAAATCGGCCTGCAGGATGGGAGCACGCGCGTGTTCGGCCCGGGCGAGCACTTCTACAGCGCAGACCTGCTGCCTGCCGGCGCAACCTTCGACGCCTCGCATCATGGTCACTGCAGTCGCCAATTGGGGCCTCTACCCCTGGTCACGCTCTTCCTGCGCGATTGAGCCGAGCCCGGCGCCCAACGGGCGCCGGGTCGTCGCGGTCAGCGAACCGCGGCCATCGCCTTGGCGATCTCGCGGCTGCCCTGCACCGACCCGTTCTCCGGAACCAGTTCGTCGGTGCGGTCGCACACATGGTCCCAGGCCTGCGCCAGTTGCTCCGGCACCTCGGGACCCAGACCCAGGTGCACGCCCTGCGTGAGCGTGATGTGAGCGGCCTCGTAGCCCCCAGCACCGGCGCACACGATGGCACGGGTGGGCGCGCCCTCGCTGGCCAGCACCAGCATCGCCGGCACCACGGCCTCGGGTGCCAGCGCTGCCAGCACCTGAGGCGGCATCAGGTCCTCGGTCATGCGGGTGTGGGCTGTCGGGGCCAGGCAATTGACGCGGATGTCATGCTTGGCGCCTTCGAGGGCAAGCGTCTGCATCAGGCCCACCAGCGCCATCTTGGCCGCGCCGTAGTTGGACTGGCCGAAGTTGCCGTACAGCCCGGTGGACGACGTCGTCATCACGATGCGGCCGTAGCGAGCACCCACCATGTGCGGCCACACGGCCTTGGTGCAGTGCACGGCGCCCATCAGGTGCACGTCCACCACCAGCCGGAAGTCGTCCAGCGTCATCTTGGCGAATGTCTTGTCGCGCAGGATGCCGGCGTTGTTGACCAGGATGTCGACCCGGCCCCAAGTCTGCAGCACCTGGTCGACCATGGCCTGCACGGCCTGAGGGTCGGTCACCGACGCACCGTTCGCAATGGCCTGGCCACCGGCGGCGCGTATCTCGTCGACGACCGCCTGCGCTGCGGTCGAACTGGAGCCACTGCCATCGCGGGCGCCGCCCAGGTCGTTGACCAGCACCCGCGCGCCGCGGGCGGCCAGCGCCAGCGCATGCGCCCGGCCGAGGCCGCCTCCGGCTCCCGTGACGATGGCCACACGATCGGTGAACTGCAAGCTCATGGTAATGAATCCTTCCAACGACAATGATCCTGCCTTATACCAAGGACCGCCCAGGACCCCTGCCGCCCGCCATGCCCGGCCTGACTCTGCACTGGATCGACGACGACACGCCGCTGCCGCCCACGGCCCTGGCCTTGGGACCGCAAAGCGACGCGCCCGGCCTGCTGGCAGCCGGCGGGCACGTCACGGTGGCACGCCTGGAGGAGGCCTACCGCATGGGCGTGTTCCCGTGGTTCAGCCCGGGTCAGCCCGCGTTGTGGTGGACGCCGGATCCACGGATGGTGCTGCCGGTGACCGAGTTCCGACTGTCCGCATCCATGCGCAAGACGTTGCGGCGCTTCGTTCGAACGCAAGGTTGCGAGGTGCGGGTCGACAGCGCCTTCGAGCGAGTCATCACCGCCTGCGCCGCAACGGCACGGCCCGGCCAGAGCGGCACCTGGATCGTGCCCGAGCTGATCGACGCTTACGTGCGGTGGCATCACCTCGGGCGCGTGCACAGCTTCGAGACCTGGATCGACGGCGAGCTGGCTGGCGGCCTGTACGGCGTTTCGATCGGCCGCATGTTCTTCGGTGAGTCGATGTTCTCGAACCGCACCGACGCGTCCAAGGTCGCGCTTTGTGCGCTGGTGGCTTTCTGTCGCGCCGAAGGCATCGATCTCATCGATTGCCAGCAGCACACGCGCCACCTTGCGTCGTTCGGGGCGCGGGAGATCCCGCGCGCGCAGTTCGAGGCCCACCTCGAACGGGTGGTGAGCCGGCCGCCCCCTCGAGCCTGGGCCTATGATTGCCGGATGTGGGCGCAGTTGGGCATCGAACTCGACGCCCCAGCCAGCCCGGGAGCCAGGCCCGCGTGACGCATCCGAAGGAACTACCGCTGTCGTCGCTGCAGTTCTACGCGACGGCGCCCTATCCCTGCAGCTACCTGCCCGACCGCCTGGCACGGTCGCAGGTGGCCACGCCCAGCCACCTGATCCACGCCGACGCCTACTCCGGCCTGGTGGCCAACGGCTTTCGGCGCAGTGGCATGTTCACCTACCGACCCTATTGCGACAGCTGCCGCGCATGCGTGCCGCTGCGCGTGCCGGTGGCCACGTTCCAGCCCACTCGCAGCCAGCGTCGCGCGCTCAAGCGCCATTCCACGCAGCTGCGCTCGCGCGTGCTGCGGCTGGGATTCATGCCCGAGCATTACGCGCTGTACCTGCGCTACCAGGCCGGCCGCCACGCCGGCGGCGGCATGGACCACGACAGCGTCGACCAGTACACGCAGTTCCTGCTGCAGAGCAGGGTCAACTCGCGGCTGGTGGAGTTCCGAGACGCGGTGGCCGAAGGCACCGGCACGCTGCGCATGGTCACCATCGTCGACGTGCTCAACGACGGCCTGTCGGCCGTCTACACGTTCTACGACCCGCAGTTCAAGGGCAGTCTCGGCACCTACAGCATCATGTGGCAGATCGAGCAGACCCGTCTGCTCAAGCTGCCCCACGTGTACCTCGGCTACTGGATCGCGGGTAACGACAAGATGGGCTACAAGGCCGAGTTCCGGCCGCATCAGGTACTCGAGGATGGCCTTTGGCAATGGGCAGCCGAGCCTGCGGGGCGTGTTTCCGCCCCAGACTGAGCGGATGCCCCGGGTGCATCCGTGGTAACCCTGGGCGCCACCTACAATCCGCCGATGCCTATCTCCCCTGTCCCCGAGCTGGTGGCCGAACTGGCCGCCGGCCGCATGGTCATCCTCGTCGACGAGGAAGACCGCGAGAATGAGGGCGACCTCGTCCTGGCGGCCGACCACGTCTCGCCCGAGGCCATCAACTTCATGGCCAAGTATGGCCGCGGGCTGATCTGCCTGACCTTGACGCGCGAGCGCTGCGAGCGGCTGCGGCTTCCGCCGATGACCACGCGCAACGGAGCCGCCCACGGCACGGCCTTCACCGTGTCGATCGAAGCCGCAGAAGGCGTGACCACCGGTATTTCGGCGGCCGACCGTGCCCGCACCGTGCAGGCCGCGGTAGGCCGCGATGCCAGGCCCGCCGATCTGGTGCAGCCGGGCCACATCTTCCCGCTCCAGGCCCAGGATGGCGGCGTGCTCATGCGCGCGGGCCACACCGAGGCAGGCTGCGACCTCGCCCACATGGCCGGTCTCACGCCGGCTGCGGTGATCTGCGAGATCATGAACGACGACGGCACGATGGCACGGCTGCCCGACCTGCAGCGCTTTGCTGCCGAGCACGGGCTGAAGATCGGAACCATCGCCGATCTGATCGCGTTCCGCAGCCACAACGAGACCCTGATCGAACGCGCGGGCGAGCGCCTCATCGACACCGCCCAGGGCCGTTTCCAGTGCACCATTTACCGCGACCGATCCGGCGGGCTGCACCTGTCGCTGCGCCACGGCACCTGGAACGCCGCCGACGTAGTGCCAGTGCGTGTGCACGAGCCCTTCACGGTGATGGATCTGCTCGACAGCGGCGCCAGCCCGCACTCATGGCCGTTGCCGGCCGCGCTGGCTGCATTGCAGCGCGGCCCCTGCGGCGTGGCGGTGCTGCTGAACTGCGCCCACGACGTGCAGGCCCTTCTGCCGCAGCTGCTGGGCGAGAGCCCGGCGCCGCGCAGCACGCCGCTGGACTTGCGCACCTACGGCGTTGGCGCACAGATCTTGCGCGATCAGGGCGTGGCGCGCATGAAGCTCATGGCCAACCCCCGCCGCATGCCCAGCATGGCGGGCTACGGGCTCGAGGTCACGGGCTTCGTCGCCCCGAACTGAGGGCGTCGCCGTCGCCCGTCGTCCTCACCATCAGGAAATCCGCTCATGCAGAACGCCGACCAGGGCACCAGCGGCAACCTCGACGGCCAGGGGCTGGCCATCGGGATCGTGCAGGCGCGCTTCAACGCCGAGATCACCGACAAGCTCGCCGAGGCCTGTCTGGCCGAACTGGCCGTGCTCGGGGTGCAGCAACGCCACGTCACCCATGTCACCGTGCCCGGTGCACTCGAAATCGCCGTCGCGCTCAAGGCCATGGCCGATAGCGACGACTACGACGCCCTGATCGCCCTGGGCTGCATCATCCGGGGCGAAACCTATCACTTCGAGTTGGTGGCCAACGAGAGCGGCGCCGGTGTCACCCGGGTCGCACTGGACCATCAGGTCGCCGTGGCCAATGCCATCCTCACGGTCGAAAACGAGGAGCAGGCCTGGGCCCGCGTGGCCGACAAGGGCCGCGACGCCGCACGCGTGGCCGTCGAAATGGCCAACCTGCTGGATGAACTGTCATGAGCGCCACCACTGGCAAGTCGGCCTCCGGCAAGGCCCCGGTCGGCAAGCCGCGGCCGAAGTCGCCGCGCCGGCGCTCGCGCGAGTTTGCGCTGCAGGGGCTGTATGAGTGGCTGGTCGGGCGGGCCGACGTTGCCGCAGTCGACACCCACATCCGCGAGCAGGACGGGTTCGACAAGTGCGACAGCGCGCACTTCGATGCACTGCTGGCCGGCTGCATCGACGACGCCTCGGCGCTCGATGCCGTGCTGGCCCGCCATGTCGACCGCAAGACCACCGATCTGTCGCCCGTGGAACACGCGGTTCTGCTGATCGGCACGTACGAGCTTGCCCATTGCCTGGATGTGCCCTACCGCGTCGTCATCAACGAGGCGGTGGAACTGGCCAAGTCGTTCGGCGGTACCGACGGCCACAAATACGTCAATGGCGTGCTCGACAAGGCCGCCGCCGACCTCCGGGCTGCCGAGGTGGCGGCCCACAGGCGCGGCTGACGCCAAGGCGCGATCAGCACCAGGCCACCATGAGGCTCGCCCGCCGGCTCGACCACATCGAGCCCTTCTACGTGATGGAGTGCGCCAAGGCAGCGGCCGAGATCGCCGCCAGCCCGGCCTGCGATCCGGCACGCGGCGGCCAGCCGATGATCTACCTGAACATCGGCGAGCCCGACTTCACCGCCGCGCCGCTGGTGCAGGAGGCCGCGGCACGGGCCATCCGCGACGGCCGTACCCAGTACACCCATGCCACTGGTCTGGCCGCGCTGCGCCAGCGCCTGTCGCATTGGTATGCGCAGCGGTTCGGGCTGACCGTGCCGGAGCACCGCATCGTGATCACGGCGGGGGCCTCGGCGGCACTGCAACTGGCCTGCCTGGCGCTCTTCGAGGGCGGCGACGAAGTGCTGATGCCCGACCCGTGCTACCCGTGCAACCGGCACTTCGTGGCGGCGGCCGAAGCCGTGCCCCGCCTGCTGCCGGCCGGACCCGCACAGCGTTTCCAGCTCGATGCCGATGCCGTGCGCGCTTCTTGGTCGCCCGCCACCCGGGGCGTGCTGCTGGCATCGCCATCGAACCCGACCGGCACGTCGATCCACCCCGACGAGTTGCGACGCATCGATGCCGTGGTGCGCGGCCACGACGGCCATCTCGTCGTCGACGAGATCTACCTCGGCCTGGGCTACGACGACACCTACGGCCACAGCGCGCTGGCGCTGGGCGAGCACGTCATCTCGATCAACAGCTTCTCCAAGTACTTCAGCATGACGGGCTGGCGCCTGGGCTGGATGGTGCTGCCCGAGGCCCTGGTCGCGCCGGTGGAGCGGCTGGCGCAGAACCTGTTCATCTGCGCGAGCACGGTGGCGCAGCATGCCGCGCTGGCCTGCTTCGAGCCCGAGTCGTTGGCCGAGTACGAGCGCCGGCGGCTCGAGTTCCGGCGGCGGCGCGACTGGATCGTGCCTCAGCTCGACCGCCTGGGCCTGGCCGTGGCGGTGCCGCCGGACGGTGCGTTCTACGCCTGGGCCGACTGCAGCGCGCACTCGGCCGACAGCTGGGACCTGTGCTTCGACCTCATGCGCCGGGCGCATGTCGCCCTGACACCCGGACGCGACTTCGGTCGCCATGACCCGGCACGCTGGCTGCGGTTGTCGTATGCCAGCGCCATGCCGCAGTTGCACGAAGCCGTGCATCGGCTCGAACGCGCGTTGGCCTGAGCGGTTGCCTGCCGGCAGCCGCGTGACATTTGCCCCGTGCCGCGTGGCGCAGCCGTGACAACTGGTTAACCGTCGGCAGTACGCCACGCATTTCGAAGCATGATTCGGTGCGTTCGGCCCTAAGCTGGCGGCCTGTGAGTACCTCCCGTCCAGACCCAGCGGGTGCGCCAGCCGGCTTTGCACCCACGCAGATCCTCTCCGACTCGCTGCCCAGCGAGCCGGGACCGGAGGACTGGCCAGGCGCCGACGACAGCGCCCCCATCCCGCTGGACCTGGTGCCCCCACCCAACCAGGCCGAGCCCACCATCGGCCACGTGGGCCGCTACGCGCTCAAGCGCCGGCTGGGCGAAGGCGGCCTGGGGCGCGTGTTCACCGCCTGGGACCCGATCCTGTCGCGCAACCTGGCCATCAAGACGCTGCAGATCGGCGCGGCCGGCGCCGACCGCGAGTTGCTCGACACGATGATCCTCAACGAGGCGCGTGCGGTGGCCGGGTTGAGCCATCCCAACATCGTCACCGTCTACGACGCAGGGCTGTCCGAACGCGGCGTGTACATCGCGATGGAAGAGCTGCTCGGCAGCGATCTGCGCGAGATG
>JAKLLB010000048.1 GCA_023150345.1 Aquabacterium sp.
GCGTGAGCTCAAGGCCGAAGAGGTCACGGGCCTGATATCCGTGGCCGAGCACTCGCGCGAGCACCTGGGCAAGATGATCACCGGGCTGCTGCCGCTGCTGACCAAGCTGACGGTGCGACCGCTCGATGCGCTGCTGTCGCCGGACTACGACGACCCGAACGATACGCGAGAGATCCTGGACTCCGAGAAGATCGTGCGTGGCGGGCGCGTCCTTCACATCGTGACCGACTCGCTGTCGGACAGCGCAGTGGGAACCGCCATCGCCGGCATCATCTTGGCCGACCTGCGCGCGTACGCCGGTGCGATCTACAACTATGGCGCCGACAGCGCAAAGCGGGTGCACGTGCTGGTCGACGAGGCCTACGAGGTCGTCAACGAGCCACTGATCAGCTTGATGAACAAAGGCCGGGGTGCGGGCTTCATCACCTATCTGGCCACGCAGAATTTCTCCGACTACGTCGCACGCTTTGGCGACGAGCACCGTGCACGCATGGTGCTGGGCAACGGCAACAACCGCCTGACGCTACGCGTCACCGACAACCTGACCCAGAAGTACGTGGCCGAAAACCTGGGCACGGTGGACGTACGGCAAACCAGCGCCACTATGACCTCGGGCAGCAAGACCGAGGACGGCGGGATGGAGTTCAGCGGGAACATGGGGACGAGCGTGGGGCTGACCGAGACCGAAGTGTTTCCCGCGGCACTGTTGGGCGAGCTGCCCGACCTGCACTACGTGGCCGTTCTCTCCGGCGGCAAACGCATCAAGGGGCGCCTGGCCAAGATCGTTTGGGGCGCCAAGCCCTGAGCGAACGGCAGCGCCTGGTACCGATCCATTGACCCACAGGCATCCCGATGCTCAACACCGCCCGCCCACACCTGCGCGACATCACCGCGGCCGACTTCGATCCACAGCAACCACAGGAACTGCTGCGGCTGGTCGACCTTGCGCGCAGCTATCAATCCGTCCAGTGCCTGCGGCGCGCGATGGAACACAGCGACTATCGCAACGACCTACGCAGTGCGTGCTCGACGTGGCCGCGATTGGCCGCCTATACCGCGCGACTGGCGGCCCTGGTCACCGACGTAGCACCGGGTACGACCCCGACGTTGACGCTGCTGCAAGAGGTCCTGGAGTCCGCCTGCGTGCACTACCTCAGCGCAGGCCCGACGACGCCGCCCAATGCCGGGCCGGCGCGGTTCATGGCCGCGGGCATTTCCGCATGCGCGCGTGGCTGGCTGACCTACACGGTCAGCGGGCGCAGCCGAACCGCGGTTGCCCACGAGTGGACCGCGTACGAGGGCAGCATCGTGGACTGGGCCGAACGGCGCGACATCGAGCGCCTGAGCTTCCGGCCCCGAGCACTGGCGCGCCCCGAGGAGCGCCATGCCATGCGCGCGCAACTGGCCGACGCCCTGCTCGGGTTCGAGGACCTGGTGCTGATCACCCGCGTGGGCATCGACTACCACACGTTCGAGGCGCTCTAACCAGCATCGTCGGGGAACACACATGAACACGTTCGGCCATCTGCGCATCTGGCTGGGACTGCTGGCGGTGCTGATCGTCGCGCTGCCAGCGTTGATGGATGCCGACGGCATCGCCAGGCGGGTCAACGGCGAACTCGAGCAGGCCCAGGACGCGTTCGGCATCGAGCGTACGCAGCGCGTGTACGAGCGCGCCAACTCAGCCTGGGCAGCGCTTGTCGTGCGCACGGGGGTGCGATCGGCGCTCGATGCAGCGCCCGAGCGCAGCACCGACAACGCCGTGCGCAACGTGATCACGAAGACCCAGCACACCATGTACAGCACGACTCAGCGCTATCTCAAGGCCGTGTCGATGCAGATGTACGCCGTGTTTCTGCGGGGCGCGATTCTGGTGGAATGGCTGATGTTCATCGGTTTTTTCCTCGTCGCGGCCGTGGTCGATGGCATCGCGCGGCGCAGGGTGAAGATGGCCACCGGCGGTCTTGCCAGTCCCGTGAAGTTCTCGTGGTCCACGCACTGGATGCTGGCCATTGCGATGTCGCCATTCGTTTACATCCTGTTGCCGTTCGAGATCACGCCGCTCTTTATGCCGGTCTGGACGCTCGTGGTGGCGCTGCCTCTGTCGGCCGCCATAGCCAACGCTGTGCGTATCCAATAGCGCCGCACAGCCGCGGCAGCGGCCGGGCGCGCGCACGACCGCCCGAACGATGCTGCAAAAGGGGGTGTTTTCGACAGCCGCAGGCCGACGCGTGGCCGCAGACTGCACGGCATGCAACTCGACGCCCGCATGCTCAACGCAGACCGTGTCAGTGCCTTGGTGCGGCACCGGCTGAGCGCCGTGTTCGATCTCTTCGACAACCCGGAGGTTACCGAGGTGTCGATCAACTGCGGCGATGAGATCTGGATCACCAAGGCGGGCCGCCGCGAGCGCGCGCCTCAGGTCCGGCTCACCGAGGTCGACATCTCCTCTGCGATCCGCGAGCTTGCGGGTGCGATGGGCCAGGATGCACGCCCCGAAACGCCCTCGGCCATCGTGAACGCCAAGCTGCCGGGGCTGCGCTTTGCAGGCGTGCTCGGACCAACGGCGGGCAAAGGCTCGGCGCTGTCCATCCGCAAGCACGCCAAGAAGGTGTTCACGCTCGACCAGTATGTCGCGGCCGGTGCGATACGGGCGACGGAGGCCGAGAGGCTGCGCCATTGGGTGCGCGAGGGCAAGAACATGCTCGTGGGGGGCTCGACCGACACCGGCAAGACCACGCTGCTCAACGCCTTGTCGCGCGAGATTCCCGACGATGAGCGGGTGCTCACGATCGAGGAGCCGCGCGAATTGCAGCTGGTCACGCCCAACTGGATACCGCTGGAGGCCAACGTCCAAAAGGCGCTCACCCCGACGCTGCTGGTCGAGCTCTGTGTTCGCAAGAGCCCCGACCGCATTCTGCTCGGCGAGCTCAAGGGCCCTGAGGCGGCAGCGTTTCTGGAAGCGGCCAACACGGGCCACCACGGATGCATGGCGAGTCTGCACTGCAACTCGGCCTACGACGCGCTGGCCCGCCTGGAGGTGTTGACCCTGCGCGCCGGCCTGGATTGGCCGCTGGCCGCTATTCGCCAACAGATCGCCAGCACGATCCACGTGATCGTGCACATGGGCAAGGCCGACGGCATGCGGCGCCTGAACGAAGTGGCCCTCGTAAGGGGCTATGACGCGGTCACGTCCCGCTACGACGTGGAGTGGATCTACCGACGCGCGGATGGAGCCGCGAGCGGGCAACAAGGAGAGAGTAAGTCATGAACAGCATTGAAATGACCCCATCAGAAGTCGAAGCAACCCGCGTGCATCCCGCGCCAAGTTGCCGACGCCGCGCGCGCATGGCCATGGGCATGCGCGCACTCATGACGGCTGGCGCGTTGGCCGGGCTGATGGTGCCGGAGATGGCCTTTGCGGGCGACGAAGAAGGCATCTTCAGCCAGATTGCCGAAGTGCTTGAGACCGTGGCCAACGATCTGGTCGGGTCGGGGTGGCTGACGTGGGTCGGCGTCATCGCTGTGGCCATCGGGGGCGTCTTGTTCGCAGTTGGCGAGCTGTCGGGTCCCTTTGGCTATGTGCTGCGCGTGGTCGCCGGTTTGGCCGTGGCCGTTGGTGCCACCTCGCTGGGCGCGTCCTTCGCTGGTGGAGGCGGCACGGCGATGATCGATGCCGCGGCACCGGTGGTCGCGCACGCCGACGCGGCAGGCACGGCCGGGCAGCTGGTCTGAGCTGGACCGCGAGCCGCAGCCATGGACACCCGCCGCAGCACGATCGTGCGCCGCAGCCTGCTGGAGACGAAGTCGACCGCCGGTGCCGAGTTCGCGCCGACGGTGCTCAACATCACCCTCATGCTCGTCATGATGATGGGGCCGAAGCTGCTGTGGTGGCCCCTGATTGCCCTGGTGCTGCACAGCTTGCTCAAGTGGATGTTCGGGCGTGACGACAAGCTGACCCTGGTGTTCGCGCGCTATAGCCGCGAAGCGGACGTGTACGACCCGTGGCCACGCCCGCGTCAGGTCGAGAACAAGCGCCCCTACGGCATGGGGCGCGACCTGCCACTGGCCTGAACGCTTCTGCGCGCCTCGTCAACCACCCGCTCTGGCCTGCACGCCGCATGCCAGAGCGGGCAACCCCAGCCCACCACCCCATGCTCAACCTCAAACGACTCGTCAAGGACTACAACGACTCGGCACGTGGCTACAACGAACTGCTGCCGTGGATGTGCCTGTGGGACGAACAAACCGTCGCCACCATGGACCAGGGGCTGCTCGCCGTCTACGCATACGACGGGCTGGACGCCGAGGGGCGCACGGGCGACGAGGTCGATGCGGCGGTGAGTTCATTCGAGCGCGCGTTCGCCGGCTTCACCACCGGCAACACGCTGTGGTCCATCGTCGACAGACGTCGCACCGAGTCCTACCCCGCGGGGCGCTTCGAAGACCCGATGAGCAACTACATCAACGAGGTGTGGAAGCGGCACGTCACGGGCAACCAGTTCCAGAACTTCTACTCGCTGGCCGTGCACCAACGCTCGGCGCAGGGGGCCAACGCCTTCTTCGACGCTGTTGACGTTATCGTCAAGGAAGAGAACGTGTCGCTGGGGGCTGCGCTGATGCGCGCGGGCAAGGCGCAGATGTCGATGCGCGCCAGGCAGACGCTTGACGCGCGCCGCATGCACACATCGGCGACCAACCTGCTGGCGCGCTGCGCCGAACTCGAGCAGGGGATGAGCAGGCTGGGGCTGCGTCGCCTGGGCGGCGAAGAACTGCTGGCGTACCTGCACGCGCGGGCCAATCCAGGCTCCGGGGCGCGCGAGCGCTTCCCGATGCCGCGCACGCCGGCGTTCCTCAACACGCTCCTGGCCAACGACATGCTCGAGCGTCTGCCGCGGTCGCTGCGCTTCACGAACGACGAGCAGTGCCACGTCGGCGTGGTCAGCCTCAAGGGCTGGCCCGACGAGGCAACGTTTCCGGGGCGACTGGATGCACTGACCAACATCAACGGCGAGGTCACGATCGCCCATACGTTCAGGTTCCTCGATCGCGCCGTGGCCGAGCGAGCCATCAGCGACATCGAGCGCTACAACATCAGCAAGTCGGTGCCGTTCTTGCATCGCATCTTGACATCGTTGTCGCAGGAGGAGCCAACCAAGTTCAACCCTGGACGCCTGGCCTTGGCCGAGGACGCCAGGGCGGCGCTGGTCGACCTGTACGAAGGCGCGCGCATCTACGGCTACCACAACCTCACCGTACTGTGCTTCGGGCACACCGAAGAGGAGATGGAGGAGGTTCGCAAGGAAGTACACAGCGCATTGCGCGACAGCGGCTTTACCGGCCACACCGAGCGCATGCACAGCCTCACGGCCTTCACACAGACCCTGCCGGGCCAGTGGGGATCGTCGGTGCGCTGGGCCAACGTGTGCTTCGGCAACTCGGCCGACGTGATGCCGATCCGAACGCTCTGGGCGGGGCCCCAGGAGTGCGAGCACTTCACCAAGGAGCTCGGGCGCTCGGAGCAGCCCGCGTTGATCAGCCTGCCCACCGACAGCGGCGTTCCGTTCTTCTGGGATCCGTGGACCGCGGGCGTGGGGCACACCACGATCATCGGCCCCACGCGGGCAGGCAAGAGCGTATTCGTCAACTTCGTGCTGTCCCAGTTCCGCAAGTACGAGCCCTGCCGTACTGTCATCTTCGACAAGGACTACACCTGCCAGGTGCCCACGCTGTTGCAAGACGGTGAGCACTACGACTTGACGCCCGACGCCTCCAACGCGCTGCGCTTGTCGCCGCTGGCGCTGGCGGAAGATCCCAAGCACCACCCGTTCCTGGTGCGCTGGATTCGCATGCTGATCGAGATGGGCCGTCCCAGCGCCAAACTCTCGCCTGCGGAAATCGAGACCGTGACCGCCGCGGTGCGGGGGCTGGCCAACTTGCCCGAACAGATGCGTCGCGTGGGCTATTTGCGCTCCTCGCTGGGCGACTCCCTTGGCGCTTACCTGGATGAATGGTGTGAAGGCGGTGCGCGTGGGAACTGGTTCGACAACCCGCCCAGCGCGTTTCGGCTGGGCAGGCACGTGTGCTTCGAGTGCAAGCGCCTGTTCGACGACTCCGACGTCGCCGTCCTCGCAATGGACTACCTGTTTTATGTGGTGGAGCGACAGCTCGACGACACGCCGTGCATCATCTACACGGAAGAGACCTGGTTCTTCTTGCAGCGCCCGGAGTTCGTCGAGCGACTCAACGACTACATACGCACGCTGGGTAAGCGCAACGCAGCGCTGTGGATGACGACGCAGGGCCTGCGTGAACTCACGGCCAGCGACACGTTGCGCACGATGCTGGACAACATCCAGAACCGCATCTTCTTGCCCAACGCGCGTGTGCGCAACCTGCAGGGCATGTACGAAGAGGTCATGGGGCTCAACGATGCGCAGCTGGCGCGCATCCAGTTCGCCGAGCCCAAGCGCGACTACTACATCGTCACCCCCAACATGGCCCGAATGGCCAGCGTGCGGCTGCCGCCGGAGATCGTGGCGGCCGTCAGTTCAAGCAGCAAGGCCAGACAGACCTTCGCGCGCCACTACGCGGCGCGCGATACCGACCGCCATTGGAAGCGGGACTACCTCAAGGAGATGCTTCGTGAAAGTGATGCATAAGCTCAGGACGGCCGCCGCCGCGGCCGTTCTCGTCGTGGCAAACACGCAGACCATGGCCGCAGGCGCGATGGGCATCGTGTTCGACCCGGCGGTTTTTGGGCAGACCCTCGAGAGCGCCATTCAGGGCGTGATGGAGGTGGAGAACGGCCTCGAGCAGGTGCTGAAGCAGGCCGAACTGCTCAAGGACTCGCGACAGAACCTGAAGAACCTTGGGCGCGCGTTTCAGGACTATGTCGACCCGTGGGTCTGGGAGAACGCCGACGCGCTCATCCGATTCGGCAGCCAAGTCAAGGATCTCGAAAAGGACCTGAACAAGCTGCAGGACCGATTCGAGTCGCGCACGGCGGCGGCTTACTCCTCGAAGATGACCATCGAGGAGTTCGTCCGCTGGCAAAAGGAGCAGGCCACACAGGGTCGCAAGGTCGCACAGGCGGCGATCGACGAGGACGTGAGGACACTGGAGCGCGTGAGCAAGGGCTACGAGATGGTTCGCGCGTGGCAGGACAAGATTCCGAACATCCAGGGCAACGTCGAAGGGCTGCAACTGCTCAACAGCCAGATGAATGGTCTGCTCGGGCAAAACGCGGAGCTTGTCTCGGCGCTCACGCGTCAGAGCATCTTCGCGAAGGAAGAGGCCGACCGCCGCGCTGGGCATGAGGAGGCGCAGAAGGACGTGATCGCGCGCGAGATGGCGCGCGCGCGCGAGGATCATCCGAAGCAGGCCGAGCGAATCAAGGAACAGTTCGAGTCGGCGGCGGCGAAGGCCAAGGCGCCCAAGTAGTCGGCACAAGTGACGCGAGGTTGGGGTCAGGCGGTTCAGGTGGGCGCTCAAGCGAGGGGTCAGGCGATGTGGTACAGATGGGCAAGCAACGGCGCGGATGCCGCTTCTGGGAGTGCTGCTCGGCGCGAGCGGTCAATGGCGCATCGCTGGATGATGGCCCTGGCGCTCATCGTAATCGGCGTGATCGGGCTCGGGGCACCTGAGGTCATGGCTGCTGGGGTGCCGGAAACGGGCGTCGGCGACATGGGGGCAGGGCGCGACGTCGCAGACATGCTCACGAGCATCCTGAAAGGCATGACCGAAGCCTTCAAGCCGAAGATCTCAGCTGCCATTGGGCGCACCATCGTGGTGTCGTTTGTGACGATGGCCATCGTGTGGGGTGGCGTACAAATCGTTGGCGGCATGGACTTCGTAGAAGCTGTGGTGCGCCTGGTCAAGCTCGGGGCGCTTGCTGCCGTGGCGATGGCGACATTCGAACCAGTCCCGTGGCTTGGCGGGAAGTCGTTGGGCGGGGCCATTCAGACGATGTTCCTGAGTGCATCTGGGCTGGACAGCGCAATCGGTGCCGCCGTGTCTATCGCCGGCCAGTTCCTGGAGGTCATCTTCAAGATGCTCGACTTCAACATCATGCCGCCTACGCTGACGGGGACGTGGGACAAGATCGACTGGGTGGTCTCCAACCCGGTGCATGCGTTCGTGGGGACGCTGGAGGTGTATGGCGCGGTGATCGCGATGGCGATTGCCGCGGCTTTGGTTGTCGGCGAAGTCTTCATGGCCGACATCACGATGAATCTGGCGATCGCACTCGCCCCGGTCTTGGCGCCGTGGATCATGTTCGCTCCGACGAGCTTCCTGTTCGATGCCTGGCTTAAGACGCTATTGGCCAGCGGCATGGCCTATTTCGTCGCGTCGCTTGTTGCCAAAGGAGCGGCGGCCTTCACGACGGCTGCGGCCACCGCGATGGCGGGACTGAACGGGGCCACCTACTCGATCACCTCGGTCATGGCAGTGTTCGGGGGGATTTTCCTGGTGTCGCTGATCTTTGTCTTCGTGGCCGGCAAGGTCACCGACTTGGCCGGCCGCCTGATTGCCGGCGGCGTGCTATCGGGCATCAGCATTCAGGCGTTCCGCCAAGGTGTCGGCGCCCTGGCCACGACTGGCGGTGCGGCCGGGCGGGCCGCATCGAGCGCGGTCAGGGGTACTGCCGGCGGCATGGCGGCCGTAGCTGGCGGAGTTGCTGGACTACGGGGAGGCTCGGGGGTACTTGGCAAGGCCGGGCGAATGATCGTGGGGGCACAAGCGGCAGGCTCTGCCGGTCTGAGGCTCAACGCGGGCGGCGTCGGCGCAGCGGTGTCCAAGGCCTGGGCGAGAAAGACACCCAAGTAGCCATGATCAGATGGCAAGCAGGGGGGGGTGAGCGATGAACATGACGTGGGCATGGCCCGGTTCGCACGAGTGGGAGCGTACGCGGCTCGCGTTCGCTGCAGCGGTCGCAGACTACTCGGCAACAGGCCCCGGCGTGCGGCAGCGGGGGGCAGGTGATTCGGGTGTGGCCGGGGATGAAGCTGCGGCCGGTGATGCGCGCGCGATCGATGACGGGCGACAACCGTACCAACTATTGATTCAGCCTGATCTCGAGCTCGGGCATGTGCGCTGGGGCTGCATCGTCAGGCAAGGTGCGCCAGACTTCGTGCGGCGCAACGGCTGGCTGACGATGGCATGGGCTGCGCGCTGCGTGCAGCAAGAGGAACCACGACTGGTGTGGCTGGGAGCGGCAGCGCTCGTGTTAATTGGCTCGTCCGTGGCATACAACACCGTTCGCAGCCTGGTGGCCGCACTGCTGGGCGAATAGCGACCACATCCGATCTGCCAGGAGCGTAGCGACGGGGTTGGGGGCTTGCCCGTGCAAGCGGTAGTGCTATCTTGGCGACAAGTCAGACGCAATCTACCAACCCAATGGATCACCACCCTCAGTCAACCATTGTTGTCCCACTTCTTTTCACGTTGCTCTGCGGCTGGGCCTGCATGTCGATTTTTCGGGCACACCAGATCGATGAACACGATGTCATAGCAAAGCGCGCCAAGGAGCGCTGCGCCGCAGACAAGCGTTGCCAGAGCGTCACCACAACACCCATGCCGGGCGAAGGGTTCCGTGACAGTGGGCGTAGGGTCATCGTTCAGTCGAACCGAGAGTGGACGCATGACGAACGAGTTGCATTTCTTCGCACCATTGTTGCGCCCCCGACGGGGATTGAGACCAAATTGCGGGTGATCACCCCGGGCGACAGCCAGGAAGCAGCCGGCCCGAGCAAGGGGCAGCCGCCGAAGGGTGGGGCGCGATGATGCCGGAAAGCATGGCCCCGACGCCCGAAGAGCGCGAGTCCTACGTTGATCAGCTCTGCGGTGTGGTGCAGGTCATCGGAGCTGGGGCAAGCAAGACCGGGTCAACCACGCTGGCTTTGATCGGCTTCTTGGCTATTTACGGAACGCCGACCTTCTCGACTGTCGCGCTTGGGCTGCTTTTCGCCGACGGGCGCTCGCCGGTCGCCGACTTGGAGGCCGCTGGTGCGCACGCCTACCCGAGACTGGTCGGGTGCATTGCCGCGATGGCGCTCATGGTTTGGGTGAGTCGAGTGCGACACGCATGGCTGCCCTGGATGGGTGCCGCCGGATTCATTGCCGCTGGTGTGATGGCGCTGCAAATCGAGGTGCTGACCGCAGCGTCGTGGCGCGTGGGGGTCTGGCCCGATTCGAATTCCGGGCTATGGGAGCCAGCAAAGATGATGTTCAAGCTCTGGACATCGTCGGTCGGTTTGGTACTTCTGGCCGGGACATTCTCCGTCCCGTTCGTCATAGCTCAGGCGGCGGACGCCTACGTTGCACGCCCCCGAAAGGGCGCCAGGCGCAAGATGGAGATCGGCGCAGCCGGGCAAGGCGACACGCCCGCAGCGCAGGTGGCGTCGCGCGTCCAACGCCCGCGGCTGCGACTGGACGACCTGGCCGGGATGTCCGAGCTCAAGGCGCAGCTGCGCGAGTTCATCGCTCCGTTTACCGGCTATGCCAGCGGGGGGGCGCCTGCAGATACGAACGGCCTGCTGCTGGCCGGCCCGCCGGGCAACGGCAAGACAGTCTTTGCCGAAGCAGTCGCGGGCGAGCTGGGGTTCGGGTTCCTCAAGATCGGCGTGCAGGACCTGACGAGCAAGTTCGTCAACGAGTCACCTGAGCGTATCCAGCGCGCATTCGCAGAGGCGATCGCGGCCCAACCCTGCGTGCTCTTCCTGGACGAGTTCGACGCCGTGGGCATGAAGCGCGGGGCCAAGATGGGCAACAGCAACGGCGAGGACGTGAAGGTCGTCGACACCTTGCTCACCGAAATCGACAAGCTCCGGCAGCGCCGCGTGCTGCTGGTCGCAGCGACGAACCACCCCGACGAGCTCGACGAGGCGCTGGTGCGCCCGGGGCGCTTCGACCGCAAGATTGAGATACCGCTGCCGGACGCGCCGGCGCGCGAGGGCATCCTGGCCGCGATGTCCAAGAAGTACCGGCTGGGCGCCAGCGCACAGACCGTTACACGGGTGGCCCAGATGTGGGAGCGACGCAGCGCGGCCTTCATCGAGGCGGTGTGCAAGCGCGTGCGCGACGACCTGGCCCGTCAAGGACAACAGGAAGCGGACCTGGTCGCTTTCAAGGCCGCCGCCCGCGCCGTTTCGCGGCGCGAAGGGGCGATCCCCAAGACCGGCGTGCCGCTGTCGAAGTTGGTGCTGCCGGAGGCGACCAGGCGCGACGCGCAGTCCATCGTCTACAGGCTGCGCAACTGGGAGAGTCTGGCGGAGCGCGGCGGCTCGCCGCCGAAGGGCGTTCTGCTGTACGGACCGCCCGGAACGGGCAAGACCAACCTGGCACGCGCGATCGCGCTGGAGCTGGGTGACTGGCACGTCTTTGAGGTGAAGACGGCGGACATCTTGGCCGACCCGCGCAGGTTCCAGGACGTGATCGACAAGGCCTGCGAGCATCGCCCGGCCATCGTGTTCATCGACGAAGCCGACGACTTGCTGCGCGACCGCAATTATTCACCGAACGCCACGGCCACCAACGAGATTCTCAAGTCCATGGACGGCATGATGGGCGCGGTTCCAGAGGTCGTGTTCTTTGCGGCCACCAACAACCAGGACGCCATCGATGCCGCGGCCAAGCGCGGCGGCCGGTTCGCCGAGAAGTTGTTCCTCGACGTGCTGCGCGGTGAGGACCTGGCGGCTTTCGCGTGCACTGAGCTGCGGCGACGCCCGAATGTGCAGTTCACCGACGACCTCACCGCCGGGTGGATTGCACAGGCCGTGGGGGAGATTGGGCCGGCCGACCTCATCGCAACGCTGGACAAGGCGGTGAACGCGACGCTGGTCGACGACCATTCACGGTCGGTTGGGCGCAAGGACTTCGCCGACGCGTTCGCTGCGATCACAGAGCGCACCTTGGCGCGGGACTGAGCAGCGGGCCGAGGCCTCCCGCCGCGACCCCTAGCCGATGGCCTGGGCGCTGCCGCACTGCAAGAAGGTGGCCTGTGCCCATTACCGGTCTGCGGATATGAGGCGGGCAGGCTGTCGATGAGGTGCGCCCGCGAGATGCCCAGACGCAGAGTCGGCAAACGCGCCCGCGGCCAGCCGACCAACGTCGGCGCGCGCCACCCCGGCCGGTCGCGCACCAAAACAGGGCGCGAGGGCCCTCGACAGCGCATCCTGAGGCCGCCAGCGACCGTGAAATGGGGGGTTTTCGACATCCGCAGGATTTGCGTCCTACCCAAAATGCCTCCGGACGCACACGACAGGCAGCCATGGCTATCCTCACCCGACTTCTCCAGTTCCGCAGCGCCGCCGCCTCTGACGACGATGACAGTGGCCTGGAACGCAAGCCAGCCAAGGCACGACGTCCGGTCAGCGAGCGCGAGGTCGAGCGGGGCATGGCTGATGCAGCACCCGATACGGCGTTCGTGCGGGCGCGCAACGAGTTCTATGAGTCAGTGGGCACACCAGTCGTTCAGCGCGCACGCTTGTGGACGATCAACATCGTCTTGCTGGGCGTGATCATCGCGATGGCGCTGGCCATCAAGGCCATGTTGCCGCTCAAGACGGTGCAGCCCTGGGTGGTCAAAGTCGACGACGCCCGCGGGACGGTCGAACTCGACAAAGGGGCCGCGACGCTGGCCCAGGCATACAGTCCGAGCCGGCCCGTGCTCGAGCGCGAGCTGTTCGAGTTCGTCAAGGCGTTGTGGTCGATCAACGGGGACTACCCGACGCTGACCAAAGAGACCCAGGAATCAGCCTATGCCCGCACCCGCGATCGTGCCGCCCAGGAGTTCCGCGACTTCGTCAAGCGCGAGGGGATCTACGGCCGCATGCGCAGCGAGCCCGGGCTGACTCGCTCGGTTGAGCGCAAGACCATCACATTCCGCGCGGAGGAGGGGGTGGCGATGGCCCGCTTCTCGACGATCGAGCGCACCCGCTCGAAGCCGGATGCTGTGCGTCGGGAGTGGCTGATGATGCTGCAGTACAAACTCGTGCCGCAAAACGCGCCCAACGAAATCGAACGCAACCCCCTGGGGTTGTACGTCTTTCACTTCGAGATCAACGAGGAGCGCTGAATGCCGCGCCTGAGCTACCGCGCTGTCTGCCACTTTTTCGCTGCCGCCGCGCTCGCCTGCCTCGTGGGCGGGGCCAGCGCCGAGGTCAAGCCGCTGAGCATGCCAGGAGACCCCAAGCTCGTGGTGTTTCCCTACGACGCCAACAACTCCTTTCGCATCCTGGCGCGGCCTCGGGCTGTGACCCATATCGAACTCGCGCCCGATGAGCGCGTGCGCATCCTCGCGCTGGGTGACACGGTGAGTTGGCAGGCGGTCGACAAGGAAAACAACGTATTCATCAAGCCCACCTACCCACGCCAGAGCGCCGCGGGGACGCTGGTGACCACCAAGCGCACGTACCAGTTGCTGCTGGTTGCCGGTGATGAGGATGACAAGTTCTACCAACGCGTGACGTTCCAGTATCCGGACGTCATCGCCCGCGAAGCCGCCGACGCCGACCGGGCGATGTTGGCGCCTGAGGACCTCGCCGCCGGAAACCGGGCGGACGCAGCCAAGTCGGCGCGGGGTGCGTCGGCTGCGGCAGCGCCAACGCTGGATGCGGCCTCGCTTCACTTCAGTTTCGACATCGAAGGCGACGCGCAGTTCAAGCCCCAGCAGATCTACCACGACGGTCGCTCGACGTTCATCCGGTTCGACTCGGGCGTGGTGGACATCCCGGCGCTGTTTCGACTGCGCGAAGGCACGGCGCTCGAGCTGGTGGAATACGCCAATCGCGGCAGTCTCCTGATCGTGGGTCGCGTGCTTGAAGCGGGTCTGCTAAAGCTGGGCGAGCATGAGGTGCGGTTCTTCAATCGCGACATGGTTCGCAAGTCCTTCTTCGGACGACTCGAGCGCAACCCCGACAGCCCCTTCTGGAACTGAGGCCGGGCGATGACGGACCAGCAACCCGGACTGCCGCTCGAGGCGGCGCAATCCAGTGACCGACCCAAGGGGCTGGTGCCGCGGTCGGCCTTCGTGGTCGTTCTCGTCGTCGGCCTGATCGCGCTCGTGCTTTACGCGATCTACGACGTCAACACCAAGAAGGAACAGCGCGCCAAGGAGCGGCTTCACGCGCCAAACGTGGCAGTGGGGGCTGCCCCCGCGCCAGATGAGCTCAAGCGTTTGCGGGAAGCGCAGGAGCGTGCCGCATCCGCGCCTGTGGCCACTGTTGCAGCGGCGCCGACCGAGGCCGCGCCCAGCAAGACGGCGCCGGTGCCGGCCGAAGTGATCCGCGAGGCCGGTTTGCCGCCAGGCGTACCGGCAGTGGAGCCCGCTCGGGAGCGCGTCGCGCGCTCAGGCGACGGTCGGCGCGACACGGAGAACCGCGCCAACGCCGAGCGAGCCGAGGCCGAGCATCGGGCGCGCGTTCTAAACTCCAAGATCTCCGAGATCGACAACGGCGGGCGCGGCGAGCAGCAGCAGGCGCTGCGAGGCGCCGCAGCCACACCGGGGCACACCGATCCGAACGACCCCGCCGCTGCCGTTGCCGCAATGGTCGCCGAGCGACGCAAGCAGGCCGACGAGATGCGCCGCGCGGCCAATGCACAGCGTGACGGCATGTTGCAGGCCGCGGCCAGGTCACAGGCGGGCAAGCCCAGCAACGCCCAGCGCGACGTCGAGTGGCTCAAGGAAAACGGCACGAACGGCACATCCCCGGCCACCTACGCGGCCGAGCCCGCCAGCTCGGTGATCTTGCTGCAAGGCACGCGCATCCCCGCGGTCACACTCGAGGCGGTCAACAGCGATCTGCCTGGGCAAATCACCGCGCGCGCCACCGAGGACATCCGCGATTCGCTGACGCAAACCGAGGTGCTGGTGCCAGCGGGAACTCGGTTCATCGGCCGCTACAGCGCCGACATCTCACCGGGCCAGGAGCGGATTCTCAGCGCGTTCTCGCGCATGGTGCTGCCCGATGGACGCAGCGTCGACCTCGGCGACTCGCGCGCCGTCGACGGGCAGGGCCAGGCCGGGATGGGGGGGGATGTCAACAACCACTGGTTCACAATGTTTGGCTACTCGCTGGCGATCGCGCTCATCGCCGACAAGGCGCTGCCCGATGGCGGCGTCAAGCAGTCCACGTCGATGACCAGCAGTTCGGCCACCCGCACCGTGGCCGGCGAAGTCCTGGTCGACGTCAGCAAGCGGGTGCTGGACCGCAACACCCGTATCGCGCCGACCATCACCGCGCCGATGGGTCAGCGCATCTTCGTGACCATTACCAAGGACGTTGTCCTGCAACCCTGGAAGGCTCGCCATGTCCATTGAACTGAGGCACCACATTGTGGCGACGGCCGCGTTGCTGGCCGTCGCGTCTTCGGCATCTGCCACGCAGCCAGGTGCATACGACTTCTCGTACCGTATGGGCGGTGAGCGCACGGTACTGCCGCTGCAGGTGTTCGACGACGGCAAGGAGACGTACTTCCAGTGGCGCGCGAGCACCCAGGTTGTCCCGGCGATCATTGCCGACACCCCGCAGGGGCCGCGCGTGGCGACCTATCACCGCAGTGGGGCCTTCATCGTCGTGCCGGGCGTCGCCACGAGTTACCGGCTGCAGTTCGGGTCGCTGACCGGGCAAGTGAGCTACGCGGGACCCGCGCGGGCAGTCACGGTGGGCAGCGCCCCGACCACGGAGCAGCCAGCCGCGCAGCCTGCCATGGCAACGCCTGCGGCGAGCCCGTCGACGGCCATGCCGAAAGCGACCCCCGTTGTGGCACGCAACGCGGTGAGTTCGGGCTACGTCGTGGACGCAAGTATTGCCGGCAGCGCTGCGCCCCCGGCGGGCGTGCAGACGGCACCGGCCGAGACGGCAGGGGCACCCACCCCAGTGGTGCGCGCCGATGTGCCGCCAGCAGCGGCAGGGCCACGCACGCAAGCGGTGCGCGTGCCTTTTGAGACGGGTCGCAGCCAGATGACGGCAGCGGCTCAGCGCGAGATCAGACGCGCGTTCGCAGGCGAAGGCACCATCACATCGGTCACGATCGTGGGGCGCGACGACTCGGCCGCGCAAGACGGATTGGCGCGCTCGCGAGCCATGGCCATCCGCGCCGCTGCAATCGACGCGGGCGCGCCGGCGTCTCGCATCCGGCTGATGGAAGGGCTGATGCGCGAGGGCGACAAGGCCACAACGCCGACGTCGGATCTGCGTGTGGTGCGCTCGTCGTTGCACAAGGCCGCGCACGACATCGCAGGCGAGCCCAGCACGATCGCCGAGGCTATCGCAATGGTGGCCCGCGGCATGCGGGCACTGGCGCGCATGGGCGCGATCGACCAGGCTCGCGCGGACAGCTTCGTCGACTCGCTACGGCGCATGGTGGGCATGGGTGGGCCAGCCCCTACCAAGCCGGACGTGCAGACCCTGGCGCCCACCGTCACGGGCGGTGTGGCGCAGGGAAGCGCACTCGATCAGGTGACCGGGGTCTGGACCATGCTGCCGGCTGACGGCACGGCGCAGCGCGGATTGCGCAAGTGGGCCGAGCAGGCGGGCATGACGCTCGATTGGCAGGCCGACATCGACTACCCAATCAACTCGCTGATCCTGGTGCGCGGCAGCGCGCGTGAGGCCGTCGACTCCGTGCGGCAGTCACTGGAGACGGCGAGCACTCCGCTCAAGGTGCAGATTGACAACAACCGGATCATCGTGAGCAACAAGAAGGGAGCCGCAGCGTGACCACCATACGACGGCAGGCCGCGCTGGCGCGCCTGCTCGCAACAACGGCGCTTGCCTGCGTGCCGTTGGCCCAGGCGCAGGAGGCGCCCAAGGCCGCACGCGCGACCACGCCCGCCAAGCAGGCCCAACCCACCGTCGCGGCGCCGGCGAAGCGCTCGCCGTGGGGCGATGCAATCCCATTGAAGCAGCGCGCGGCGGTACCTGCGGCTGCCACAGCACAACCGGTGCCGGCGCCGCAACCCAGTGCGCCGACGTCAGCGGCGACGCAGTCCGCACCGATGGCGAGCGCCACCGCAACGCCCTCGGCTGCAGCGCCCACGCCGACGGCGGCAACACCGGCAACAACCATCGCGCCCGCGGCAGACGGCGGGCCCTGGGGGCTGGAGGCAGGTCTGCCCATACATGTGCAGCTTCGTGCATGGGCCGAGCGCGCGAACTGGACGCTGGTGTGGAAGCCCTCGCGCAGCTGGGTGGTGCCTGCAAAGGCGGAGTTTCGGGGGCGCTTCGATGAGGCGGTCGAGCAAGTCGTGTTGAACCTGGCGGCCGAAGGCAAGCCGGTGCATCTGAACATCTGGGAAGGCAACCATGTCGTCGAAATCTTCGAAGTCGTCCCGCGCTGAGCGGGGCACGACCGTGCGTGCCGCGCTCGTGGCGGTGCTGGGCGCTTTGGCGCTGCAAGGCTGCGCCATCGTGGCCACGACCGACGCGGCCAATGCCGACGTCAAGAAAACCCAAGACGCGGTGGCCAAGGCACGCACGCAGATCGAGGCGGACAAGCACTCGGGGCCGGTGCGGCGGATGAGCGGCTCCAAGATCGGAGGCGACGAGATCGCGCTGGACGCAGAGCAGCAACTGCCGCCGATCTTCCGGCAACGCTTCACCTACGCCACCCAGTCGCAGCCCCTGTGGGCGGTTGCCAACGAAATCAGCGAGCGCACCGGAGTGCCGGTGCGCGTGGTCAACGTCGCGCGGTTCAACCTGCCCGACGGCGGCGCTGCGCCGCGCAACGGCGCGAACGGGAACACGATCTCGCTGGATCACCAGGGCACGCTCGGCAGCCTGCTCGACGCCGTAGCGCAGAAAAGCCGCAGCTACTGGCGCTGGAGCGATGGTGCGGTGGAGTTCTTCGACGTCGAGACCCGCACGTTCCAAATCTACCTGGCGCGCGGCAAGCGCAACGTGGCCAACGCCATTCGCCTGGCTGGCTCTGGCGGAAGCAAGGGCGGCGCGGGCGTCGACAGCGGAACCGTGGCGGTGGACTCCAAGCTCGAGGTGGACATGTACGCCTCGCTGGTGGCCAGCATCGAGGCACTGATCGCCGAGCGCGGCGACTTCGGCGGTGCGGCAAGCGTGGGTGGCGCGACCAAGGCCGGCGGCGCGGCAGCCGGCGGGGCCCCCGCCAGCGGCGGCTCGGCCGGCTCGCCCACAACGGCAGGCGCGGCCGATGGTGCAGCCAGTGGCAAGGCCGTACTGGGCAAGTCCCGTGTCGTGGCCAACCCTGCACTTGGGTTGATCACGGTGACCACCACCCCACCGGTGATGCAGCGCGTTGCGCAGTACGTCAAGGCAGTCAACGAGCGGTTCGCGCAGAACGTGCGCATCGACGTCAAGATTTACAACCTGACGCTCAACCGCGGCGCCAATGCTGGCTTCAGTGCCGACTTGGTCTACCGCAAGCTCGGCAGCTTCGGACTGACGACGAGCTCGCAAGGCTTCCTGCAGCCGAACTCTACGCAGCCCAGCCGCGCCGGCTTCGCGATCACCGATCCGAGTTCGCGCTGGAACGGCACCCAGCTGCTGGTCGAGGCGCTGGCCGAGTATGGCGATGTGGGATTCGTGACCTCTGGCCAGGTCCTGGCCGTCAACGGCCAGCCCGCGCCACTGCAGGTCGCAGACGAAATCACCTATCTCGCTTCGAGCACGACCACGCTCACGCCCAACGTCGGCACGACCACGACGCAAACCGCGGAGTCGCGCACCATCGGCCTGACGGCCAACTTCCTGCCGCTCGTGCTGGGCGACAACCGCATCTTGCTGCAGTACGAGATCACGTACTCACAGCTGGGCAGACTGCGCCAGATTGGAACGGCCACCAACTTCATCGAAGCGCCGAACATCCCGCAGCAGTCGCTACAGCAGCAGGCCTACGTGCGCGACGGCGAGACGCTGGTGCTCTTCGGTTACGAGAGCAACCGCAGCGAGGCGGGCGGCAACACCGGGGTGAGCGCTGTCAGTCGCAGCGCAAGCCAGGCCCGCCAGGTCACGATCATCACCATTCAAGTGCATGGAGGCCGCAATGCGTAAGGCCGCATCGACCCGCACGATCATCATCGCCATGATGGCCGCGGTGGCCGCAACGACCACCAACGCCGGCAGCTACCTGGACGAGATGGCCAAGCGCGATGCGCAGCTTGCGCTGCTGCGCAAGGAGATCGAGTTGCGCGACGCGCGCGCCGCGCTGGCCGGCGGCGGCCTGGGGTTGCCGACGGTGCAGTCGCTCAGCGGCTTCGACGACAACCTCAGCGCCACACTGAAGTACCCCAACGGGCGCAAGCTCGTGGTGCGCCGCGGCGACACGCTGCCCGGTGGTGTCGAAGTCAAGCGCATCACGCGTGCCGGTGTCGTGGTTCGCGTGGCCACGGTGGATGCCGGGCTTGACTTCGATCCGGGCGAGGACGACAGCCGCAGTAGCGCCCAGGAAAGGCCACCGGCGCACCTGCTGCCGCCGATTCCGCAGGTCGATGTGCCGCTGCCCAGCGCCGCCGCGAACGTGGCGCCGGCCGCTCCCGCGGCGGCGGCGGCCAAGCCGATCGCGCGCCAGCAAGAGCCGGGCAAGCAGCCGGCCGTGATCGAGCCTAGCCTGCCGCCCGAGCAGGGCAAGCCCAAAGCGGCACCGAACACCTAAGGGCCAGCGTCATGCAACTGCTATCGCTCGGCATGAAGCGGCCCGTGGCCGCGGCCATGCACTGGGACATCGTCAGCGATGGCGGCGAGGCCAAGGAAGCGCTGCGCCGTCTCAAGGGCAAAGCCTATGCGCGCATCCAGAGCGAGCGTACGGGCGACGTCGCACTGGGTGACGACGACGAGCAGCGGCTGGCGCGTCCGGGCGGTGCCTACTGCGGGGCGACCCTCGTGGCCATGGCGCAGCCGCAGGCCTTCGTGTTCCACGAATTGGGCGAGCAACCCGACGGGACAGAGAAGATCTGGATTTGCGGCATCCGCGACGGTCTACCGGTGCCTGGGTTCGACGAGATCTGCGAGGAGAGCCAGGCCCGCAGCGCCTACACCGAGTTCGTCAGCGTCAATCAGAACGCGCGCATCATCGGCACGCTGCCAGAGGCGCAGCTGACGCTGGAAGATCTGCTCAAGACCATCGCACCCAAGGAGGCGCGCAAGGCGCTGTTGTCGGCCACGGGGCTGCAACTGGGCAAGGCGCTGGCCATGCTGCTCATACCAGCAATCGCGGGCGGCCTGTGGTTCGCCTACATGCAGATGGAGCGCGAGCGCGAGCGCAAGCAACTGGCATGGGAGGACATGCTGCGGCAAAAGGCGGCCACAGAGGCGCAACGCAAGCGCATGGCCGAGCTGCGGGCCGACTTCGAGGCGCAGGTCGCAGCCAAGCGTGCCGAGCTTGCCGCGCAGCGGGACCCGGCGCTGGACACCAGCCAGTGGGTGGAGTTCATCGCCACGCAGGTGCCCGTCAGCTACCGGGGCTGGCAGCCGCTGCGGGCCAGCTGCAAAGCCAGCGCATGCACGGTGTACTGGCGACCGACGCAGAACGCGCTGCCGATTGACGGCCGAAATCTGCCGGGCAAGCGAGCGAGCTGGGCCGCCAACGAGGTGTCCACCACCTTCGCCGCCGAGGCCAACCCGCGCGAGTCAAGAGTGCGTGTCGACGAGGACTTCCGATTCCGGTTGATGTCGTTCGGCGTCCTCGCAGGCGGGCAGTCGCTGGTTGTGGCCAACGCCGAACCCGCGCCTGTGCGGGTGGTACCCTCGCCCGAACTCAAGGAACTGCAACCGGTTGTGGTGGGCGTCACCGGGAGCTTCAAGGCGACGTTCATGAATCTGGTGGCGTTGCGCGAGTTCGTGCAGCGCATCCGTCCTTACGCTGTCGAGATCGACAGCCTCGAGGCGGTTGCCTTCGCGCCCAACGTAGGAGCGCCCAGCTGGACGGTTGAGGGCCGCTACGTCGTGCGCGACTGAGCGGCCAGTAAGCCCGTCCGTTTACCCAGAAGGCCACAGGCATGTTCTTCCGCTGGAAAGCCAAGCCCAAGGCCGACACCCGCGAGGCACCGGCATCGGACTTCCTGATCAGCCAGCTGTCGCGCCCTGCGGCCTCAGGTGGCTTTGCAGATACGCAGCCGCAGCCGGCGGCGCCAGCGCGCCAAGCAGCCGCAGCAGCGCAACCTTCGCGGACGAAGGCGCCCGTGCCGATCACGCTGAGCATGAGCGACTCGGTGCCACCCGCGGCACTGCCCAGGGCGTTTCCGGGCAACGTGGGCAACGGCGCGAATGGCGGGTTCAGCGCCACGCGCGTGATCACCGACCCGGGTGAACTGCCCCGGGGAACGCTGATCTCCGGAGAAGACGGCGAGTTGCCGCTGGGGCTCAAGGAACGCGAGTCGATTGCGGTGCTGCGCACACCCGGCGACCAGGTGGCGATCGTGGTGGCCAGTGATAGTTGGGGGTCCAACCGCAGCTACGCAGTTCGCCTGCGGGTGCGGCGCGAACTGGGGTGTGAGGCCGAGTTCGTGCGCGCCGACATGGCGCTGGTGCGCATGTGCTACAGCCGGCACGACCCGAGCGCTCGCAAGGACGACCTCAATGCGGTGGACGCCACCGACACCGAGCGGTTGGCGCGCACACTACTGCAGCAAGCCGTCGAGCTCGGCGCGTCTGACCTGCACATCGAAACGCGAACCAGTCACGCCGACGTATATGCGCGCATCAACGGTCTGCGCCAGCGCATTGCGAGCATCGGCATGGAAGCAGCGGTGTCGGTCGGGCGCGTGCTGTACACCGTGCATGCCGACAGCACGTCGAAGGAAGAGGCCTGGGACCCCACCATCGTGCAGGACGCGGTCATCGAGTACCGCATGCCCGATGGGTTGCCCGTGCAGCTGCGGTTTTCCTCGGGGCCGATATACCCGGCGGGCAATTTCCACATTGTCATTCGGGTGCTGAAGATGAATCAGCGCCAGGCGCTGCCATTGGAGGACATGGGGTATTCCAGGTCCATGGCACGCAGCATGGACGTGATGCTCTCAGGCGCCCGCGGCCTGGTGCTCTTGGCAGGGCCAACAAACTCGGGCAAGTCGACCTCGATGCAAGCGCTCATCGGGCGCGTCTATGCGCGCAGGGGTTCGGACATCAAGATCATCACCGCAGAAGATCCGGTGGAATACATCATCCCCGGCGCATGCCAGATGGGAGTGCCGGCCAAGCGGCGAACCCAGTTGGCGGCCGGTGGGAGCAGCATGTTCACCAGCCTGCTCAAGGGCACGCTGCGACAAGACGCCGACGTGGTCATGGTCGGTGAGATCCGTGACACGGACTCGGCCGCTGTGGTCAAGGACCTGGTGCTGACAGGGCGCAAGGTGTTCACCACGCTGCACGCCTACGGGGGCGTCCAGGCATTCGTGCGACTGCGCGAGATCGGCGTGCCCTGGGACGTCCTGACGACGCCCGGATTCGTCTCGGGCGTGATCTATCAGCGGCTGCTCCCGGTGTTGTGCCCGCACTGCGCAATCCCGGTGATGAACGCGGCGCATGCCGTTCCCGCCGACGTGCTGGCGCGGCTGGAGCAAGTAGCCGACATGGTTGAGGACAAGGTGCGGGTTCGGGGCGAGGGCTGCGAAGCCTGCCGCAACACGGGGTACATCGGGCGCACGGTGTGCGCCGAGACGATCATTCCGGACGGCACGTTCCTGCGCCTGCTGGCGTCGGGCGAACTGCAAATGGCCGAGCAGTATTGGATGGAGGAGGGGCGCCGCGTAGCAGCATTGCGCGCTCAGGACGCCGAGCCCGGCGAGCGCGAGGCCACGTGGCCCACGGCACTCGGGCATGCCATCACCAAAATGCGCGCGGGCATCGTCGATCCCGCCGACGTCGAGGCGCACGTCGAACTGCTCACACGTGATGCGATCTTCACCGAGGGCTGGTCTGGAGAAACCGCCCAACACATGGGTGGCATTGGCTCGCGGCTGCAGCGACAAGCCTCAAGGCTGAGCTGAGCCGATGCGCATGCCCGACCCCATCCCCAACCACTCGCCCGGGGGCTACGGCCTCGGGACAGCCACCACTCAACCGTCATGGACCTGACCCGCGTAAGACTGTGGTTCGCCTTCGGCTCGAAGGCTCGCAGCGAGCTCTACGACATCCTGGCCAATTTTGTCGAAGATGGCATGCCCGTCTTCGATGCGGTCAACGAAGTCCACAAGCGACTGGAGGCCGACAAGAACGTGGTGTCAGTCGTCACGGGGTCGGTGCTGCGGGCCATGCGCGGTGCGACGGGACACGCTCGCACGATCGGCCAGGCCTTTGCGCCGCACGTCGACCCGATCGAGGCCATGAGCATTGACGCAGGAACGGAGGCCGGGCGCATGGCCGAGGGGTTTCGCATGGCCAAGCGGCTGTGCGACACGTCGCAGCGGGTGCGCGCGCGCATTGCAGCAGAGGCGACGTATCCGCTGGGACTGCTGCTCTTGTTCTTTGCGTTCCTGGTGATGATCGGCAAGATGGTGCTGCCCATACTGGACGGCGTGCTCTCGCGCGAACGATGGCCCACCGACGCAAAGGTTCTGGGCTGGCTGGGTGACAACGCGATGTCGATAGTGCTGATCGTGGTGCTCGCCCTGGTTGGCGTGGGCATCGCGTTCCTCAAGTCCAGGCGCGACTGGACAGGGCCGATGCGCGACCGCTTCGATCACAACGTCTTTCCGTGGAGCGTGGCCAACTCGGTCAACGGGGCACTGTTGCTGTCGTCGGTGGCGGTGATGTTGCGCGCGGGAGTGCCGTTCGACGAGATCCTACAGCGCCTGGGCCGATCCACGGGTGAGTGGGAGCGTTACCATTTCGCGCGCATGCGAGCCAAGCTGCGGCGCGGCCTGCCCGAGGGCGAGGCACTGGCCAGCGAGTTGTACGCCAAGTCGATTCGCTGGCAGATCGAGCTGTACGGTCGTGTGAGCAACTTCGCGGAAGGCGTCGACAAACTCAGTCACCGGGTCGTCGATCAGATCCTGGCTCGCGTGGGGGCGCAGTTCGCGTTCTTCCGCTACGTCGTCATGTTCCTGGTCGCAGCGATGGTGGTGTGGACGTACTGGACGTTCCTCAGCATCTCGATGGCCGCCCGGTCGGCGACTGGCCTGCACTGAGGCGACATGACCAGCGCGACAAACGCGGCGATGGCATCCGACCCGGCAGGCGGCCGAGTGCGGCGCACACAGGCCGGCATGAACTTGGCCGAATCCCTGCTGGTCCTGGGGGTAGCGGCGCTCGTGACCGCCGGATCCTATGGGGCCTACAACTTCGCGGTGTCCGATGTGACGGTCGAGAGCCAGGCGCGGGCCATCGTGACGCTCATCGCCCAGATCCGCCGCGTCAACGGGCAGCACGACTACACGGGCGTGACACCAGCGGGCGTGCAGGCGATCGTGCCGCCGGGCTGGCAGTGGGATGGCACGGACGTGCGCGACAGTTACCGCAATCCGGTGGGCATCAGCGGCAGTGCGGTGTCGTTCGCGCTGCTGGTCGATCAGATGTCCAGCCGCGACTGCCAGAAGCTGCTGCCCATGGTCGCGGGCATGGCCTATCGCATACACGTGGGGCCCGCAGCAGCGGCGGCCGGCGGCGCAGTCAGTGGTGGCGACGTGTTCAAGGCTGCAGACGGGTCGTTGACCGGCTCAGCCATCGCCAACGGTTGCACCCCGGCCGGCCGAAAGATCGCCGTCGAAGTGCGTTGAAGGTCGTCCGAGCCCCTGACCCCCCCACGCGCGTGGGGCGCGTGGCGAAGCACTTCGAATTAGGGGGGTTTTCGACATCCGCAGGCTCGCACACGCACCCAGAATTCCGCCTCGTGGGATCGGTCATCAAGGAAACCCCGGTCTCCAGCCTCAACCCCGACACCCTTATACGAAAGGATGGGATTTCGCAATGACCAAGCTCCTGAACACCACCAAGCAAGACGCCAAGCGCCTGGCGCGCAAGCAAGCCGGCCTGACACTGGGCGAGTCGCTGCTGGTGCTGGGCGTCGCCGCCCTGATCGCCGTGGGCGCGTACGGCGCCTTCAAGTTCGCCAACTCTGACGTGGCGGCCAACGACCTGGGTCGAGGCGCCGTCACGATGGTCTCGCAAGTCAAGCGGATCAACACCTCCACCGGCTACGCCTCTGTCACGTCCTCGACAGTCAAGGACATCGTGCCTGGCGGCTGGAAGCACGACGGCACCGACGTGCTCGACAACTACGGCAACAAGGTGGACATCAACGGCGCCACCGGTTCGTTCGCAATGGCCTTCAACAACCTGACAGCGGCCGACTGCCAGAAGGTAGTGTCCCAAGTCGAAGGTGTGGCGTACATCGTGCAAATCGGTGCTGCCGCCGGCGCCGCCGCGGGAAAGGCTGCCGGAGGCACCACGTACAAGGCGGCCGACGGCACCCTGAACGCGGTGGCGGTCTCGTCGGGCTGCGCCGAGGCCTCGCGCAAGATTGCAATCGAGATCCACTGATCGAGCCGGGCAGGGGCGGCACCATGCGAGGAACACAACGTCACTCAACCGTGCCGCTGCGGCGGCGCCAGCGCGGGCTGACCATTACCGAGGCGATCCTGACACTGGGCATCGCCTCGGCAGTCGCCACTGGCGCCTACGGAATCTACAAGGTCGCCCGCGCCGACGTCACCGCCGATGACTTGGCGCGCGGCACGGTCCGCATGCTCGCGGACACCCAGAACATCTTTGGCACCAATGGCGGCTACGCGGTCGTCACGCCAGCCAACATCAACAGCACTGGGCTTGTGCCGCCAGGCTGGCGCTGGGATGGCGCCAACGTGCTCGACAACCGCGGCAGCATCGTCACCATCAACGGGGCGGCTGGATCGTTCGCCTTCGTCTTCACCGACCTGAGCGCGAGCGACTGCGCCAAGGCCGCGACCAAGATGGAGAGCATGGCCACCAGCATCCGGGTGGGAGCAACGGCCGCGGCAGCCGCTGGTGTCATCTCCGGGGGCAGTGTCTACAAGGCCGCCGACGGCACCATCAGCGCGGCCAACCTGGCCACCGGCTGCGGGCAGGACAACCGCAAGATCGCCGTTCAGGCGCAATAGGGCGGGCCCATGGCCAACCGGTGGCGGCCCTCGTCGGCTCAGAGACTGAACGCTCGCGAGCGAGCGCTGCTCACGCAGGCAGACGGCGAGCCCTGGGCCTGCACCGACATCCACCTGTGTGCCACCGACTTGGCGCGCAGTCTCGTGTTCCCCGGGCCGCGGCTGGCGGTCCAGCATGGCTTTGACGTCGAGCAGTTGGTCGACATGACCATGCGTTGCGAGGCGACCAGGCGCGACGACTTCATGGTCGAGATCGATGATCGGTTCTTCCGGGGGCGGCGCGACAACCATGCCGTCGACGGCCTGTGGATCCGACTGCGCCGCATTCCGGAGCCGCCACCCACGCTCGACACTCTGCCCACGCCGCTACCCGGGGCGATCAAGGAAATGCTGTTGGCGCCGCAGTTGGCAAATGGGGGCATCGTCTACATCACGGGGGCGCCCGCATCGGGAAAGACCACCACGGCCGCGGGAGTCGTGGTGTCACGCCTGACCGCGCTCGGTGGCATGTGCTACACGCTGGAGGACCCACCGGAGTACCCCCTGAACGGGTGGCACGGCAAGGGGTACTGCAGCCAGACGTGGGTTCAAGGCGATACAGCTGAGGGTTGGGCCGAGGCGTTTCGCGGCGCACTGCGCAGCCAACCCAGCGGTGTGACGCTCATGATGTACGTGGGCGAGGTGCGAGACGCGGCCAGCGCGCTGGCACTGATCCGCGCGGCTGGCAGCGGGTTCCTGGTCGTGGCCACGGGGTTCGCGACCGACATCCCCTCGGGGATCGACGCGTTGCTGCAGCTGGCGCATTCGCGCGCGGATGTGGCCGAGTCGTTCGCGTCGCTGGTTAGGCTGGTGGTTCATCAGCGCATCGTGAACGGGCGTTTGCGTGCGAATTTTCTCGCTTCACCCACCGGACATTCACCGGTGGCCGCGAAAATCCGCGCCGGACTGCTCACGCACCTGGGCAGCGACCTAGACGCGCAGGCCAATGAGGCCCTGGCAAGGCGACATCCGTTTGCCAGACGAGACACTGTGGGAGAAGCGCCTTGATCATGCCGTTCATACTCGCAGCCGTCGGCGTGGTGGTGGTCGTCATGACCGCCACATCCTCGCCGGCACGCGAGGACCTCACCAGCGACCAGCGGCGCGACGTGCACCAGTTGGCGCAGTACCGGGCGTTCGCCTATGCGACGAACCTGTACCTCAAGGCCAACCCGACGTACGTGGGCACACTGACATGGGCCGGGCTCAAGGTGGCGTCGACCACACCGCCGTCGATGCGCAACGCACAGATGCACCACACCTTCAAGGCCGTGATTGCATCGAGCACCGACTATGTCATCTGTGGCGAGTTGCCCGAGCGCGCAGCCACGGCCATCACCCAGTTCATGCCGGATTCGGTCAAGACCCTGCGTGCCACCAGCACGAACAAGATGGTGTTCGCGGCGGATCAAGCCGAGGCCGACTCGCTGGCCGCGCGATGCACCTGAGACAAGGAGGCCAAAAGTGATCAAACACGCACCCAAACCCGCGCGAGCAGCGTCGCGGCCGACACGCGGCTTCGGAATGGTTGAGACGATGCTGGGCATTGCGGTGGCCACTGTCGTGCTCGCCGGCATGGCCACCGTCTTGGCAGATGGCCAGCGCGAGTTGCGGGCCAAGAACGTCGCCGAACAGCACACCGCGTTCATGACCGCGGCGGGCAACTTCTTCCTGGCCAACAAGCCTGCCATGCTCAAGGCGATGGAGGACGGCACCGGTGCGAACGACTACTGCGTCGTCGGGGCCAATCCCGCGACGGGAGTCGGAGGCACCACTGCCAACAGCACAGCGCTACACACATGCGCGCTCGATGTGGACTGGCTCAAATGGAAGCAGGCCATTCCATCGAACTTCCGCGCGTCGAATGTGCACAACCAGCGGCTGGTGGCCATCTTCAAGCGCGTATATGACGGCGCGACGGCCACCGACGCAGCCGAGATGCTGGCCGTGGGGGCCGATGTTGGCGGCGCGGCCAATTCGGTGCAGAGCCTGCGCGAGCTGCAGGCCGGCGCTGAGTTGATGGGCGGCTCGGGCGGGTACGTTCCCGACAAGGACCGGGTCGTGTGCACCTACGATACGGGATCGAGCACGTACCAAGCCTGTGGCACCCAAGGGGGGTGGCAGGTCGACCTCAAGCAGTTTGTCAGCACGCTTTGAATTTCCCGGCTATCACGAGGCCCCCATGAGCAACGACGTCATCTCCCACCTCGCCCACCACATCTTCGAGCTCAGTCAGCGCAAGGATCTGGTGTTCTCGGACATCCACATCGAGCAGGGCCAGCCCGTCATGGTGCGCAGGCCCAACGGGTGGGTCGATGCGGGCTATGACGCGCGGGTCGAGGGCGGCGACATCGTCGCGTTTCTCAAGTCGTTCGACCAGACCTGGCGCGAGAAGCTCGACCAGCACGGACACTTCGACGCGACCTCGGAGATCCGCGGCGTGCGCCTGCGCTGCTCGGCCTACTCGATCGACGGGGGCGAGCGTGTGAGCGTGTCGGTGCGCAAGTTCCCGGGCCACCCGCCCACTTTCGAGGAAACCGGGCTGCCGGCGTCGGCAGCAGCGTTCACGAAGGCACCGCGGGGGATGCTGCTGGTGTCGGGGCCAACGGGCTCGGGCAAGACCACGTCGCTGGCCTCGATCATCCAGCGGATCAACGAGACGCGCGCGGCGCATATCGTGACCATCGAGGACCCGATCGAGTACGTCTTCCAGCGCTCGCAGTCCATCATTTCGCAGCGTCAGGTCGGCAAGGATGTGGCGACCTTCGCGGACGGTCTGCACGGCGCGTTGCGGCAGCGCCCCGACGTGATCCTGATCGGCGAGATTCGCGACGCCGACACCGCGCAGACGGCGCTGCGCGCCGCCGAGAGCGGTCACTTCGTGCTGGCCAGCACGCACGCGCGCAACTCCGCCGGCGCCATCGCGAAGATCTTGAGCTTCTTCGGGCAGGACCTGGAAAGCATGGCGGTGGCGATGGCCAACTCGCTGGTGGGGGTCATCGCGCAGAGCCTGGTGCCCACCAAGGACAACAAGGCCGTGCTGGCCGCCGAGGTGCTCCACGTGAACGAGCAGAACGTTCGCAAGGCGATCGCGGAGTTGAAGTTCGGGGAGATCACCGAGCTTCTGCGGGCCAACAAGCTGCCGCAGTGCACCTATGGCAACTTGATGCTGGCGCAGCTGGTGCGCCGGCACACGGTGTCGCTCGAGGCGGCGCTCACGCACAGCAGTGACCCGAACGAACTGCGCCGGCTGGCCGACGGGGCCTGAAGGCGGACGACGATGGACGCCAGCTCGAACGACAGCGGCGCAATCGAGATCGCCGACATCAGCGCACCGCTGTTCCAGGACACGGGGCAGCTGACGCGCTCACCGATGGTGCTAGAGGAAATCGTGGCGCTGCGCGGAGTGGCCGGCTACGTGGCACCTTCGCCGCAGCACCCGTGGTTGGGGTTGCGGCTGGCCGATGGCACGGGCCTGCGGGTCAGCCCGGCAGACGACGACTTGCTGTACTACATGGTCGAACCCCTGGACGAGGCCAGCCAGGCCGCAGGGCTGCGACCGCAGTTCCTGGCGGTGTGGGCAGCCTACGGCGCGATCGGGCGCGCAGCGCTGCATGCGCTGGAGCGAGCCGCAGCGATCGCGCGGCTGGGCGTGCAGTCGCAGGTGGTCGTGCTCTCACCCATCGACGGTCTCGAAATCGTCGAGGTCACACAAGAGGACAACGAGTTGCCCGCGTTGCGGCTGCTGCGAGAACTCGCAGGAGACGACGGCAAGCTGGCAACAGGTGCGCTCAGCCTGGCAGGAGACCTGGTCTTCAAGCAATAGGCGCGAGCGCTAACGCCAAACAGGGGCAGCACGGCGGCACGCGGGCGCAGATCGAGCCCCGGGCCGGGCGGCGCAGTTCAACCAGTCATCGGAGGTATTTGTGAAGAAGTCGTGGACGAAGATTCAGCTGTGCGCCCTGGCTGCCGCCGCACTGGTGGCCGCGGGAGCCAGCGCAGCACCCATCGTGGTGACCAAGGGGTCGAACTCGGGGTACTTGTACTTTCCGGCGGGTTCGAAGGGTGGTTCCACCGATAGTGGGAACCCGGCAGGCTCGGTCGACAAGTTGCAGACCGCCCCAACCGTCTGCATGACGGCCAGCGGCGTGGTGCCAATGCCGGACGGGTTCACGGCGGGCACGATTCAGGCCATTGTCGTGGGGGGGGGGGAAGGCGGAACCGGGCCATCGGGTCCGCCTATGCCGCCAGGGGGTAGCAGCCTGACATATGGCGCAGTCAGCATCGCAACCACCGGGGTCTATGGCAACGGTGGAGCGGGCGCCGCGGATGGCGGATTCGGCGGCGGCGGCGGGGGATATGGCGGCGCTCCTGGGAACGGGGGAAACTCACCAAAGGTGGGTGAGGCGCCTCCGACATATTCGGGGAACGGTGGCGATGGGGGGGGCGCGGGACCCTACAGCGCCGAGCTTGGCGGGCGGGGTGGCGCCGGGCAAGGCAATGGCAGGGACGGAGGCGCGATGCCGACGCCAACAGTCCCCGCGCCGATTTCTTGCCCACCGGCTGTATCCCGCGGGTGGGGTGGCGGGGGAAACGGCTCGAAGTTCTACCGTGGTGGCGGATCCGGGCGGGTTGCCACAGGAACATTCAAGTACACCGGCGGCGCCATCACCGTGATTGTTGGCATAGGGGGGAAGGCGAAATATGCAGATCCCACGCCAGAGGATGGAGTGGGTGGACTGGTAGCGATCCGATTCATCGCCGACTGAACCAAGGGACGTGCGCGGCGCGCGCAAACCGAACTCTTCCCAGACGGACGCCGCCTGGCGGCAGACCGCGGCGCCAAGAGGCCAAGGGGTAGAGCCGAACACATCGGGCGCGCCATGTCGATAGCACAGCACTTGCACGTGTGACCGCAGCTGGTATCGTGAGTAATACGCGGGCCAATGCGGCTGGCGCCTACCATAAAGGGACAACGGCAACGCAATGCAGACATCGGGCATCTACAAGATTGACGGATTGCTGAGTGACAACCCCGGGCTGTGGCAAGGGGCGTCCAACACCGTTTACTACTCATTCAGTCTGCCGACCGTTGGCGGCGTGTCAAACGTCACAGCGTGCACGGGTGAGCAACAGGCAGCTGTGGCGGATGTCCTGGCATACGTGGGCGACATCACCGGCATCAACTTTGTTCAGGGCACCGGCTACTACGCGAGCAACGGGATCCACTTTGCGCAAGGCGACATCGACAGTAGCGGCTCCAACGGGAGGTGTGAGTTCAACGGAGGCACGTCGTTCGACATCGTGCTGGATCCGTTCACGTACGCGAACATGGCAACCTGGGGGACGGGCTACGGCCGGCAGGTCCTGCTGCACGAGATTGGACACGCCCTGGGGCTTGACCACCCCAGTTTGCCGGCCGGCGAGAACAACACGACGTTCACGGTGATGTCGTACAACTGGGTCGGCGGGGCCAAGTCGAACTACAGCACCTACGACCTCTAC
The DNA here is from genome assembly GCA_023150345.1 of Aquabacterium sp. GTDB lineage: Bacteria > Pseudomonadota > Gammaproteobacteria > Burkholderiales > Burkholderiaceae_C > Pseudaquabacterium. The sequence continues at coordinate 31,592 of JAKLLB010000048.1, forward strand.
GCCCTTTCCTGGATCTACGGCGGTGACGGCATCGGCGGCACCTGGGGCGTCAATTCCACCAACGGGCCCGTAGCGCCGCCGGAGCTCTACCCGCCCATCACCCACACCATCAGCGCGGCGCAAACCCGCCTGTCCGAAGACGCGGCCAGCTACAGCTTCACCGTCACCCGCACGGGCAACGTCAGTGTGGCCACCACGGTCGCCTGGGCGATCAGCGGCGCCGTGGACGCCGCGGACTTCGGGGGCACCCTGCCCGCGGGCGTCGTGAGTTTTGGCAGCGGCGAACTCACCAAGACCGTCACCTTCAACGCCACCAACGACGAGCTTGCGGAGGCCGACGAGGTCTTTGCCGTCACCCTGGGCGCGCGCACCGGCAACGGCGCCATCCTGGGCGATGCCACCAGCGTGACCTACACCCTGGCTGACGACGACACCCCGCCGGTGATCCACATCTCCAGCGCCCAGGCGAGCGAAGGAAGCGCCAGCAGCGCCGAGATGGTGTTCACCGTCAGCCGCACCGGCAACCTGGGCAAGCCCTCGGATGTGAACTGGTCATACGTCAGTGGCTCGGCCTCGGCCGATGACTTCGCCGGCGGCGTGCCCACGGGCGGCACGGTGAGCTTCGCCGCGGGCGAGAGCAGCCGCACCATCGCCGTGGGCATCGCCGGCGACACCCGCATCGAGCCCGACGAGACCTTCTTCCTGCAGATCACACCCACCCGCTTCGGCACCGCAGGCACCAGCCAGGGCCAGGGCCTCATCGTCAACGACGACGTCGACCAGACCTTCAGCATCGCCGCGCGCAGTGCCAGCCTCATCGAAGGCCACAGCGGCACCCAGCCGGTGGAGTTCGTCGTCACCCGCAGCGGCAACACCAGCGCCGCGGCCACCGTGGGCTGGGCGCGCGAAGGCAGCATCGGCGCCGACGACCTGGTCACGGCACCGGCCAATGGCAGCCTGAGCTTCGGCCCCGGACAGACCAGCCAGATCATCCGCTTCGACGTGCGTGGCGACACCCGCGTCGAAGGCGACGAGAGCCTGACCATCCGGCTGGTGGCCGTCAACGGCCTGGGCGCCGGGTTGGGCACGCCCACTCAGGCCGCCACCACCGTCATCAGCGACGACCCCAAGGGCCTGGTGACGGCCAGCATCGCGCGCACCAGCGTCAACGAAGGCGCCGCCGGCACCACGCTCACCCACAGCTTCACCCTGACCCGCGGCGGCAATCTCGGCGATGCGGCCACCATCGCCTGGAGCGTGGGCGG
>JAKLLB010000049.1 GCA_023150345.1 Aquabacterium sp.
GGCGCAGCTTCACCAGGACCTGCGGCGCGATGCCGGGCCTGCGGAAACTCAGGCCGTCGTCGGTGAGCAGCAGGGACTCGGTGTCGACCTCGTCGGACAGCGATTCGCGTACCGCGGCCTGTTCATCGAGCTCGCGCTGGCGGGGCAGCGGCAGCGGGCGCGGGTGGTCGATCTCGGCCAGGCGGCGGTCGCGCAGCCGGTGCACGGGCCCCACCGCGCGCACGAACAGGTCGTGTGCCGCATGCTGGCGCCGCTGCTGCTCGCGCAGGCGCTCGGCCTCGCGCGCGGCCTCCAAGGCGGCCTCGCGCCGAGCGCGCTGCAGCGCCTGGTGCACGGCGCCGAGCTCGGCCAGGCTGCGCACCTTCACACCAGCCCCCGCTCGGCAAACGACACCACCGCACCCTGGCCCACGACCAGGTGGTCGAGTACGCGCACATCGACGAGCTGCAGGGCGGACTTCAAGGTCTGGGTGAGGTATTCGTCGGCCCGCGACGGCTCGGCCAGGCCCGAGGGATGATTGTGCGCGAGGATCACGGCGCCGGCATTGAGCGCCAGCGCACGCCGCACCACCTCGCGCGGGTAGACACTGGTCTGTTGCAGGGTGCCGCGGAACATCTCGTCCCACTTCAGCAGCCGGTGCTGGCTGTCGAGGAACAGCACGGCGAACACCTCCTGCGCCAGCCCCGCCAGTTGCAGCTGCACGTAGGCCTTGACCTCCGCCGCGCCATGGAACACGGGCGCCTCGGCCAGCCGCTGGGCGATGCCGCGGCGCGCCATCTCCGCCACCGCGGCCAGCTCCGCCTGCTTCGCCGGTCCCAGCCCCTTGAGCCCGCGCAGCTCGGCCGGCGTGGCGCGCAGCAGCCCGGCAAAGCCACCGAAGTGAGCCAACGCCTGTTCGGCCAGTGCCAGCACGCCCTGGCCGCGCAGCCCGGTGCGCAGCAGCAGCGCCAGCAGTTCCGCGTCGGCCAACGCGGCCGGGCCCAGTGCCTGCATCCTCTCGCGCGGGCGCGCGGCGGCCGGCAAGTGCTTGATCGACATGGGTGGCGCCCCTCCAGGCGCGGGGCGCTCCGGGCGCCCGGTCCGCCAGGCAGGCGGCCACTCGTAAAATGGCCGGCAGTCTAGTCGCACCGGGCAGCCGCCGCTGTCCCCCAAAGGCGTGAACACCATTCAGGAGGGGTCGTTCCTGACCCTGCACTACCGGCTTGCCGGATCCGACGGCGCCAGCGTCGTCAACACCTTCGACGGCCCGCCGGCCACGTTGTCGATCGGCGCCGGCCAGCTGTCGCCGGCGATTGAGCAGCGCCTGATCGGGCTGGCCGAAGGCGCACAGGCCACCTTCACCCTGGAAGCAGGCGAGGCTTTCGGCCAGCGCAACCCCGAGCTGCTGCAGCGCGTGACCCGCGCCATGCTGGCCGAACTGGGCGACCCCGAGGACACCTACGAGCCTGGCGAAGTGGTGGAGTTCTGCACACCCGACGGCCAGGCCACCTACGCAGGTGTCGTGCGCGAACTGGGCGACGACTGGGTGCTGTTCGACTTCAACCACCCACTGGCCGGGCAGCCCGTCACCTTCGAGGTGCGTGTGATCGGGGTGATGTGATGACGCCGCCTCGGGTCGAGGAAGTGCTGCTGGCCGAGCCGCGGGGTTTCTGTGCCGGTGTCGATCGGGCCATCGAGATCGTCGAGCGCGCCCTCGTGCGCTTCGGTGCACCGGTTTACGTGCGCCACGAAATCGTGCACAACACCTATGTCGTGGACGACCTCAAGGCCAAGGGCGCGATCTTCATCGAAGACCTCGCCGAAGTGCCGCCGGGCGCAACGCTGGTGTTCAGCGCCCACGGCGTCAGCCGCGCCGTGCGCGACGAAGCCACGCGCCGCGGCTTCCAGGTTTTCGATGCCACCTGCCCGCTGGTGACCAAGGTGCATGTCGAAGTGGCCAAGCTCGCGCGCGAGGGCTACGAATTCATCATGATCGGCCACAAGGGCCACCCCGAGGTCGAGGGCACCATGGGCCAGCTCGATGCGGGCATCTACCTCGTGGAATGCGCCGAGGACGTGGCGCGCGTGCAGCCGCGCGGCGACCGTCTGGCGGTGGTCACCCAGACCACGCTGTCGGTCGACGACGCTGCCAGCATCCTGGCCGCGGTGAAGGCACGCTTTCCACATGTGCGTGAACCCAAGCAGCAGGACATCTGCTACGCCACCCAGAACCGCCAGGACGCCGTCAAAGTGATGGCGCCGCAGGTCGACCTGGTGATCGTGGTGGGCAGCCCCACCAGCAGCAACAGCAACCGCCTGCGCGAGCTGGCCGAACGCCTGGGCACGCCGGCCTACATGGTCGACGCCGCCGACGACCTGCAGCCGGCCTGGCTGGAAGGCCGCCCGCGCGTGGGCCTCACGGCCGGCGCATCGGCGCCCGAAGTGCTGGTGCAGGCGGTGATCGAGCGGCTGCGCCAGCATGGTGTGTTGTCGCTGCGCCGGCTCGACGGCGTGCAGGAAACCATCCAATTCCCGCTTCCCAAGGGGCTGGGCGACAAGTCCATGCGCGAGTTCGCGTCGTCGCGATCCTGAGGCAGCCGTGCTGCCCGACCCAAACCGCTCGGACGGCACCGGCTGCCGGTGCCGCTGCCTGGCCCGATCGGCCCTTCTGGCCCTTTTGGCCCTTTTGGCCCGACTGGCCCACTTGGCCAAATTGGCCACAAACGGATCTCATCATGCTTGACATCACCTTGCTGCGGCGCGACCTGGCCGCCGTGATCGCGCGGCTCGAAACCCGCCGCAACCCCCAGCCCTTCCTCGACGTCGAACGCTACGGTGCCCTCGAATTCGAGCGCAAGACCCTGCAGACCCGCACGGAGGAGCTCCAGGCGCGGCGCAACACGCTGTCGCGCCAGATCGGCCAGCAAAAGGGCCAAGGTGGCGACACCACGGCGCTGATGGCTGAAGTGGGCGGCATCGGCGACGAGATGAAGGCTGGCGCCGAGCGCCTGGACGTCTTGCAGTCCGAGCTGCAGGCGCTGCTGATGGGCGTGCCCAACCTGCCGCACGACAGCGTGCCGGTGGGCACCGACGAGGGCGCGAACCAGGAAGTGCGCCGCTGGGGCACGCCGCGCAGTTTCGACTTCACGGTGCGCGATCACGTCGACCTGGGCCAGCCCCTGGGGCTGGACGCCGAGACCGGCGCGCTGCTCAGCGGCTCGCGCTTCACCTTCCTGCGCGGGCCGGTGGCGCGGTTGCATCGGGCCCTGGCGCAGTTCATGCTCGACGTGCAGACCACCGAGCATGGCTACACCGAGTGCTACACGCCCTACATCGTCAACCGCGAAGTCCTCGAGGGAACCGGGCAGCTGCCCAAGTTCAAGGACGACATGTTCTGGGTGCTGCGCGGCGGCGATGAAGCGCAGCCGGAGCAATACCTCATCAGCACCAGCGAGATCTCGCTGACCAACACGGTGCGCGACCGCATCCTGCGAGCCGAGGACCTGCCGGTGAAGCTCACCGCGCACAGCCCATGCTTCCGCTCCGAGGCCGGTTCGGCCGGGCGCGACACGCGCGGCATGATCCGCCAGCATCAGTTCGACAAGGTCGAGATGGTGCAGATCACGCACCCCGAGCGCAGTTTCGAGGCGCTCGAGGAGATGGTGGGACATGCCGAGGCCATCCTGCAGCGGCTGGAGCTGCCCTATCGCGTGGTGCTGCTGTCCACCGGCGACATGGGTTTTGCCGCCACCAAGACCTACGACCTCGAGGTGTGGCTGCCCGCGCAGGGTGCCTATCGCGAGATCAGCTCGTGCTCGAACTGCGGCGCATTCCAGGCCCGGCGCATGCAGGCGCGGTGGCGCAACGCGCAGGGCAAGACCGAGCTCGTTCACACGCTGAACGGCTCCGGCCTCGCCGTGGGTCGCACCCTGGTGGCCGTGCTCGAAAACCACCAGCAGGCGGACGGCAGCATCGCGGTGCCGCAGGCGCTTCGGCCCTACCTCGGCGGGCTGGAGCGGCTGGCTCCTTGATGTCGCGGTCCCTGCGTCACCTCGGGCAGCACCCGCGCATGCGATAGAATGGGCGGCTTCACTCGGCGACCACGAGTGCAGCAACCCGGAAAGGTGGCAGAGTGGTCGAATGCACCGGATTCGAAATCCGGCGTACGGGTTCTCCCGTACCGAGGGTTCGAATCCCTCCCTTTCCGCCAGAACATCCAGCGCATGCGGGCCCTTCGGGGCCTGTTTTTATTGGTGACGCGTGTCACCGTGCCGGCGGCGCTGGAACAAGCCCGATCGACGCCGCGCCTTTTCCTTGGTGATTGGCGCCCGGTGAGCGCATCGATGGCGCCGGGTCGGCGCCGATCATCAGGCGCCCGGCGCTTGCCGGGCCACTTCCGACGCGTCACCCGATCTGTGGAAAACACCTAGCGACATCGGCATTCGCATCCGATAACGTATACATTAATGAATGCGTTATCGGATGCCCCAATGGGCCTGCCACTGGATCCGGGACGGCTGTCCTGGTGGGGCGAGTCACTGGTGCGCCCCGAGTGCGTGCTCGCGACGGCGGACGGCAGCATCTATACCGCCGACTGGCGAGGTGGTGTCGTCCATCGGGCAGCCGACGGCCGGCAGCGACTGATACGAGGCGAATTGCCCAGCGGGCAGCCCGTACAGCCCAACGGAATCGCGCTGATGGCCGACGGCACGTTCCTGGTCGCTCACCTTGGCGCCCATGACGGCGGCGTGTGGCGCTTGACCCGAGACGGTGAAGTGACACCCTGGTTGCGCGCAGTCGATGGTGTCGACCTTCCGCCGACGAACTTCGTGCTGTCGGACGCTCAAGGCAGGGTCTGGGTCACGGTCAGTACTCGGCACAGGCCCCGCGCTGCGGCATATCGGGGCGATGTCGCCGACGGGTTCATCATCCGCGTCGACGGGCGGGGCGCCGAGATCGTGGCCGACGGACTGGGCTACACCAACGAAGTCGCCATCCATCCCGATGGAACCTGGCTGTACGTCAACGAGACGTTCTCGCGCTGCCTGTCGCGCTTCGCCCTGAGGCCCGACGGCTCGCTGGGTCCGAAGGAGGTCGTGGTTCGCTTCGGCATCGGAACCTATCCGGACGGGCTGGCCTTCGACGAGGCGGGTCACGTGTGGGTGGTCTCGATCGTCAGCAACCGAGTGCTGCGCGTTGCGCCCGATGGTCGGGTGGTGACGTGGCTCGAGGACTGCGACGCGACCCATCTGGAATGGACCGAAGCGGCCTGGGCCGCGGGCACGATGGGCCGCGAGCATCTCGACACGACGGCGAGTCGCTGTCTGCGCAACATCTCCAGCATCGCCTTCGGCGGGCCCGATCGGCGTACCGCCGTACTCGGGTGCCTGCTCGGCGATCGGCTGGCCACCTTCAATGCGCCGGTTGCCGGTGCAATGCCCGCCCACTGGAACTACCGATGAATTCCGCACCTTCCGCTCCAGTTCCATCCCTGGTCGACGCCGCCTACGAGCAGATCCGATCGCGCATCCTGGACAACGTCTGGCCGCCTGGCCATCGCGCGCTCGAGCAGGAAGTGGCCCTCGCTCTGGGGATGAGCCGCACCCCGGTGCGCGAGGCGCTGGTGCGGCTGCAGGTCGAGGGGCTCGTCGAGGTCATTCCGAGGCACGGCATGCGCGTGCTGCCCGTGTCGCCGATGGACATGGGCGAGATCTACGAGATCCTCACAGCACTGGAGTGCATGGCAGCCGAGCGTCTGGCCGCCCAGCACCCAGATGAACAGTCTCTTGCCCCGTTGATTCAAGCCACCGACGCGATGGATCGTGCGTTGCTCGCTGATGACCTCGATGCCTGGGCCCGTGCGGATGAGCAGTTTCACGCCCAGCTCGTCGAGCAGGCTGGCAATCGAAGGTTGCAGGCGACGGTGTTGAACCTCTGGGACCGCGCACATCGCGCACGCATGGTCACGCTGCGGCTGCGCCCAAAGCCGGTTGACTCGACACGAGAGCACCGGGAGCTGGTCGAGCGGCTGCTCGCGGGCGACGCCGAGGGCGCTGCTCGGGTCAATCGTGCCCATCGCCTGCGCGCGAGCCGCGAGTTGATCCAGATTTTCGAGCGCTATCGCCTGGCGCAGTTGTGAGCGGCCAGCCATGAAGACCTACGACATCGCGGTGCTGCCGGGCGACGGCATCGGCGTCGAAGTGACGGACGCAGCCCTTGCGATCCTGCGCGCCGTGGAGCCTCGCATTGCTCGCCGCTTGGTCACCACGGTGCATCCCGCTGGAGCAGCGCACTACCAGGCCACGGGCGCAGCACTTCCGCCCTCTACCCTGGACGCGTGCCGGCGCGCCGACGCTGTCTTGTTTGGCGCCATGGGCTTGCCCAATGTGCGCGCGACCGACGGCACCGAGATCATTCCTCAACTCGATCTGCGCTTCGCACTCGACCTGTACGCCGGTGTGCGCCCGGTGCGGACCTGGCCCGGTCTGCCTGTACCGCTCGCCGATCCCCGCGCGGCGCAGATCGACCTCGTGCTCGTGCGCGAGAGCACGGAAGGGCTGTTCCATGCCCGCGGTCGCGGCCGGGTCGAGGGTGAGGCGGCTTACGACACGATGAAGATCTCGCGAGCCGGCACCGGCCGTGTGTGCGACTTCGCACTCGCGCTGGCTGCCAAGCGCCAGGCGCAGGGCCGCCCAGGCAAGGTCACCAACGTCGACAAGGCCAATGTCTTCACGTCCATGGCGTACTGGCGCAGCGTCTTCATCGAGCGTGCCCAGGCCTGGCCCGCGGTCGCCGTCGAGCACGTCTATGTGGATGCGATGGCCCTGAACCTCGTCCTGCAACCCTGGCGCTACGACGTCCTGGTCACCGAGAACATGTTCGGCGACATCCTGTCCGATCTCATCGCTGCGCTCGTGGGCGGCATGGGCATGGCGCCCTCGGCCGACCTCGGTGACAACCACGGCCTGTTCCAGCCTGCGCACGGGACGGCGCCCGACATTGCCGGCCGTGGCATCGCCAACCCGAGTGCCATGGTGCTGTCGCTGGCCATGATGCTCGACTGGCTGGCCGACCGACATGCGGATGCTGCCCTGGCCGACGGTGCGCGGGCGATCGAGTCTGCATTGCACGGGGCGCTGGTCGACGCCGGCGTTCGCACGCGGGATCTGGGTGGCACCGGCACCACTGCCGATGTCGTGCAAGCCGTTCGGGAGCGCTTGTGACAGGCGCACGCGTTGCGTTGGTGGGTGCCGGCTACTTCGCGCCGTTTCACGTTGCGGCATGGCACGCGTGTGGCGCGCATGTCGTCGCCATCGCGGACCGAGATGCGACACGGGCGAGGGCGCTGGCAACGGCCTGGGGCGTTTCCATCGCGACGGACGACGCGCACGAACTGCTGCGGCGCACGTCGGCCGATCTTCTCGACCTGGTCGTGCCGCCAGAGTCGCAGGGCGCGTTGGTGCGGGCCGCGATGGAGCGCGGCCTGCCGACCATCTGCCAGAAGCCCTTCGGTCGCGACCTGGTCGAGGCAACCGACCTTGCGCAACTGGCCGATCGCAGTGGCGTCGCACTGGTGGTGCACGAGAACTTCCGCTTCTCGCCGTGGTACCGCGAATGCCGGCGGCTGGTCGACTCAGGCGTGCTTGGCCAGCTCTATGGCGCTGCGTTTCGGTTGCGCCCGGGCGACGGCCAGGGTGAGTCCGCCTATCTGGACCGGCAACCCGCGTTTCGCACCATGCCGCGCCTGTTGGTGCGCGAGACGGCCGTCCACTTCATCGATGTGTTCCGCTACCTGCTGGGCGAGGTGCGCGCAGTGACGGCGCGGCTGCGCCGCCTGAATCCCGTCATCGCAGGCGAGGACGCAGGCGTCGTGATCTTCGAATTCGACGACGACCGCACAGCGGTGTTCGACGGCAACCGACTGGCCGAGCACCCCGCAAGCGACCTGCGTCGCACGATGGGCGAGATGTGGCTGGAGGGCGAGCGCGGCGTGCTGCGCCTGGACGGCGAGGCTCGGCTGTGGTTCAAGCCCTTCGGCGGCGACGAGCGTGAGCACACCTATGCCCGCGGCGCTGCCGGCCCCTTCGGCGGTGCTGTCGCATCACTGCAGGCGCACGTGCTGGCGCACCTGCGCGACCCGTCGCAACCGTTGGAGAACGCTGCGCGCGACTACCTCGCCAACCTTCGCGTGCAGGACGCGATCTACGAATCGCACCACAAGGGCGCACGCGTGGCGCTCGATGCCGATGCGAGCTGACCACCCTGACCAGGAGACCACCATGAACGCCAAGACCCCTTCAACCGTTGCCCTGGCGCTTGCGGCCTTGCTCGCCGCGCCGACATCGAACGCGCAGACCGTGCTGAAGTTCAGCCACACCGACCAGCAGGAGGGGGGGCGCCAGAGTGCGGCCATGCTGTTCGCGCGCAAGGTCGAGGAACTGACGCAGGGGCGCTACAAGGTCCAGGTCTATTGCTGCAGCCAGCTCGGCAACGATCCGAAGAACATCGAGCAGCTTGCACTGGGCGGCATCGACTTCACGGTGTCGTCCACCGGCTCGTATGCGCCGCACGTGCCCACGCTCAACCTGATGATGCTGCCGTATCTGGTTGACGACTTCGAGCAGGGCTGGAAGCTCTACGACGAGTCGAAGTGGCTGCGCACTCAGTTCGACAAGGCACCGGCCAAGGGCTTTCGCTTTCTGGCCACCTGGGAAGCGGGCTTCCGCAACATGACGACCAAGGATCCCCTGGGCTCGCCGGCCGATGCCAAGGGCAAGAAGCTGCGCACCTTCCCGAACGAAATGATGCGCTGGACCCTCGAGGCTGTCGGCTTCAGCATCCAGATCATGCCGTTGCCCGAGGTCTACCTGGCCATTCAGCAGGGCGCCGTGGCGGGCCAGGAGAACCCGGTCGACACGATCTTCTCGAACAAGTTCTACGAAGTCGCGCCGCACGTCACGCTGACCCAGCACGTCTACAGCCCGATTCCGCTGACCATCTCGGAAAAGACCTGGCAGAAGCTGGCGCCGGCCGACCAGGCGGCGGTCGTCGAGGCGGCTCGCATCGCCGCGCAGCACAGCCGCCAGTTCGTCCGGGCCATCGAGGACAAGCAGCTCGCGGCCATGGCCGCCAAGGGCGCCAAGGTCGCCCGACCGGCGGTGGGGCCCTTCCGTGAAGCGGTGCAACCCGTTTACGCCAAGGCCAAGGACAAGTACGGCGCCGATGTCGACGCGCTGCTCGCCGACGCGAAGCTCGTGCGCAAGGCGGTCAAGTAGGTCCGCGCCCATGCCCGCAACTTGGCTCGAACCGCTGCCGGCGGCGCCCTGGCCCGTGCGCGTCGTCGGCCGCATCGTCGACTGGAGCGTCATTGCGATGGGCGCCGGCATGACGGCGCTCGTCTTCCTCAACGTCAGCCTGCACCTCCTGGGTCGTGACCTGGCCTGGGTGACCGAACTGGGTGAGCTGCTGATGGTGTGGGTGACGTTCCTGGGCGGCGCCTGCGCCGCGCAGCGCGGCATGCACATGACCATCACCGAGTTCATCGACAAGCTGGGCACGCATCACCGTCGCTGGGCCGACGCCGCGGTGCAGTTGCTCAGCCTGGTCGTGCTCGTCGTGCTGGTGCGCTACGGCTGGGCGCTGGTGCAGGGCAACTGGGGCAATGAGCTCACAGTCCTCGAGTGGCCGATGGCCATCCAGTACATGGGCATGGCGATCGGCGTGTCGCTGATGGCCGTCTTTGTCGCCTGGGATCTTGCGCAGATCGTGCGCGGCATCCCGCGCGACCGCCGCTACCCCAGCTGAGACCGCGCCATGCTTGCCCTGACCCTGTTCGCGGTGTTCTTTGTCGTGGCACTGGCTGGGGTGCCGCTGCTGATCGCGCTGCTGGCCACCACCTTCGGGATCATCGTCGCCGCGGGTCTGGGGCATCCGCTGGAAACGATCGTGCTGTCGTTCATCGGCGGCGTCGAGCCGTTCATCCTGCTGGCCGTGCCGCTGTTCATCTTCGCCGGGGAGTTGCTGGCGCAGGGCGGTGTGGGCAAGCGCATCGTCGAGTTTGCGCGCGTGCTGTTCGGCTGGTTGCCCGGTGGCCTGGGGGTCGTGACGGTGATGAGCTGCACGATGTTCGGCGGTGTGTCGGGCTCGGCCATCGCCGATACCGCTGCGATCGGCTCGCTGGTCATCCCCGCCATGGTGGCGCGTGGCTACTCGCGCGGCTTCGCCGCCGCGCTGCTGGCGGTGGCCGGCACGATCGCGCTGCTCATGCCGCTGTCGATCCCGTTCCTCGTCTATGCCTTCATCTCGGGCGTCTCGATGCGCAGCCTGTCGATGGCAGGACTGTTGCCCGCCATCGCCTCGGCGCTCGCACTGGCGGCGGTGTGTGTCTGGCAGGGCCGGCGCACCGGGGTCGATCGAGGCGGCGAGCGCAGCACGCCGGCGCAGATCTGGGCCGCTACGCGGGCGGCAGGCCCCGCATTGGCGATGCCGGTCATCATCATTGGTGGGATTTGGAGCGGGCTGTTCACACCCAGCGAGTCGGCGGCCATCGCCGTCGTCTACGGCCTGGTCGTCTCGCTGTTCTACTACCGCGATCTCGACTGGCGGCGCATCCCGCAGCTGATGCTCAGTGCCTTCGTCACCAGTGCCACGGTGATGCTGGTGATCGGCGCCACCGGGGCGCTGGCGTGGCTCATCACCGTCGAGCAGGTGGCGGCGCAGATGGCGGCCTGGGTGCAGGTGGTGGCCACGCAGCCGTGGATCTTCCTCGCGTTGTTCAACATTTGCCTGCTGCTGCTGGGGGTGTTCATCGAGCCGCTGCCGGCCATGCTGCTGTCGGCGCCGCTGTTCCTGCCGCTGGCCCGGCACTTCGGCATGGACATGGTGCACGTCGGCGTCGTCATGACCGCCAACCTCGCCATTGCGCTGTACACGCCGCCGGTCGGTGGCACCTTGTTCGTCGCCGCCAAGCTCGCCCGTGTGGGCATAGGCGAGATCTCGCGGCACCTGGGCGCACTGATGGCGGCCACCATCACCGTCGTGCTGCTGGTGACCTACGTGCCCGCGCTTTCCCTTTGGTTGCCGCGTCTGCTTCACGGGGGTTGAGGTCCGTCCATGCATTGCATCACCGTTCGTTTCGAGATCCGTCCTGGCTGGGAGCAGGCCTTTCGGGCGGCGGTCGTCGCCAATGCCCGGCAGTCGCTGCACAGCGAGCCCGGCTGCCGGGTCTTCGATGTCGGCGTCGACGCGACCGGCCACGCCTTCTTCCTCTACGAGCTTTATGACGACGAGGCTGCATTTGCCGCCCATCTGCAGACGACGCACTTCAAGGCCTTTGATAGTGAGGTCGCGCCTTGGGTCCTGAGCAAGGCCGTCCACGCCTGGAGCCGACTGGAGTGAGCGCGTGCCCGCCAGCCATGCCGCACGCGACGGATACGCCATGAGTCTGCGCCTGGGCTGCATTGCCGACGACACCACCGGCGCCACCGACATCGCGAGCAGCCTCGTCGGCGCGGGGCTGCGCGTTCAGCTGGTGCACGGGCTGACCCCGGGGCCAGATCCCGACACGGCCGACGCGATCGTCGTCGCGTTGAAGTCGCGCACGGCGCCTGTCATGCAGGCGGTTGAGGAGTCGCTGGCAGCGGCTCGCTGGCTGCGCGCGCGGGGCGCACGGCAACTCGTGTTCAAGATCTGCTCAACCTTCGACTCGACACCGCACGGCAACATCGGCCCGGTCGCCGATGCCCTGCGCGAGCTGACCGGGGCGAGCCGGGTCGTCGTTGCCCCGGCGTTGCCGGTGAACGGACGAACGGTGTACCAAGGGCACCTGTTCGTCGGCACGGACTTGCTCAGCGACAGCCCGATGCGCCTGCATCCACTCACGCCGATGACCGATGCCAACCTGGTTCGCCTGCTGCAGGCGCAGGTCGGGCCGGACCTGGCAGTCGGGCGCCTGCCGCGCGCCGTGACGCACGGCGGCCCGGACGCCGTTCACGGGCACCTGGATGCGCAGGCTGCCGGCTACGTCATCGCCGATGCCATCGACGACTTCGACCTGGCTGCACTCGCGCGTGCCGTGCATGGCGCGCCGTTGCTGGTTGCATCTTCAGGGCTGCCCGCCTACCTGCCGCAGGCCTGGGGATGGACCGCGCGGCCCGATGCCGCCGTGCTGCCGCGCGCCGGCGGGCGTGCCGCGATCGTCGCCGGCAGTTGCTCGGCGGCCACACAGGCTCAGCTGGCGCACTTCCTGCAGGCAGGCGGTGCCGGGCTGGCCATCGATCCGCTGCGCATCGGGTCCGTGGCGCAAACCGTGGCCGACGTCATCGCCTGGTTCAATGCGCAGCCGGTCGAACGTGCCGCGCTGGTCTACGCCACCGCTTCGAGCGAGGCGGTGCAGCGCGTCCAGCAGGCACTCGGCGTCGAGCGAGCCGGGCTCGTCGTCGAAGACACGATGAGCTCGATCGCGCGGGGCCTCGTGGCCGGCGGCGTACGCCGCCTGGTTGTCGCCGGTGGCGAGACATCGGGTGCGGTCCTGCGTGCGCTGGGTGTGGCCAGCCTGCGCATCGGCGGCCCGATCGACCCCGGTGTGCCGTGGTGCCATGGGGTCGCCGAGGGTTGCGGCGGTGTTGGTGTGCACCTGGCGCTGAAGTCGGGCAACTTCGGCGGCACCGACTTCTTCGATCGCGCGTTCGCGTGCCTCGACCGGGATTGCGCATGAATCGCACCATCCATGCGAAGGCGGCCGAGGAGATCTGTCGCATCGGCCGATCGCTGTTCGACCGTGGCTACGTGCACGCGACGGCCGGCAACATCAGTGTGCGGCTGGACGAGGGCATCCTGATCACGTCGACCGATGCGTGCCTGGGCCACATCCAACCGAGTGAACTGGCGTGGGTCGACGCCGCGGGTGTGCAGCAAGGGGGGTTGCCGGCCAGCAAGTCGTTGCGCCTGCATCGTCGCATCTACGATGCCGACCCCGCTGCTGGCGCGATCATCCATACGCACAGCACGCATTTGGTCGCGACGACCCTGCGCGGCGTGTGGACGCAGGCCGACATCCTGCCGCCCATCACGCCCTACTACGTGATGAAAGTCGGCCACGTGCCGCTGGTTCCCTATCATCGCCCGGGTGATCCGGTCGTCGGCGACCACGTGGTGACGTTGATCGGCGAACACGCCGAGCGCGGAACGCCGCTGCGCGCGGTGATGCTCGATCGGCTGGGGCCGCAGGTCTGGCACCGCACGCTGGGCGAAGCGGCTGCGGTTCTCGAAGAACTGGAGGAGACCGCGCGGGTGTGGGCGCTGGCCGGGCGTGATGTGTCGCCGCTGCCCGAGGCACGCCTGGCGGAGTTGCACACCGCCTTCGGTGCGCGATGGTAGGTCGTCGCCTCAGCCCAGCACCCGCTGCCGCAGCCGCGCCGTGCGTTCGAAGAACGCGGGGTCGAGCACCATGCCGGCTACCACCAGGTCGCTGCGGCGGCCGTCGGGTTCGCGCAGGTAGCCGCGCAGGGTGCCTTCGACCTCGAAGCCCAGTGCCACAGCGGAGTCGATGGCGCGCTGGTTCTCGGGGTAGTAGTGGGCGGTGAGACGCTCGATGCGGGCGCGTTCCGCCAGGAAGCCGAACATCAGGTGCGCGGCCTCGGCATAGGCGAAGGGGCCGTGGTCGCCGTGGATGCCGATCAGGCACTCGGCGCGGCGTTGGCGCAGCGAGATGTTGACGATGCTGACGAAGCCGGCCTTGGTGCTGCCGACCTCGATCGTCCAGTGCAGCGCCTGCGATTCCGACGGGATCGCGGCCTGTTCGTTGCGCAACAGGTCTGCCAGTGCGGCGTCGTCGGCCGGCAGGGGAGCAGCGCCGCGATGGAAGTGGCGCATGAACTCGGCGTCGGCCCAGCAGCGCCGCACCAGTTCGATGTCGTCGGGTCCGCGACGCACCAGGCGCACGCGCGGGCCCTGCAGCGGCGCCCACCAGAAGGGCTCGTGTTGCCAGGCAATCTGACGCAAGGCCGGGTCGGGTATGCGGGTCAGCGCGCGCGCGAGCAGCGCGCGCGCTGCAGCGTACTGGCCGCCGCGCCGCAGGTGTTGCAGGTGGGCGGTCAGGCGTGTGGGGCTGTGGCCGCCGGCTGTTGCCGCGCCGCCGGGCGCACCCGGAGCTGTCCGCGGCTCGGGCGCGGCCTGCGCCGTGTCGCCGCGGTCGGTCGTGTCACCGGCCTTGCCGCGATCGGTGCCGGTGGCGACAGGGTTGACAGGTGGGCGGTTCATGGCAAGCAGGCGTTCGGTCGGAGTGCAGGGCGTTTGGCGGTCTGCGCGCAACCCGCGCATCCTTCGGCTGGATGGCGATCGTAGCCGACGTGCCGCGCGACCCGCCCCCTTTACCCATCTTTACGGCCCCGACGATGGCGCTTCAACCCCCGTTCCCACAATCACATCCATCGCAACCCTGAAGACCGAGGTAACGACGATGAATGCTCCGAAGACACGTATGGGATTTCCGTGGCGGGCCGTGGTGGCCACGGCAGCGCTGGCGCTGGCTGGTGGTGTGATGCAGGTTGCGCAGGCCATGCCCGAAGGCGGCATGGGCCGGCACGGCATGGGCCACCACGGCATGGGCCCCGGCGGACACGGCCCGATGATGGGGCGCGCCCTCGAGGCGGCAGGTGCCAGCGCCGAGCAGCGGGCCAAGATCCAGGAAATCATGAAGGCCGCGCGCGAGGATGTGCGCAAGACACACGAGGCCTCCGGCGACCTGCGCGCCCAGATGCGGCAGCTGATGAACGCGGCCACGGTCGATGCACGCGCCGTGGAGACCCTGCGCCAGAAGATGCTGGCCGAGCACGACGCGGTGAGCAGGCGCATGACGCAGGCCATGCTCGATGCCGCCGCCGTGCTCACGCCCGAGCAGCGCCAGAAGCTGTCCGAGCAGATGGGCAAGGGCCGCGAGATGATGCAGCGCCACCGCCGAGAGCGCGAGCAGATGTACGGCCCTGGCCCGCGCCAGTGACCGGACCCAGGGGCGCACGGCATGGCCGTGCGGCACACCACGTTTTCTGACCAAGGGCTTCGCTCCGGCGGCGGCAACGCACCGGAGCGCTTTTTCTTTTTGCATACTTGCGCCATGAGTGCTCGCCTGCTGCTGATCGACGACGATGCCCGCCTCACCGCGATGGTGGGCGAATACCTGCGTGGCAACGGCTATGCCGTGGACACCGCCGGCAGCCTCGCCGCCGGTCGCGAAAGACTGCGTGCGGGCAGCTACGACGCGCTGCTGCTCGACCTGATGCTGCCCGACGGCGATGGGCTCGACCTCACGCGCGAACTGCGGGCCGATCCGCGGTTGCGGCGCATGCCGTTGCTGATGCTCACCGCTCGCGGGGAGCCCCTGGACCGGGTGATCGGCCTGGAGCTCGGTGCGGACGACTACCTGCCCAAGCCGTTCGAGCCGCGCGAACTCCTGGCGCGGGTAAAGGCGCTGTTGCGTCGCAGCGAGCCCGACGCGGCGCCAGACGATGTGTTGCGCTTCGGTCGCCTCGAGATCGACCTGGGCGCCCGGCAGGCGCGTATCGACGGCGCGCCATGCGACCTCACCGGCCACCAGTTCGACCTGCTGGTGGTGCTGGCACAGAGCGCGGGGCGTGTGCTCACGCGTGACCAGATCATGGATGCGCTCAAGGGCCACCCGATGGAGGCCTTCGACCGCAGCATCGATGTGCACGTCTCGCGCATCAGGGCGTGCATCGAAGACGACCCGAAGGCACCCAAGCGCGTGCTCACCGTGCGTGGCACGGGCTACGTGTTTGCCCGCAAGCAGGACGTCGACGATTGAAGTCGCTGTACCTGCGCATCTGGCTCACGGTGGTCGCCACACTGGTGCTGTTCGCACTGGTATCGAGCTGGGTCTGGCAACGCCATCTCGACCAGGAGCGCGCCCGCTTCGAGACGGCTGCCACCGAGCGCCTTGCCGCCTGGGCCGAGTTGCTGCAGCGATCGTTGCCACCATCCGATGCACCGGCGGCCCAGCAGGCCGAGGCGCTGCGTGAGTGGTCCTTGCGGCTGCGAGTGCCCATGGCGCTGGATGATGCGCAGGGCCAGCGCATCGCCGCGTCGCCGGCGTTCATGCGTCGCGAGGCCGACGGCATGGCCGCGATTGCCGTGCCGCTGGACGATGGCCGCACCCTGTGGGTGGTGCGACGGCTGTTGCGCCGGGCCGGAACAGGTCCTGGCCCCGGACTTGGACCGATGTCGCAGACCGGCCCGCCCATGACCGGACAGGACCGCCCCGGGTTTCCGGGGCCAGGGCCCGGCATGATGGAGCCACCCGGCGCGCGCATGCCCCTGGCGCCGCTGTTGGGCATGTTCGGCGCGATGTCGGCCTGGGGGCCGGTTGCACTGCTGTTGTTGCTGCTGCTGGCTGTGGCCGCGGGGGCCTATCCGGTGGTTCGTCGGCTGACCCGCCGCCTCGAGGCACTCAAGCAGGGCGTCGAGGCTTTTGGGGCAGGCCACCTGCAGCAGCGGGTCGACGAGGCGGGCCGCGACGAAGTGGCCGCTGTCGCAGTCACGTTCAACAGGGCCGCCGAGCGCATCGAGAGCCTGGTCCGTTCGCACCAGAGCCTGCTGGCCAACGCGAGCCATGAGTTGCGATCCCCGCTGGCGCGATTGAAGATGGCGGTGGCCATGTCGGTCGACGCGCCGGCGCCGCAGAAGCAGCTTCTGCGCCAGGAGATCGACACCAACATCGCCGAGCTCGATGCGCTGGTCGAGGAGGTGTTGCTCGCCAGTCGGCTCGATGCGGCGCGTGAGACACCGCAGGACGAAACCATCGAGTTGCTGGCGCTGGCCGCCGAGGAGGCCGCCCGCGTGGACGCCGAGGCGCATGGTGACTCGGTGGAGGTGACCGGCAACGAGCGCCTGCTGCGGCGCGCCTTGCGCAACCTGCTCGAGAACGCCCGGCGCTACGGCGGCGACGACGTGGCGGTCGAGGTCAAGGCCATGCCGGGCGGGGGCGCGCTCGTGCGCGTGTGCGACCGGGGCCCGGGGGTGCCGAGTGCTTACCGCGAGCGCATCTTCGAGCCCTTCTTCCGGTTGCCCGGCCACGCCGAGCGCGAAGGCGGCGTGGGCCTGGGTCTGTCGTTGGTGCGCCAGATTGCCCAGCGGCATCGCGGCGACGTGCGGTGCGAGCCGCGCGAGGGCGGCGGCACCTGCTTCGTGCTGAGCCTTCCGACTCGGCGCGCTTGAGGCGGCAGCCACCACCCGGCGCCGGCGCGACGCCTTACGCGGGCTGCGCTGTCCCGGATTGCGCTGCCGCGCGCGCCTTTTGGCGCCGCAGCACCACGACCAGCAGCAGCGTGAGCGCCACGGCGGCCACCACCAGCCCGGCGGTCGAAGCGATCCAGAAGCCGCGCGCGCCTTGCCAGGCCGCAGGCGCAATGCGCCACGGATCGAAGGCCAGGACATACCCACCGCCCAGGCCGATGCCGCCCAGCGACAGGGTGTAGATCACCAGTGGCAGGGTGGCGATGCGCCACGCGCGCAGCACGAAGGCGGCCGCGGTCTGCGCCGCATCGGCAGCATGAAAGACCGCCACCCAGGCCACCAGTGGCGCGGCAGCGGTCACCACCGCGGCGTTGTTGGTGTAGAGCTGCAGCACGGACTCGCGCAGCACGAACACGGTGCCGCCCATCACCGTGGCCACGAGCAGCGCGAGTTGCACGCCGTGCCAGCCGATGCGACGTGCGTCGCGCAGGTCATCGGCGCCGATGCGCTGCGCCACCAGCGTGCTGGTCGCGTTCGACAACCCCAGCGGCGCCATGAACAGCAGTGCCACCAGGTTGGCGGCGATCTGGTGGCCGGCCACCGGTGTTTCGCCCAGGCGGGCAATGAAGATGGCCATGAAGGCGAAGCCGGTCACCTCGATCAGGATGGCCAGGCCCATGGGCACGCCCAGGCGCAGCAGGCCCTGCAGCGATGGCCGGTGCGGCCTGCGCAAACGGCCCCCCAGTTCGAACCGTGCGTAGAACGGGTCGCGCGCAAGCACCTGCCAGGCGATGGCCAACTGCAGCCACATGGCAATGGCCGTGGCCCAGCCGCAACCGACGACGCCCAAGGCCGGCAGCCCCAACGTGGGCGAGCCTGTGACCAGCAACCAGGACAACGGCACCTTGAGCGCGAGGCCGCCGAGCTGCAACGCCATCACGGCCTTCGGGCGCGAAACGGCGACATTGAAGCCGCGATACACGGTGAACAACAGCGCCGCCGGCAGCGCGAAGGCCAGCGCGAAGAGGTAGCCGCGTACCTTGGCGGCCACTTCGGGGCCGGCGCGCGACATCCAGAGGAAGGGCTGCGGGAACAGCAGCAGCAGACAGCCGAACACGGCCAGCGCCAGTGCAATCCAGGCCGCCTGGTGGGCCTGGTGGCCGGCCTCGTGCATGCGCTGGGCGCCGTAGAGCTGGCCGACGATGGGACCGACGGCCAGCACCACACCCATGAACCCCACGAACACGGTGACGTAGGTGGCCGCACCGACAGCCAGCGCCGCCAGGTCGGTGGCCGAGTGCCGCGCCACGAGCACGGTGTCCACGGTGCTGAAGCCCAGCACCGCCAGCTGGCCGACGAACACCGGCCAAGCCAGCGGCACGATGCGCCGCACGCTGCCGGTGAAGCCGGTGCCGCTCATGGGGTGAGGCAGAACCTCAGCGGCTGTATCCGCCGCGCCGCGGGCCCGCGGGCTTGCCGTGGCCGCCCTCACGCGAACCGTGCGGGCCGCGCGGGGCGCCGAACGACTTGCCGGCAGGGCGGCCACCGCCGCGCGGCGGCGCACCCCGGCGGTCGCCAGGGCGGAACGCCGGGCGCTCCTGAGGCGGCGGGGCCTTGGGCTCGAGGCCGGGCACCACGGCCGCAGCAATGGGCTGGGTGGTGAAACGCTCGATGCGGCGGATCATGCCGACGTCGCGGCGCTCGGCCAGCGTGATTGCCAGGCCGGTGCGGCCGGCGCGGCCCGTGCGGCCGATGCGGTGAACGTAGTCTTCGGCCTTCATCGGCAGGCCGTAGTTGATGACGTGGCTGATGGTGGGGACGTCGATGCCACGGGCGGCGACGTCGGTGGCCACCAGCACGCGAAGCTGGCGCTGGCGCAGGCCCTGCAGCACACGGTTGCGGCGGCCCTGGGGCATGCCGCCGTGCAGGGCGGCCACGCTGTGGCCGATTTCACCGAGCTTCCAGGCCAGCTCGTCGGCATCGCGCTGGGTGCTGGTGAAGACGACGGCCTGCTCCACTGCGCGGTCGGCCAGCAACTGCTCGAGCAGCGCATGCTTGTGGTGCAGGCTGTCGGCCCAGTGCAGGCGCTGCTCGATCTGCGTGTGGGTGTCGGTGTGCGTATCGACGGCGATGCGCTGCGGTTCACGGGTGAGCTCGCGCGCCAGGCCGCCGACGTTGCCCGCGAAGGTGGCGCTGAACATCAGCGTCTGGCGCTGCGTCGGCAGCGCCTGGGCGATGGTGGTGATGTCGTCGATGAACCCCATGTCGAGCATGCGGTCGGCTTCGTCGAGCACCAGCAGTTCCACCTGGGCCAGCACGGCGGCGCCGGTGTTCATCAGGTCGAGCAGGCGGCCCGGGGTGGCGATCAGCACGTCCAGCGGGCTGCGCAGAGCCTTGAGTTGGGCGTGGTAAGGCACGCCACCCACCACATGCGCCACGCGCAGACCCTGCACGCCGTAGCCATACTGGGTGCAGGCGCGGGAAACCTGAAGCGCCAGTTCACGCGTGGGCGCCAGCACCAGCACGCGCGGACCGCTCGGTTGGCCCTTGGCGCGCTTCTTGGCCGGGTCCAGGCGTGCAGTCAGGATGCGCTGCAACGCCGGCCATACGAAGGCGGCGGTCTTGCCGCTGCCGGTTTGCGAGGACACCAGCAGGTCGGCACCGGTCAGGGCGACGGGCACGGCGCGGGCCTGGACGTCGGTGGGAGCGGGGTAGCCGGCGTGGCGGATGGACTTGAGGATCTCGGGCGCGAGGCCCAGCTTCTCGAAGCCGGAATCGGCTTGGGCGGCGGCGGGGGCGGCGCCGGGGATGAAGTCGTCGGCCTGCGAGGGCTCGGCGTGGAAGTCGAAACTCATCGATCACTTTCAACAAAGGCAGGCCGCGCCCGGGTGGCAAGGGTCAGCCACGGCAAGGCACGGCCGCGGGCCACCGCGATGCGGCGGGTCCGCAGGTGAAGTCGCCAAAGGGAGCGGATGACGGTGCAGCACGGTGCACCGGCCAGGCCCGAACGTCTGGAGCGACGGCATCGCCGCCAACCAGGCCTCGAGACTGGGTTGTGTCCCTGCGCTTGGGTGGCAGGGCCCGGCTCGATGAGGGTCAGAGGGGATGAACGAACAACGCTGACCGGACGGGGTGCCCGATCAGCGTCGAGCCGCAATTATGCCACGACGCGACGATTCATGCTGCGCTGCAGCGTGAAGTGATGCCGGGCCTGGCGCTCAGGCCGTGCGTGCGGCCGCCTGGATCATGTCGACGGCCTTCTCGCCGATCATGATCACCGGCGCGTTGGTGTTGCCGCTGACGATGTGGGGCATGATGGACGCATCCACCACGCGCAGCCCCTGCAGGCCGTGCACGCGCAGTTGCGAGTCGACCACGTCCATCGGCCCGTTGCCCATGCGGCAGGTGCCCACCGGGTGGTAGACGGTGTCGGCATAGCGCCGCACCCAGCGTTCGATGTCGGCGTCGGTCTGCAGGTTGGCTGAGGTGGCCAGTTCGCGGCCGCCCAGTGCCCGCAGCGCCGGCTGCGACAGGATGTGGCGCATCACGCGAACCGCGCGCACCATCCGCTGCACATCGTCGGCATCGCCCAGGAAGTTCGGGTCGATGCGCGGCGCGGCCATCGGGTCGGTGCTGGCCAACTCGAGCGTGCCGCGGCTGCGCGGGCGCAGCAGGCACACATGGCACGAGTAGCCGTGGCCGAACACCGTCTTGCGTCCGTGGTCGACGAGCTTGCCGATCACGAAGTGCAATTGCATGTCCGGCGTGGCGGCATCGGGGCCACTGCGCAGGAACCCGCCAGCTTCTGCAAAGTTGGTGGTGTAGGGGCCGCGGCGCTCGTCGCGCCAGCGCCGGGCCGAACCGATGGCCTGCCAGGCGGCCGAAAGCGACAGGCCGAACAGGTCCTTGAGGTGCGGCGCGTCGACGACCTGCACCACGTCGATGTGGTCGTGCAGGTTGCGGCCAACGCCGGGCAGGTCGTGCACCACGGCCACGCCGTGGCGTTGCAGGTGCGCGCCAGGGCCCACGCCGCTGAGCATCAGCAGCTGGGGCGATTGCAGTGCGCCGGCAGCCAGCAGCACTTCGCGATGCGCGCGCACCTGGCGCAGGGCGCCACCCTGGCGGTACTCGACGCCGATCGCGCGCCGGCCTTCGAACAGGATGCGGGTGGCCTGCGCGCTGGTCAGCACGTGCAGGTTGGCGCGGCCGCGGTGCGGCGTGAGGTAGGCCTTGGCGGCGCTGCAGCGCTCGCCGTTGCGGTGCGTGACCTGGTAGGGACCGATGCCCTCTTGGTCCAAGCCATTGAAGTCGGGATTGATCGCATGCCCGGCCTGGCGGCCGGCTTCGATGAACGCGGCCGTGTGGCGGTTGGGGTCGCACAGGTCCATCACGTTCAGCGGCCCGCTGCTGCCGTGCAGTTCGTCGCCACCACGCTCGTTGTGCTCGGCGCGCTTGAAGTAGGGCAGCACCTCGTCGAAGGACCACCCCGGGTTGCCTTCTGCGGCCCAGGCGTCGTAGTCCTGGCGCTGGCCGCGGATGTAGATCATGGCGTTGATCGAGCTCGAGCCACCGAGGACGCGACCGCGCGGCTGGTAGCCGCGGCGCCCGTCGAGGCCGGGCTGCGGCACGGTCTCGAAGCCCCAGTTGATCGAGCGCATGCGGGTCATCAGTGCCAGGCCCGCAGGGCAGTGGATGAGCACGCTGTCGTCGGGGCCGCCGGCCTCGAGCAGGCACACCTGGACAGCGGGGTCTTCGCTCAGGCGTGAGGCGAGCACCGCCCCGGCCGAGCCGGCGCCGATCACGATGTAGTCGTACATGGGGCTCCTCTCGTTGTCGCCCCTGTCGGTCCGCGGCGGCTCGCGCCGTCCCACCCGGCCGCCAGGGTGTGCGATCCATGATATCGATCGCCCCTGGTGCTGCCGGGTGCCCGGGTGTCGCCTAGGTTCGAGCCCCGCCTCTAGAACGAATGCGGGTTGCCCCCCATGGGCGGCGCATGAGGTGGCGTACCCCCTGCAGGACGTCGTCGACGTAGGTGAACACCACCGGGATCACCAGCAGGCTGAGAAAGGTGCTGGTGATGAGGCCGCCGATGACCACGATGGCCATGGGCGCGCGGAAGCTCGGATCGGCGCCGAAGCCCAGTGCGATGGGCATCATGCCCGCGCCCATCGCGATGGTGGTCATGACGATGGGTCGTGCACGCTTGCCGCAGGCATCGAGCAGGGCGTGCCAGCGGTCGAGCCCACGCTCGCGCCGTGCGAGGACGACGTAGTCCACCAGCAGGATGGAGTTCTTGGTGGCCACGCCCATCAGCATGATCATGCCGATGAGCGAGGGCATCGAAAGCGCCGTGCGGGTAGCGAACAGCGCGAGGAACGCACCTGGGATGGACAGCACCAGCGCGGCCAGGATGGTGACGGGCTGGATGAAGTCCTTGAACAGCAGCACCAGCACGGCGTAGATGCACAGCACGCCGGCGGCCATGGCGACAGCAAATCCGCTGAAGAGGTCGGCCATGGCCTCCGCGTCGCCCACCGCAGCCTTGCGCACGCCGGGCGGCAGGTTGCGCAGGCTGGGCAAGGCGTCCGCTTGCGCTTCCACCGTGCCCAGCGGTACGCCGTTGAGCTCGATCTCGAAGTTCACGTTGCGCCGCCGGTCGTAGCGTTCGATCTGCGCCGGCCCGGCTTCGATCGACAGGCTGGCCACGTTGCCCAGCATCACGGGACCCCGCGCGCCGGGCACCGGCAGGCGGGCCAGCAGTTCGAGGTCTTCGCGTGCGCTGGCGGGCAGCCGCACCACCACGGGCAATTGGCGCTGGGCCAGGTTGATCTTGGCCAGGCCCTGGTCGTAGTCGCCGGCCGTGGCCACCCGCAGCACGTCGGCCAGCGTGGCCGCTGTGACCCCCAGATCGGCCATGCGGGCGTGGTCGGGACGCACGATGAGTTCGGGCCTCTGCAGGCTGCTGCTGGAGACCACAGCGCCCACGCCCGGCAGGCTGCGCAGCTCCTGCTCCACGCGGCGTGCGTGCTCGGCCAGCACGGCGCCGTCGTCGCCCGAGATGGCGAGGATGAACTTCTCGTTCGAACCTGCGAAGCCGACCTTGATGCGCGCACCGGGAAGCTCGGACAGCGCCTGCCGCAGTTCGCCCTCGATGGCCTGCTTCGAGACACCGGGTCGCTCGCCGCGCGGACTCAGGCTGATGGTGAGCGCGGCGCGGCGCGGGTCGCCGCCGGCCTGCGGCGCGAAGGGATCGCCGCCGGCGGTGCCGCCGCCCACCGCGGTGTACACCAGACGCACCTGCGGGTGCCGGGCCACCACCTGGCGTGCGCGTTCGGCCAGGGCCACGGTGTCGCTCAAGCGTGCGCCCGGTGGCAGCGTGAGGGTCACCTGGGTCTGTGACAGGTCGTCCGGCGGGATGAAGCCGGTGGGCAGCAGCGGCACCAGCATGAACGAGCCGACGAAGAACACCGCCGTGGCCGCCAGGGTCGCCAGCCGATGGCGCAGGCACCAGGCGGCCCAGCCCTCGTAGACCTGCAGCCAGGCCGGCGTACGACCTGCATCGACCACCGGCTTGAGCAGATAAGCCGCCATCATCGGGGTGAGCATGCGCGCCACGACCAGCGAGAAGAACACGGCGATGGCCGCCGTCCAGCCGAACTGCACGAAGAACCGGCCGACGATGCCCGTCATGAACGCGGTGGGCAGGAACACGGCGATCAACGTGAAGGTGGTGGCGATGACCGCGAGACCGATCTCGTCGGCCGCTTCCATCGCCGCGTCGTAGGGCCGCTTGCCGTCGCGCAGGTGGCGCATGATGTTCTCGATCTCGACGATGGCGTCGTCGACGAGGATGCCCACCACCAGCGACAACGAGATCAGCGTCACCCCGTTGAGTGTGAAGCCCAGGAGGTACATCGCCGCGAACGTGGGGATGGCCGCCAGCGGCAGCGCGGCGGCGGCCACCAGCGTGGCGCGCCAGTCGCGCAGGAACAGCCACACCACCAGCACCGCCAGCGCGCCGCCCTCCCAGAGCAGCATCATCGAGCTGTCGAAGCCCTCCTTGGCAGGGGCAACGAAGTCGAAGGCCTCGGTGGTGGTGATGTCGGGGTGCGCCACCTTCAACTCGACCAGAGCGGCACGCACGCCGGCTGCCACGTCCAGCTCGCCTGCGCCGCGTGAGCGGCTGACCTCGAAGGCCACCACGGGCTTGCCGTCCAGGAAAGCCGCCTGGCGGCGCTCGGCAGTGGTGTCGAGCACGCGTGCCACCTGGTCGAGCCGGATGCGGCGCCCGTCGGACAGCGCGATTTCCATCGCTGCCAGCTGCTGCGCCGAGCCCACGGCCGCCAGCGTGCGCACCGACTGCTCGATGCCGCCGATGTCGGCCCGCCCGCCCGCGGCATCCTGCTGCGCCAGGCGCAACTGGCGCGAGATGTCGGCGGCGCTGGCGTTCAGCGCCAGCAGGCGCGCCGGGTCGAGTTCCACGCGCACTTCGCGCGTGAGGCCGCCCACTCGACTGACAGCGCCCACGCCCTTGACCGCCAGGAGGCGCTTGGTGAGCGTGTCGTCGATGAACCACGACAGCGCTTCTTCGTCCATGCGTGTCGAGGCCACCGTGTAGGCCAGAATCGGCTGGCTGGCGAGATCGGTCTTGGTGATGACCGGATCGCGCAACTCGCCGGGCAGGTCGGCGCGCACCCGCGAGACGGCCGCACGCACGTCATCGACAGCCTCCTGCACGGGTTTCTCGAGCCGGAACTCGACGCTGATGATGGCCAGCCCGTCGCCCAGCGTGGTGTAGATGTGCTTGACGCCCTGCACGGTGGCGATGGCGTTCTCGATCTTGCGGGCGACGTCGTTCTCGAGCTGGTTGGGCGACGCGCCCGGCAGTGCGGCCTGCACCGACACCATGGGCAGGTCGATGTCGGGGAAGTTCTGGATCTTCATGGCCTTGAACGCCAGCAGGCCTGCCAGCGTGAGGAGCATGAAGAACAGCACCGACGGGATCGGGTTGCGGATCGACCACGCCGAGACGTTCAGGCCACCGGGTGCCCCGGGGCCGGGGGCGGGTGCGCCGCTCACTGCGACACCACCTTCACCAGGTCACCATCGGCCAGGAAGGCGCCGCCCGAGGCGATCACCCGCGCATCGCCGGGCAGTCCGTCCAGCACTTCCACGCGATCGCCCTGGCGACGTCCGGTCTGCACCTTGGCCATCTGCACCCGTTGGTCGGCGCCCACGCGCAGCACCACGGCATGACCATCGCGCAGCAGCACCGCGGTCTGCGGCAGCGTGAGCGCCGGACTTCGGCCGAAGCTGAATTCGCCACGCACGAACATGCCGGGCTTGGCGTCGCCCGGCCGCGCAAGATCCACGTACACCAGGCCGTTGCGGGTCTGGGTGTCCACGGTGGGGGCCACCTGGCGCACCGTACCCTCGAGCGTCACCCCCGATGGCGTGCGCACGGCGGCCGGCGTGCCGGGCTCCAGGCGGGCGAGGTCGGCTGCGGCCACTTCCGCCCGCCATTCGAGCCGCCCGCGTCGAATCAACCGGAACAGCTCCTGGCCGGGCTGGGCCATGGCGCCCTCGGTGGCCACGCGTGCGGAGATCACCCCGTCATCCGGGGCGACGATGCGGGTCTGCCTCAGCCGCAGTTCGTCGGCCTGCAGCCGCGCCTGGAGCGAGGCCAGCCGGGCACGCGCGGCTTGCTCGGCGGTGATGGCCTGCTGGGCCTGCTGCGAGCTGATCATCCCCGATGGTTGCAGTTCGCGCGCCCGGTTGGCGTTGGCCTGCGCCTCCGCCAGCAGCGCCTGCGCTTCGGCCAGGCCGGCGCGGGTCTGGGCCAGCTCGGCATCGATCATGTCGACGGACAGGCGCGCCAGGAGCTGGCCCCGGCGCACCCGGTCGCCGACCTGGGCCACCACCTCGACCAGGCGCAGCCCGCCGAGTTCGGAGCCGATCACCACCTCCTGCCAGGCGGCGATGTTGCCGGCAGCAGCCAGCCGTTGCGGCCAGTCGATGCGCTGTGCCGCGACCGTGGTGACGGTCAAGGCCGGACGTGTTGCCGATGCAGCGGGCCGTGGCGGGGGCGCGTCGGTGCCTTGGGCGGTACCGGTGGCGAGGGCGCCCGCCAAAAGCACAGGCAGCACCGGGTGGAGCCACGAAAGGGGCCACGCGGTGCGATGTGGCCGGGATGGAATGTGGGGCATGCGCGGGCAGCAGTGGGTCTGACGACCGCGGATCTTGGCACGGCAGCGGCGCGCCTGCTGAAGTACCCCCGGCGACGAGCTGCCGCGCTGTTGCCAGGGGCGGACTCAGGCCTGCGGCTGAGCAGGGTTGGTGTCGGGCGCGGTTCCGTCGTGCGTGGTGTCGCCAGTGCCGTCGTCCGGCACCGGGTTGCCGTCCTGGCCGCGCTGCTGCTTCTTCTGCCGCTTTTCTTCGGCCTTGCGCTTCTTGGCCAGCTCGCGCTGGCGCTTCTCGTACGAGTAGTTCGGGGTCGCCAAGGCGGTGCTCCAACTGTAGGCGTTGACCGCAGCATAAGCCATCGCCGACGAAAAGTGAGCCACACCGCACCAGGACGGCGCGCGCACGTGCAGCGGGCCAAAAGACAAGGCCACCCGTGGGTGGCCTTGCGGTGCCGGATCGATCGCGGTGGATCGAGCCGGGCTTGTGGGCTCTGGCGCCGGTAACGGGTTCCGGATTCCGCCCATTGGTGCGGTCGATTCTTCGCCAGGGACGCTGCGCATCCTACGCCCATGGCGCCGATGCGGATCCCCCGAAATGGGCGGCTGCCCGGGGTCAGATCAAGGTTTGCCCGCGAATCGCTCTCGGAACCAGCGCTCGAGCATGCGGTGCTCGTAGGGCAGATCGCCGTTGCCGAGTCCGGTCGGGCCGTTCAACTGGTACGCCATGTCGGCAACGCGCTCGGTGCCGCTGGCGATCACGCGCTCGCCTTCGGTGAGGGTGAAACGCAGGTCGATGCGCGGCCAGTCGACGCTGCCACGCAGCACCCGCACTTCATTGAACCGGACTCGCGGCCAGGCATCGCCAGCCAGGTCCACGTCGAGCACTTCCAGCGCGAGCTTCTGGCCCTGGGGCAGGTGCTTGGCGGCCAGCTGCTTGATGTGGGACTCGAGCGACTGCAGGACATCTTCGCGGCGCCGGTTGGCGTCGCGCGCGTCGGTGTAGTTCTGCGGATCGATGAACTTCACCTCGGCACTGGCCGCCAGGGCGGCGGTGGGGCTGGCCAGGGTGGCCAGCAGGAACAGGGTGGCCAGCGTGACTCGCATGGCGGGGCTCCTTTCGGGTGGCAGGCACCGATGATGCACCGGTGCCATTCCACGTATGAGTCGCCCCTGCAAAGAAAGTTTGCCCGGTGGACCCACGCTCCGTGGCCACCTGTTCCCGCTCCTATGGGTGGGCGCTCACATCGATGCGCGCAGGCTCAGGTAGAACTGACGGCCGTTCTTGTAGAACGCGCGGGGCTGATCGGGCGAGCTGGCGTAGGACTTGAGCACCGGGTCGTTCAGGTCCTTGCCCTCCAGCGAGAGCTGCCACTGGTTGCTGATCTTGTAGCCCAATGCGGCGGACACCGTGCCCACGCCGGTCTGCACGATCGCGCTGTTGCGGTTCAATCCGTTGAGGAAGTCCGAGCGGTAGCTGTAGGCCACGCGCACGTTGAAGCGGTCGTCCTCGTAGTACGCGCCCAGGTTGTAGACGTTCTTGGAGTTGCCCAGCATGCGGCAGTTGCCGGTGCTGGCACAGGCCGAGCCGGGCACCTTGCCGGTCTCCTTGCCGTCGGCGTAGGTGTAGTTGGCGTTGACGCCGAAGCCGCCTGCCAGGGCCTGCGCGTACGCCAGTTCCAGGCCACGCACTTCGGCGGTGGTGTTGACCGCGGCACTCATGTTGTACGGGGTGACCGCGTTGGCCGCCTGGTTGTAGAAGTTGGCCACATAGGAGCCGTAGGTCACGTAGGACTTCATGTCGAGCGCGAAGACGCTGGCGCTGAGCATGGCCTTGGGCGCGAAGTACCACTCGAGGCCCAGGTCGAGGTTGTTCGACAGCACCGGCTTGAGCGATGGGTTGCCGCCACTGCCGGTGCGCTGGATGTCCTGCAGGCTCAAGGCGCCCAGCGAGCCGATTTCGGGGCGCGCCAGTGTGCGGCTGAGGGCGGCACGTCCGATCAGGTCGCGCGACAGCTCGTAGCGCAGGTTCAGGCTGGGCAGCACGTCGCTGTAGCTGTTGTCGGTGACCACCGGCTTCCAGGTGGTATTGGGCGAGCCGTTCTCCACGTGCACGTCGGTCTTGACCAGGCGCACGCCCGCGTTCCCGGTGAGCTTGCCGAACGCGAACTCGCTCATCGCGTAGGCGGAGTTGGCGCGCTCGCGGATCACGAATTCGTTCTGGTAGGCGTGGTTGGCGAAGGTGACGAAGCGATCGCCCCAGGCGTTGACGGAGTCTGCGGTGAAGGTCCAGGCGCCATCGAGCATGTTGGCCAGTGGTGCCCCGGGGAATCGGGTGAGCCCGCCCGTGGGCGCGTTGGCCAGGCTGCCTGCGCCGGTGGCCAGCGTGCCCTGCAGCCACTGCAGGGAGCGCTTGTGGGTGGCGCTGCGCAGGCCGAATCGCACCGTGTGGAAGGTGTCGGACTCGAGCTTGAGCGCACCATCGACTTGACCGTAGTCTTCGCGGTCGGTGGAGGTGACGTCCGATGCCCAGCCGCCGAAAAAGTCCGCCCCGGTGCGTGGCGAGAAGGTGCCCGCGTTGTCCACGGTGACCGTGGCGGGAGCCGAAAGGCCGTTGAGCGTGATGCTGTTGCCGGCGTAGGCGTTCCAGACCTCGTAGCCGTAGTCGCGGGCGTGACCCTTGCCTTCGGTGCGGCCGAGCTTGCCCTTGAACGACAGGCTCTGCGTGGCCTTGTAGTCCAGGTCGAGGTTGGCGAAGGTGCTGGAGTTGTAGGAGCCCGGGCGCGAGATCACGTCCTGTACCGAAGCGCCCATCTTCGAGCAGTCGGCCACCGGGCAGTTGGCCGGGAAGGCCAGCTGCGTGACCGTGTTGCCCGTGATGGTGTAGCTGCTGGGCACGGCGCTGTTGGCGTCGCCCGACCAATTGTTCGACAGCACCTGGTAGGGCGAAAGCATGAAGTTCGCGTTGATGTTGTCCGCGTTCATCTTGCTGGAGAACAGGCTCAGGTCCATGCGCAGGTCGCGGGTGGGCTTGAGCTCGACGTCGACCAATCCGCCGCGGCGGTGGCGCTCCTGCTGGAACAGCACCGAGCCGGTGAGCAGCGAGATGTTCTTGCCCTTGACCTCGGGGTTTGCCGCCACCCAGGCCGGGGCGAACCAGGTGTCGACCTTGTCCCACCACAGGAATTCCTGGCCCTGGCGCCGCAGGTGGCGCTTCTCGTCGAAGGCCTGCACCAGCACGCCCACGGTGCCGGCGTCGTTGCGCCAGCTCACCAGCCCCGACAACTGCGGGTCGGTCTTGCCGGAGGCCTGCGTGTAGGCGGCCTCGACGGATCCCATGAGCGTCAGCGGTGCGCGAAACCCGAGCGGTCGGCGGGTTTCGATGTCCACCGTGCCCACGCCGCCGCCTTCGACCAGATTCGCCTGTGCAGTCTTGTAGACCGTGACCCGCCCGATCAGCTGCGAGGGAAACAGCGAGTAGCTGACGCTGCGGCCGCCACCGGTGATGTTCTCGACATACCAGTCGCCGCTGGAGACGGTGTGGCCGTTGAGCGTGGTCAGTGTCATGAACGACGGTGTGCCGCGCAGGCTCACCCGGTCGTTCTCGCCGAAGCCGCCTTCGCTGCCGCCCGCGGTGGCGATGTTCACGCCCGGCAAGCGCTGCAGCGAGTCGGCCACGTTCTTGTCGGGCATCTTGCCCACGTCCTCCGCGGTGATCACCTCGACCAGCGACTCCGAGCCCTTCTTCTGGTTCAGCGAGCTCTCCAGAGCGGCGCGAATGCCGGTGACGATCACCTTCGATTCGGCCGGTGCGGCCTGCTGGGCCAGCGCAGGCAAGGCCGACAGCGCGAACGCGACAGCCGTGGCGATGGGGGTCAGGGTTGCCTTCATGTGCTCCTCGTCGAGTGGGGCTGCGCGCCGGGCCGCAGCCGGTGGGATGTGCGGCACCGTGCCGCGTGGTTCTAAGTGGATACGTACCACTATACTACCACTTAACGATCGCGGTCTACCCGTAAACCCCTAGCCAGCGCCTCCCCCGGCACTCCAGGCGGTGGGTTCTCGCGGGCGACTTGCAGGTCGGGTCGGGCGGGCGGTTCTGGTACGATAGTGGTACTGAGGTCCCGTGGGCTCCGCATTCCCGCATTGCGGCCCCGGGTGCAAGCGGCCCATGCACAGACCCAAACCACACGGATGACCCCCGAGGCGACCCCGGGAGCAGCGCTGGCGCAGATCCTGCGCACGCTCGACCCCCACAGCCCCCAGCCGCTGTATATCCAGCTGCAGCATGCGCTGCGCGATGCGATCGTCCAGCGCGTCCTCGGTCCCGACGAGGCCCTGCCGTCGGAGCGGCAGCTCGCCGCCGACCTCAACGTGTCGCGCATCACCGTGCGCAAGGCCATCGACGGCCTGGCCGACGAGGGGCTGCTCGAGCGGCGCCAGGGTTCAGGCAACTTCGTGTGCACGCGCATCGACAAGAACTTCTCCAAGCTCACCTCGTTCTCGGAGGACATGCGCGCGCGCGGACGCACGCCGCGCAGCCAGTGGCTGAAGAAGGCGGCCGGCACGGTGACGCCCGAAGAGGCACTCAAGCTCGCGATGAGCCCGGGCACGCTGGTGTATCGCTTCAACCGCCTGCGGTTCGCCGACGAGGCGCCCATGTCGATCGAGACCTGCACCATCGCCGCGTATGCGCTGCCCTCGCTCGAAGCGGTGGGCGACTCGCTGTATGAAGCGCTCGATCGCGCCGGGCATCGACCCGTGCGTGCGCTGCAACGCCTGCATGCGCTGCTGCTCAGCGATGACCAGGCGCGTTTGCTGGAAGCGCGCCCACGCGATGCGGGCCTGCTGGTCGAGCGGCTGGGCTACCTGCGCGATGGCCGGGCAATCGAGTTGTCGCAGTCGGTCTACCGCGGCGATACCTACGACTTCGTGGCCGAGCTCAACGCGATATAGCATTCAGCAGCCTGACTCGCGGGTACGGCTGCCGCCCGTAGCCAGTTCGTGCCCCGTGCCATCAGAAGTCGCAGCGCGACTCCAGGGGCGGCTGCGCCTCGGGCACGGTGTCCATGCGTGCGATGCCTCCATGGCGCAGCTGCTGCACCGCCTGCCGTACCTGGCGCGCCGTCAACACCTCGCCGGCGGCATGGAACACCCAGTCCACCTGCATGCGCCAGGTGCGCGGCACCGCTGAGGCCGGGAGCAATCCGCCCGGCGAGAACCACAGGTTGAAGGCCAGCGCCATCGGCACCACCGGCACGTTGCGCCCGCCATGACGCCCGTGCAGGCGACCATCGACGAACATGCGCACGGCATCGGGCCGCACCTGCATCGACAGCGTGTGCCAGCCCTGGAGCGACCCCGGGCGCTCGTGCGCGCTGTTGTGAGCCTGCCAGGGTTCGACCTGGACGGTCTGCCACGAAATGCCGTACAAGCGCGTGGCCGGGCTGGCCCAGCCGCCGTTGGGCAGGTACTCCCAGTCGACTTCGCTGAACTGTGGATCAAAGGCATGGCGCAGCGGGCTCACCGCGTAGAAGGCCTGGATCACTGGATCGCCATCGGCGCCCGACGCGGGTTCGTCCGCCAGATGCACGCGCGCTGCGTAGGTGCCCCACAGGAACTTGCGGCGCTGGCAGATCTGCGCCTGTTCCGTGCCGGCCGGCGTGCCATCGGTGCGGGCCTGCAGCTGCAGCAGGCGGTTGCCAGGGCGGTTCGGGTCGTCCACGAGCGAGACGCCCCCGCTGGCCCAGCGTGCCCCGGGCACGCCGGGATGGCCGGCCGCGCTGCGCACCTGCCAGCCGGCAAGGGCCAGGGCTGCCGCGTCGGCATCGTTGAAGTCGTCGAAGAACAGGGCGGCGGGCAGCACCGCGGCCGGTGCGGCCACCACCAAGGCGCTGATCATGCGGGGTCGGCCTGTGCCGGAGCCGGCTGATTCGCTGTGCTGTCGGGCAGGCGCACGAACCACAGCAGCACAAAGGCCGGGACTCCGCAGGCGATGGTCCAGAGAAAGAACCGCTCGTAGCCCAGGGCCACCTGGATATCGCCGCTGACCGTCTTGGACAGGATGAAGCCCAGCTGCATCACGCCGGTGCCCAGCGCATAGTGGGCGGTCTGGTAGGGGCCCGGCGCGACCGCCTGCATGATGTACAGGATCATGCCGACGAAACCGAAACCGTAGCCGAACATCTCCACGGCGACAGCCACGCCGGTGTGGGCCAGATGCTCG
>JAKLLB010000004.1 GCA_023150345.1 Aquabacterium sp.
CGCCCACCCGTGCCGGCAGAGTCATCCAGCCAGCGGTGTTCCAGCTGCCGATCAGGCCCTGGCCCCACTCCTGCGCCACCACCTGCTGCACCCGGGCCGGCGTGGCGCGTGGCAGCACGCCCAGCGAGTTGCCATCGAGGTAGATCAGGCCCTCGGGAATGTCGAACTGCGCGCGCAGGGGTGCCAGTGGGTCGGCCTCATCCAGTGCGCGGGCATGCTCGCGGGTCAGCTCGGGTGTGGTCATGGGCGTCGGGGTCGGATGGGGTTCACAGCGCGCGCAGCACCGCGCGCACCGGCGAGGCGTCGGCCGCGACCAGCTTCAACGGCAGTGCGATGAGTTCGTAGTCGCCCTCGGGGATCTGATCGAGCACCAAGTTCTCGAGCACCCGCAGGTCGCGCCTCAGCACCGCGTGGTGGCTGGGCAGGTCCTTGCTGTCGGCGGGGTCGATGCTGGCCGTGTCGATGCCCACCAGGCGCACCCCTCGGTCGGCGAGCGCTTCGATCGTCCGAGGATCGAATGCCGCCAGGTTCGGGTCCCAGCGGTCGGGTGCCTGTGCGTAGGTGCGCACCAGCACCCGCGGGGGCAACGGCGAGCGGCCATCGATGGCATGGACCAGGTCGCACCACTGCAGCAACAGGCCGCGCCCGATGGCGTGTATGACCCGGCAGGGGCCAAGGTAGGGATCGAGCGCCACGGCGCCGATGCTCGCACCGCCGGGGTGGTAGTGCAGGGGCGCATCGGCGTGGGCGCCGGTATGGGGCGACAGGCGCAGCGTGCTCACGTTCACCGGACACTGCGGGCCGATCGACCATGCCCACTGCTGCTCGTACTCGGCATCCCCGGGGAACACGGGCGCACCCGGCCCGACGGGGGGCGAGATGTCCCACAGTGGCTTCATCCGGCGATGATAGAAGCGCCCCGATTGGTTGACAAGTAAATCAATTGGCGGTGCCTGATCCCAGCGGGGGCAGGCCGTATCGGGCACGCGCGCGGTCGCAGGCATCGTCGCCCACGCCATGTGCCGCGCGCAGTCCGAACTCGCGGCACGGGGACGGGCGCCACTCGTAGATTCCGCAGCCGGCCTGTGCGCCGGGCTGGCCCACGAGCGCCGCGCAGCGCGGCGGCGCGTGGTCGGTGCCGCGCAGGCGCGCCAGGCTCGAGGTGATGACGATGGCCAATCCATCGGGCACGGTGCCGCCGCGGCTGGCGAGTTCCTCGCAGGCGAAGTCGACCCGAAACGCCGCGCAGCACGCGCCGCAGCGCGTGCAGGGGTTGTCGGGGCCGGTCACTGGGCGTCGGCGCTGGCGGCGAAGGTGGCCACCCACTCGGGCAGTCCGCCCCGGAACCAGTAGACCTTCGTGAAGCCGGCGGCCACCGCCGCCTTGCTGGCCTTGTAGGACTTCCAGCACTCGGCGCCGTTGCACGCGAAGATGGTGGGCTTGGACTTGTCGAGCTTGTTCAGGCCGGAGAAGTCGTCCTTCGATCCATCGAAGGCGACATCCTTCAGGCTCTTCTCGTGATACGGAACCCACACCGCCTTGGGAACGTGGCGCGCGTTGTATTCCTTCTCGCTGCGCGTGTCGACCATCACCGCGCCCTGGGCCACGAGTTGTCGCACCTCGGGCGCAGTCACGATGGTGGCACCGGGCAGCAAGGTTGGCGTGAAGTGCCCCAGTTCGGCCACCGTGCGGTATTGCGTGAGGTCGGCTCGCAACGCGACCGGCTTCAGTCCGGAATTGCCACCGGGCGTGTTGAACCAGCGGGCCATGCGCTCGCGTACCGGCTGGGGCAGGCTCTTCTTGACGACCACGGACAGGCCGCCCGGCACTGGCGAAGACGTGGCCAGCAGTGTGCCGGCCTTGGGGTTGTCCTTGGACCAGGCCAACCACTCGCTGTGTCGCACCACGGTGGCGTCGCTCATGCCCAGACCCAGGGCCACCAGCCCCGCGGCGGGATAGCGGGCATGCTCGACCTTCATGTCGCGCATCGACAACCCGGCGGCGTTGAGCAGGCCCCGCGCCATGTAGGTGTAGATGGAGTCCTGCTGCGGCAGGTACAGGTTTCGGCCCTTGAGGACGGACACCGAGCCCATGCCGGAGCGGGCCACCAGGACGAACTGCTCCTGTTCATCGGTGGAGCCCACGAGCTCGAAGCCACGCGACAGCGCCGAGGCTGCCACCTGGGGCGGCGCGATGTAGACATCGTGCTCGCCGGTGCGGGTGGCCCGCATGACATCGGTGAGGTCCTCGCTGTAGACGACGTTGACGGCTTCACCGGTGGCGCGCTCCAGTTGTGACCCGACGGCCTCGCGCGACACCCGCAGGGCGTCGCGCTTGGAGGTGGGTTCGCCGGCAATCACGGTGATGATGCCGGCCTGCGCAGCGGCGCAGGCAAACCAGGTGGCGCAAGTGATGACCCGGCTGACGATGCGTGTGCAGTTCATGGTGCGTGCTTCCAAACCAGTTGGGCGGCCAGGCGCGGCCGTACGCGGTACTGCCACGCGGGGGGCGGGCGCGAGCTCCCCACGTGTCCGATTTTCGGTAGCGTCAAGGCCAGGTTTGAGGAAGAACCTGTACGAGTGTGTAAGCAGTGATTTCCGCCGCTGCGGCAATCCTGTTGTTACAACTACCATAGCGCGTCAGACGGCCGCGCTGCGAGCGGCCAGCAACCTTCATGGCCCAGCGGTCCAAGCCCATCGGCATTTCGCTGAACTGGACTGCGTGGGCCTGTCCGCCAACGATCTACCTGGAGTCGATGTCATGTCCGTGCCCCGTCCGTCCCTACCCCGTCGCCTGGTGCTCAAGGGCACGGCCGGCGCCCTGGCTGCCGCTGGCTTGGGCAGTTGGACCGTAGGCGCGCAGGCGCAGGCAGCCGCCGCGGTCAAGCCATTGCCGCCCTATGCCGCGTGGAAGGATGCGCGCAGCATGATCGTCCACAGCTCCAGCACCATCGAGACCCGGCGCGGGACGTTCGGGCTGGGCGTGGTGACGCCCGCCGATCGGCTGTACATCCGCAACAACCTGCCGGCGCCAGACGCATCCGTGGTGGCCGACCCCGACGCCTGGCGCATCGAGATCGCCGGCGTGGCCACCCCCATGACGCTGAGCGTCGGCCAGCTCAAGTCGCTGGGCGTCGAGACAGTGGCCACGGTGCTGCAGTGTTCCGGCAACGGGCGCGGCTTCTTCCCGAGCAAGCCCAGCGGAACGCCCTGGAAAGTGGGTGCGGCCGGCTGCGTCGTCTGGACCGGCGTGCCGGTGCGCGCCGTGGTCGCGGCACTGGGCGGGTTGGCATCAGGCGCGCGCTACATGACCGGCACCGGCGGCGAAAAGCTGCCCGACGGCGTCGATCCCAAGTCGGTGGTGGTCGAACGGTCGTTGCCGCTCGCGGCGATGGACGATGCCTTGCTGGCATGGGAAATGAACGGCCAGCCGCTGTCGCTGGCCCATGGCGGGCCACTTCGGCTGGTGGTGCCGGGGTATTCCGGCGTCAACAACATCAAATACGTGCGGCAACTTGCATTCGGCGGCGCAGAGTCCCAGGCGCGCATCATGGCGCATGGCTACCGCATCACGCCGCCGGGCAGCAAGTCCGATCCATCTCAGCCCTCGGTGCTGGCCATGGACGTGAAGTCCTGGATCGAGTCGCCCCTGGGCGAGCCCGGACCGGTACCGCGTGGCACCACGCAGATCACCGGCCTGGCCTTCGGCGGCCTGCATGCGGTCGAGCGTGTCGAAGTGTCGATCGATGGTGGCCAGAGCTGGCGCGAGGCCCGCTTCATCGGGCCCAACCTGGGCCGCTACGCATGGCGGCAGTTCGTGCTGCAGGTCGATCTGCAGCCCGGCACCTACACGCTGGCCAGCCGGGCCACCGATGCCCGCGGCCAGACGCAGCCGCAGCACCGTACCGAGAACACCGGCGGCTACAACAACAACAGCTGGACCGACCATGCCGTGAAGGTGGTCGTGGCGTGAGTGTTGCCGCCGCCGCGCGCGCGGGCGCCGGCGGCACGGCGCGATGGTGGCTGAGCGCTTGCCTGTGGGCAGCGGCCCCGGTCCCGGCGTGGCCGCAGGCAGTGCCGCCCGCGACTGCCACGCTCGAGCTGGGGCGCGAGGTGTTCCTGCGCAAGGCGGTGCCGGCCTGTGCGGTCTGCCACACGCTCGAGGCCGCCGCAGCGAGCGGCGCCGTGGGTCCGGTGCTCGACGAACTGAGGCCGGACGCGCAGCGCGTGGCCAAGGCCGTGCGCAACGGTCTCGGGGCGATGCCCCCCTTCCAGGGTGTGCTCAGCGACGCCGAAATCGAAGCCGTGGCTGCCTACGTGGCCGTCTCGACGGGCGCAGCGCGCTGAGCGCGAGGCATCCCATCGGCCTCGTCAGCGGGCTCAGCGGGGGTCGTCCGCAGGCGCCTGGGGCACCGAGGCGCGCACCACCGTCACGCTGCAATCGGACTCGGCGACCACTTGCGACGACACGCTGCCCAGGTAGCGGCGCAGCCCGGAGGTGCCGCGCGCGCCCATCACGATGTGGTCGACTTGATTGCGCCGGGCGAACTCGACGATGGCCGTCGCGACATCGGGCGCTTCCAGCACATGGAACGTCAGCCGCCCGTCGTCGAGGTTGAGCCCCTTGCTGATCGGCCGCGCCCAGTGCTTCAGGCCCACCAGTTGCTGCACGTGGCGGCTGCGGCCGTCCTCGTCGACGAGATCGTCCATGCCGATGCGGGCAGTCTTCATCACGCTCGTGCAGGCCAGGCGGGCACCCGGTTCGGCCAGCACGATGCGACGCACGCTCTCGCGCAGCTTGTCCAGCAGCTCTGGGGCAGCGTTGTCGACGTCGACCGCGGCCAGGATGATCGGGCTGCGGTCGAGTTGCTCGCTGGCCTTGGTGTGAGCGGGCGCCGGTTCGGCGCCCAATGCGAAGAACCAGCGCTTGAAGTTGCGCAGCGTGCCGCTGCTTTGCATGCGCTCGGCACGCCGGGTGAGTGCGACCTGGGTCGGGTTTTGCAGGTCGAGCGCGAGTTGCGCCGCGCTCTGGTAGCGGCGCTCGGGCTTGACCTCCAGGCACTTGAGGATCACCTCCTGCAGCCAGGGCGGGCAATCGGCGCGCAGCGCACGCGGTGGCACCGGGTCCAGCCACAGCCGCCGGCGCAGGCCACGCACGCTGTCGGGCGAGCCGAAGGGGCGCTCGCCGGTGGTGAAGTGGTAGAGCATCACGCCCAGCGCGAACAGGTCGCTGCGCGGGTCGTGGCGCACGAACTGCACCTGCTCGGGCGACATGTACGGGCCCGTGCCCATGGGCAGCGTGAACTCCTCCTCCAGCAGGTCGGGCAGGTGGTCATGGCGCGACAAGCCGAAGTCGACCAGCACCGCCGTACCGTCGGGACGGAACATGATGTTGCTGGGCTTGATGTCCAGGTGCACCAGGTTCTGCCGGTGCAGGTCGTGCAGCGCAGTGGCCACGCGCGACCCGATCTCGATCACCTCGTCCAGCGCCAGCGGCGCATGCTCCAGCCGCGGGCGCAGCGAGGCACCCTCGATGCGTTCCATCACGATGTAGGGCTGCCGCGTGAAGTCGCCCTTGGCGATGAACTTCGGCACATGCGCGCCACCGAGCATCGGCATGATCATCTGTTCGACCTCGAAGCCGACGATGGTGGCCGGGTCCTCGCCGCCCTTGATGCGCGGCACCTTCATGATCAGCGGCAGGCGTGAGTCGCCGGCGTGATTGACCTCGCTGACCCGCCACAGATGCGCCATGCCACCCGTGTGCAGCTTCTCCTCGAGCCGGAAGCGATCGATCACCCGTCCAGGCTGCAGCGCAGCGGCGACACCGGTCGCCGCCGCTGGCAACGGGTTCGGTTCTCTACTGTCCATCTTCCAGTCGGTGCGCCAGCCGCTGCGGCAGCGCAGCGGCGAGCATCTTGTCGCGCGCCGTGTCGTGGTCGTAGGGCACGCGGTGATAGGTGACGCTGGCGTCGGCGTCGTCGAACATGGCGTAGCACGCCGCCGGGTTGCCATCGCGCGGCTGTCCGGCCGAGCCCGGAATGACCAGCCACTGCCGGTGCGGCGGCACGGGGATGGCGACATCGGGTGTGGGAGTGAAGTCGCCCGCCTTGCCTGCGGCCGAAAGGTGATACAGGCGCGGCTCGTGCATGTGGCCGCAGAAGGTGTAGCGGCAACGGGTGGCCTGCAGGCTGCGCACGGCCTCGAGCCGGCCCTGGATGTAGTCCCAACCGGCCGGGTCCCATGCGTTGGCATGCACGTACAGGTGGTCGCCACTGACCTGCGACATCGGCAACGAAGCCAGGAAGTCGATCTGCACAGCGCTGAGCTGTGCGCGGGTCCAGTCGATCACGAAGCGCGGCT
Source organism: Aquabacterium sp. (assembly GCA_023150345.1). Taxonomy (GTDB): domain Bacteria; phylum Pseudomonadota; class Gammaproteobacteria; order Burkholderiales; family Burkholderiaceae_C; genus Pseudaquabacterium. The sequence continues at coordinate 6,363 of JAKLLB010000004.1, forward strand.
CGGGGCGCATGTGGGGCGATGCGCCGCGCACCACTGCGAGGTCGTGGTTGCCCTGTACCGCGATCGCCCCGTCGCGCACCAGCTCGCGCACGGCATCGACCACCCAGGCCGGGTCGGCGCCATAGCCGACGAAGTCACCGAGCAGCACCCAGCGCCCGGCGCCGGCGGTGCGGGCGTGTTCGATCACGGCCTGCACCGCTTCGCGGTTGGCATGCAGGTCCGACAGCAGGGCGGTCTTCATGGCACCGATGGTGAACGCCCGGGCTGACGCGGATCTGATCGGGGTGCCAGCGCTCAGCCGATGCGGCCGAGCAACAGATACTCCATCAGTGCCTTCTGCACGTGCATGCGGTTCTCGGCCTCGTCCCACACCACCGATTGCGCGCCGTCGATCACCTCGGCGGCGACTTCCTCGCCGCGATGCGCCGGCAGGCAGTGCATGAACAGCGCATCGGACGCGGCGGCGGCCATCATCCGCGGGTCGACACACCAGCGCGCGAACGCCTTCACGCGCGCTTCGTTCTCGGCCTCGTAGCCCATGCTGGTCCAGACATCGGTGGTCACCAACGCCGCGCCGCGGCAGGCCTCCAGCGGATCGGCGTAGACCTTGAAGCAGCTGCGATCGCCGATGCCGGCCACCTGAGGGTCGACTTCGTACCCGCCCGGGGTGCTGACGTGCACCGTGAAGCCCAGGACTTCGGCGGCCTGAAGCCACGTGTTGGCCATGTTGTTGCCGTCGCCCACCCAGGCCACCACCTTGCCGCGGATGTCGCCGCGGTGCTCGATGTAGGTGTAAAGGTCGGCCAGGATCTGGCAGGGGTGGAACTCGTTGGTCAGGCCGTTGATCACCGGCACGCGCGAGTGCGCGGCGAAGCGCTCGATCTTGGTCTGCTCGAACGTGCGGATCATCACCAGGTCGACCATGCGGCTGATGACGCGGGCCGAATCCTCCACCGGCTCGGCGCGGCCGAGCTGGCTGTCGCCGGTGGTCAGGTGCACCACCGAGCCGCCCATCTGGTACATGCCGGCCTCGAAGCTCACGCGTGTGCGGGTGCTGGCCTTCTCGAAGATCATCGCCAGCGTGCGGTCCACCAGCGGCTGGTACTTCTCGTAGTTCTTGAAGCGCGTCTTGATGATGCGGGTGCGCTCGAACAGGTAGGCGTATTCCTCGGCGCGCAGGTCCTTGAACTGCAGGTAGTGCTTCATCAGGCTGTATCCGGGTTTCATGGCAACAGGGCTAGGGCTCGACCAGGAAGTCGCGCACCAGCGGCACCAGCCGGGCCACGAGCTCGTCGACTTCGGCCGGCGTGATCACCAGCGCCGGCAGCAATCGGATGACGCTGTCGGCTGTCACGCTCAGCAGCAGGCCGGCGTCCGCGGCGCGCTGCAGGAGCATGCCGCACGGGCGGTCGAGCTGCACGCCCAGCATCAGGCCCTGGCCGCGCACTTCCACGAAGCCGGGCACTCGGCCCAGGCCTTCGAGCAGGCCCGCCTTCAGGCGCTCGCCCATGGCCCGCGCGTGCTCGAGCAGACCGTCTTCTTCCATGATGCGCAGCGTCTCGATGCCCGCGCGCATGGCCAGCGGGTTGCCGCCGAAGGTGGTGCCATGGTTGCCCGGCCCCAGCACCTGCGCCGCGCGCGGGCCGGCGACGATGGCGCCGATGGGCACGCCCGAGCCCAGCCCCTTGGCCAGCGGCATGACGTCGGGCACGATGCCCGCCCACTGGTGGGCGAACCACTTGCCGGTGCGGCCCACGCCGCACTGGACCTCGTCGAGCATCAGCAACCAGCCGTGCTCGTCGCACACGGCGCGCAGCTCGCGCAGCACGTCCAGCCGGGTGGGGTTGATGCCGCCCTCGCCCTGGATCGTTTCCAGGAAGATGGCCACGACGTCGGGGTTGCGCCGCGCCTCCTCGCGCACCCGCGCGATGTCGTTCAGCGGCAGCCGCACGAACCCCTCGACCAGCGGCTCGAAGCCCTTCTGGACCTTGGGGTTGCCGGTGGCCGACAGCGTGGCGATGGAGCGGCCGTGGAAGGCGTTCTCGTAGACGATGACCTGCGGACGCGCGATGCCGCGGTCGTGTCCGAACTTGCGGGCGATCTTGAGCGCACCCTCGTTGGCTTCAAGGCCCGAGTTGCAGAAGAACACCGACTGCAGCCCGGAGATCTCGCACAGCTTGTCGGCCAGCGCCTCCTGCAGCGGCATCTGGTAGTAGTTGCAGCAGTGGATGAGCTTCGCCACCTGTTCCTGCAGCGCCGGCACCAGCTTCGGGTGCGCGTGCCCCAGCGTATTGACGGCAATGCCGGCCAGGGCGTCCAGGTACTCTCGGCCTTCGGTGTCCCAGACGCGGCAGCCTCGGCCATGCGACAGCGCGAAGGGCAGCCGGCCGTAGGTGTTCATCACGTGGGAAGTCATCGAAGTGCTCCGTCAGGGGTGAGAAAGGGCAGTGAGGACAATGCACAAGGCCGGCAACATGCTCCCTGAGCAATGCGCCGGCCCGCTGGGAAATCGATTCTAAGCAGAGCCCCCGCGCGCCACGCCGCAAAGCGTGGAGGAAGTGGCCGTCGGGTCCGGTTCTGATGCTGCGGTGCAGCACCGAACGGGCACAATACCAGTTTTTCGTCCGGCAGGCGATGGTTCCACCGCGTCCGCCGGGCCCTACCGCGCCGGCCGCACCCCGGGCCGGGACGCGGTGTCTCGCGAACCACCGATTTGCATGTCCGCCGCCCATCCGCGTCAGTACACCATCCAGGGCATCACCCGCAGTGGCCGCACATTCCGGCCCAGCGACTGGGCCGAGCGGCTGGCTGGCGCGCTGTCGAGCTTCCGCCCGGGCGGCACGCAGTCCGGCCCGGGCTCGCACATCGGCTATTCGCCCTATTGCGTGCCGCGGGTGATCGACGGCGTCAAGTGCGTGATCGTCAACGAGGCGCTGCGCGGCGTCGAGCCCATGGCCTGGGACTTCGTCATGAACTTCGCCCGCGACAACGAGCTCAAGGTGGTCGAGGTCACGCCGCCGCAGGCCTGAAAGGGCCGACTGCGTCGACTCCCTGAGGCTCCGCCGCGCGCCGTCGTCGGCGCCTCGGGCTCAGGCCTCACTTGCCGCCAACCTGGGCGAGCTGCCCCTTGAGGTCGTGCGCGCGCTTGACGATGTATTGGCGGATCAATTCCATGTCCTCGGGCTTGAGCACGCTGGCGAAGTTGGGCATGCCGCGGTTCAGGCGCGAGCCCGAGAGCACGGCGATGTATTGCTCGTGCTTCTTGGGCGTCATGTAGCGCAGGTCGGGATAGACGCTGCCGCTGACCGCGTTCAAGCCGTGGCAGGAGCCGCAGAAGCCGTTGAACATCGTGCGCGCGGTCTTGAGCTGCTCGGCCGAGGCGGTGACTTCACGCAGCGGCGGCAGCGCCTGCGGCGCCTGCTTGGGCGGCGGCAGCTTGCCGTGGGCACCGAGCTTGAAGGTGACCACGCGTGCCTCGGCCTGCACCCGGGTGGAATGCGACAGCGGCCCGGCCACGCCCGGGAACGCGCCGCCCCATCCCACCATGAAGGTGACGTACTGCTCGCCGCCCACCTCGTAGGTGACGGGGGCGGCCATCGCACCGGAATTCACGCGGGCGTCCCACAGCTTCTTGCCCGTGTCGGCCGCATAGGCCACGGCGCGGCCATCGGCGGTGCCCTGGAACACCAGGTTGCCGGCCGTGCTGAGCGTGCCACCGTTCCAGGGCGCGGTGTACTCCTGCGTCCAGGCGGGCGCCTGCTTGACCGGATCCCAGGCGATCAGGCGGCCCTTCCAGGCGCTGCGGATCTCGGCCTCGACCTTCGGGTCCTCGGGCAGATCGGGCACCTCCACGCCCAGGTTGACCACCGACTTGTGCGGGATGAACAGCGGTTGCTTCTGCGCCTCCAGGCCCGCCACGCTCTCTTGCGCCGGCAGGTAGACCAGGCCCGTCTTGGGGTTGAACGACATCGGCTGCCAGTTGTGCGCGCCCAGGAAGCTGGGAATCACGACCTTGGGGCCGGTGAGGTAGTTCACGTCGGCACTCACCACGGGTCGGCCGGTGGCCAGATCGACGTGCGTGGCCCAGTTGATGGGCACGAAGTTCTTGGCCGACAGCAGCTTGCCGTTGGTGCGGTCGAGCACGTAGAAGAAGCCGTTCTTGGGCGCCTGCATCAGCACCTTGCGCGGTGCGCCGTCGATGGCGATGTCGGCCAGGATGATGTGCTGCGTGGCGGTGTAGTCCCACATGTCCGACGGCGTGGTCTGGTAGTGCCAGACGTACTCGCCGGTGTCGGGCCGCAGCGCGACGATGGACGACAGGAACAGGTTGTCGCCCTTGCCCTCGCTGCGGAACTGGTGGTTCCAGGGCGAGCCGTTGCCGGTGCCGATGTACAGCAGGTCCAGCTCGGGGTCGTAGGCCATCGAGTCCCACACCGTGCCGCCGCCGCCCCATTTCACCCAGTTGTTGCCGCTCCATGTCTTGAGCGCGATCTCCATCGCCTTGTCTTCGGGTGGCAGGGCGGGGTCGCCGGGCACGGTGTAGAAGCGCCAGGCCTGCTTGCCGGTCTCCGCGTCGTAGGCGGTGATGTAGCCGCGCACGCCGAACTCGGCGCCGCCGTTGCCGATCAGCACCTTGCCCTTGACGATGCGGGGCGCGCCGGTGACGGTGTAGCTCTTCTTGCGGTCGAGGATGGTGTCCACGCTCCAGGCGACCTTGCCGGTCTTGGCATCGAGTGCGATCAGGCGGCCATCGAAGCTGCCGACGTAGACACGACCCTTCCAAACCGCGACGCCGCGGTTGACGGTGTCGCAGCAGCCCTGGCCGAGGTTCTCGCCCGGCACCTTGGGGTCGAAGGTCCACAGCCGCTTGCCGGTGCGCGCGTCGAGCGCGTAGACGATGCTCCAGGCGCCAGTGGTGTACATCACGCCGTCGACGACGATGGGCGTGGCCTCGACGCCGCGGTCCACGTCGAGCTTGACCGTCCAGGCCAGGCCCAGCCGGCCGACGTTGCCGGCGTCGATCCTGGCCAGCGGCGAGTGGCGCTGCTCGTCGTAGGTGCGCCCGTGGCTCATCCAGTTGCCTGGCTCCTGGTCGGCCGCACGAATGCGCGCGCCGTCGACATCGGCCGGCGCCTTCGGTGCCGCAGCAGCAGCAGTGCACAGCGTCGCCAGGGACAGCGACAGGATCGTTCGCGTCAACGTCATCATCGTCTCCTCGTCGTAGGGCTTCAGATGCTCATGCCACCGTCGACAACGAGTGTCGTGCCGGTGGTGTAGCTCGATTGCGCGCTGGCCAGGTAGAGCACCGACTGCGCGATTTCGTCGGGCCGGCCGTGGCGCGCCAGCGGAGTTTGCTCGTCGAAGAAGGCTGCGCCGTCGCGCTGGATCAAACGCGCCAGGTCGGCCTCCACCGCGTGCTGGAAGGCGTTGTCGACCGGCCCGGGGTGAATGGTGTTGACGCGGATGCGCCGCGGCGCCAGTTCCTTGGCCAGGCAGCGCATGAGGCCGATCTGCGCATGCTTGGCGGTGATGTAGGCGTAGACGCCGGGGTCGCCGCGCAGGCCGGCCACGCTGGAGGTGATGACGATGCTGCCGCCGTCGTTCATCTGCGGCACGGCGGCGCGGCACATCAGGAAGGCACCCTTGACGTGCACCGCCTGAACGGCGTCGAACACGTCTTCGGGGTACTCGTGGATGGGCGCGACGACGCCGAAGTTGCCGGCGTTGCTGAACAGCACATCGATGCGGCCCAGCTGCGCAACGGTGGCCGCCACCAGTGCCTGGACGCTGGCGCGCTGTGCGACGTCGGTGGGCAGCGCCACGGCTGCGTCGCCGAGCTCGGCGCGCGCGGCCTCCAACCGCTGCGCATCGACATCGGCCAGCATCACGCGCGCGCCCTCGGTCACGAACAGCCGCGCCGTGGCCAGCCCGATGCTGCCGCCACCGCCGGTGACGAGGCAGACCTTGCCCTGCAGTGCCCCCATGAACCTCCTCCTTGCTCGCATGGCGTGCCGCGGCGCGGCGACCGCGGCCATGCCGGGAGCGTAGGAGTGCAGGTGCCGGGCGGCTTGCCTGCGCGTGCCAGCGACTTGGGCTGCCGTGCCTGGGCGCAGCACTGGTGGCCGGGGCGTGGCTCAGCGCGGACGGTGTCGCCACTCCCGCGGCGCCATGCCGTAGCGCGCCTTGAAGCTGCGCGAGAAGTGCGCACTGTCCTTGAACCCCCAGCGCAGGGCAATCTGCGTCACGCTCTCGTGCTGCCAGGCGGGCGTGGACAGCGCCTCTGCGCAGCAGGCCAGGCGGCGTTCGCGCAGGTACGTGCCCAGCGTCGTGTCGCGTGCCTCGAACAGGCGATACAGCGAGCGCACCGACACCGCGCAGGAGCGGGCGATGTCCTGCGGGTCGAGATCTTCGTGCAGGCGCTCGTCGATGTAGGCCGCCACCCGTGCCCAATCGCGTGCGCGGCCTCCCGCGTGCTCGCTGTCGTCGGCCAGTGGTGCCAGCAGCGCCAGCAGGGCATCGGTGAGCGCGGCGCCCTCGCGTTCACCGAACAGCTCGTGCCTGGCGGCGATCTGCTCGACGAATCCGCCAAGCACCGTGCCCATCGGGCTGGCTGCGGCCAGGGTGCGGGCCAATTGCGGGCGCGGCGATCGCAGCCGCCGCTCGAGGGCTTCGCACGGCAGGTGCACCGACACATGCTGGGTATCGGCCACGTAGACGAACTCGCTGGGCAGGCGCGAGTCGATCAGCGCGAGGTCGCCCGTGTCCAGCACGGCCTGGCGACCCTGCTGCGACAGCACCGAGTGGCCCTGCCGCTGGTAGATCAGGAAGTAGTACAGGCCATCCTCGGCGCGCGTGTCGTGGCCGGACTTGGCCAGCGAATGGGCGTTGGTGGCCACCTGTGCGAACTCGAGCCCGGGCCGGCGATGCAGCGCGATGTGGCCCGCGAAGTCGTCCAGGTACCGCGGTGCACGCGACTCGAAGCGGCCGCAGATCGCGCGCACGTCGTGGCACCACTGTTCATAGCCGTCACGGCCGCGCGTGACGCTGCGCATCGCTTGCATCAAGAGGCTCCCGCACTGCACGCATGCCGGCAGCGCAACCCGTTCTTATACGGCGCACCGGCCATCGCCGGACCTAGGGATCGCCACGGGTCGGCGACGATTCCGAGGGGAAACCCGTAGCGTCACCGGCAAACCGCTGGCAGCGCGAGTCAAGCACGCGCGGCAGGCGGCCCGTAGGCTAGCACCATCGATCGAACCTGGAGGAGACGACCATGACGCGATTGCACCTGCCGCCCTTCATGGCCCGGCCGCTGGCCGTGGCCGCGGTGTTCGCCACTGCGGTGGCCAGTCTGCCGGCTGCCGCAGACACCATCCGCATCGGCTACATCAGCCCGCTGACCGGCTCGCACGCCGAGTTCTCCGAGAGCGACCCGTACGTGCTCGGTCGCATGAAGGCCCTGCTCAAGGGCGGGCTGACGATCGCGGGCAAGAAGTACGACGTCGAGATCATCGAGAAGGACAGCCAGTCCAGCACCGATCGCGCCGGTGCGCTGGCCGCGCAGCTCATCACCAAGAACAAGGTCGACCTGCTGCTGATCCAGGACTCGCTGAGCTCGATCACCGCCGCCGACCAGGCCGAGCTCAACGGCGTGCCGGCGGTCTCGACCATGATGCCCTGGCAGGCCTGGATGTTCCCGCGCAAGGGCGATCCGAAGGTCGGCTTCGAGTGGAGTTACCACTTCTTCTGGGGTCTGGAGGACGTGGTCGGGGCCTACAAGGAGATCTGGGCTTCGGTGAAGACGAACAAGAAGATCGGCGGCATCTACTCGGCCGACCCCGGTGGCGAGGCCTTCGGCAGCGAGGAGTTCGGCGTGCCGGCGCTGGCCAAGCAGATCGGCTATGGGCACGTCTCGACTGGCAAGTTCCAGGAAGGCGTGGCCGACTTCTCGCCGCAGATCGGCAAGTTCAAGACCGAGGGCGTCGAGATCGTCAGCGGGCACGCCCACGTGCCGGACTTCACCACCTTCTGGTCGCAGTCGGCGCAGCAGAAGTTCCAGCCCAAGGTGGTGACAGTGGCCGCGGCGCTGCTGTTCCCGGCCGGGCTGAACGCCCAGGGTGCGCGCGGCGACGGCCTCACCACCGAGGTCTGGTGGACGCCGGGCTTCCCCTACAAGTCGTCGCTCACCGGGCAGACGGCCCGCCAGCTGGCCGAGGACTACGAGAAGGCCACCAGCCGTCAATGGACCCAGCCACTGGGCTACGCCCATGCCATCTGGGAGGTGGGCATCGAAGCGCTCAAGCGTGCAAAGAATCCCCACGACCGCAAGGCGGTGCGCGATGCGCTCAAGACGATGAAGTTCGACACCATCGTCGGCAGCGTCAACTGGGCCGACACGCCGATCAAGAACGTCGCCAAGACGGCGGTGCTCGGCGGTCAGTGGCGCATGGGCAAGGCCGTGGGGTCGAAGCACAAGTACGAGTTGCTGATCACCAACAACGGCAGTGCACCGCACATCCCGGTGCAGTCACCGGTCAAACTGCTCGGGGAACTCTGAACCTCGCCACATGCTCGCGATCGAAGGCCTGGGCAAGCGCTATGGCCGCCTGCAAGTCATCGACGACTTCACGCTCGCCCTGGGCGAGCGCGAGGTTGTCGGCATCATCGGCCCCAACGGTGCGGGCAAGACGACGCTGTTCTCGCTGATCGCAGGTCAGATCGCGCCCGACGCCGGGCGCATCGCCTGGCGCGGGCACGACATCACCACCATGCCGCCCGAACGGCGCTGCGCCGCGGGCATCGGCCGCACCTTCCAGGTGCCGCGTCCTTTTCATGGCATGAGCGTGTTCGAGACGGCGCTGGTCGCGGCGCGCTTTGGGGCCGGAATGCGTGGCCGAGAGGCGCTCGACTGCGCCGCCGATGCGATCGAGCAGAGCGGGCTGGCGGCGCGGCGCGACACGCCCTGCGCCGAGCTGACACTGCTTGACCGCAAGCGCCTGGAACTCACCCGGGCGCTGGCCACCCGCCCGCAGTTGCTGCTGCTCGACGAGATCGGCGGCGGCCTCACCGACCGCGAGATCGATGCGCTGCTGCAGATCCTGGCCGGCGTGCGCGCGCGCGGCGTGGCCATCGTCTGGATCGAGCACATCGTGCGCGCGCTCACGGCCTTCGTCGAGCGGCTGGTGGTCATCGATGCCGGGCGCAAGCTCGCCGATGGCGCGCCGGCGGAGGTGATGGCCGACCCGCGGGTGCATGCCATCTACATGGGGCTGGACGCAGCGGAGGCCACCGATGCCGCTGCTTGAGCTCGATCGCGTCGAGGCCGGTTACGGCGCCATACGCGCGCTGTTCGGTGTCGGCCTCGCCCTGGAGGCCGGGCGCACGCTGGCGCTGATCGGGGCCAACGGCGCGGGCAAGTCGACGCTGTTGCGTGCCATCGCCGGGCTCACACCGCCCAGCGCCGGGCGGGTGCGTTTCGACGGCGCGGACCTCACCGGCATGCCGGCACACGCCATCGCCGCGCGCGGTATCGCCCTGGTGCCCGAGGGGCGGCGCCTGTTCGCCTCGCTGACTGTGGAAGAGAACCTGCTGATGGGTACCAGCGCCGGCCGCGCCGGGCCCTGGAACCTGCAGGCCGTCTACGCGCTGTTCCCGGACCTGGTGGCCCGGCGGCAGCATGGCGCGACCATGCTTTCGGGCGGCCAGCAGCAGATGGTGGCCATCGGCCGTGCGCTGATGGCCAACCCGCGCCTGCTGCTGTGCGACGAGCTCTCGCTGGGCCTGGCGCCGGTGGTGGTGCGTGGCCTGTATGGCGCGCTGGCGCAGGTCAGCGCGCAGGGTGTGGCGCTGGTCGTGGTCGAGCAGGACATCGGCCAGGCGCTGGCTGCCAGCGACGACTGGCTGTGCCTGCGCGAGGGCGAGGTGGTGCTGGCCGGCACGCGCGGGCAGGCCGACCGCGGCGCCATCGCCAGGGCCTACTTCGGCAGCGAGGCCGCATGAATGCCGTCGCCGATACCCTGGTGCAGGGGCTGCTGCTGGGCGGCCACTTCGCGCTGTCGGGACTGGGGCTTGCGCTGGCCTTCGGCATCATGCGCATCGTCAACATCGCCCATGGCGACCTGCTCGTCGTCGCCGCCTACCTGGGCGTGGCGCTGGTGCGGCTGACGCCGCTGTCGCCGCTGGCGGCGGTGCTGGTGATCGTGCCGGCGATGGCGGCACTGGGCTGGCTGCTGCAGCGCCTGCTGTTCAACCGGCTCGTCGGCCAGGGCGACCTGGCACCGATGCTGGTGACCTTCGGGCTGTCGATCATCGTTCACAACGCGCTGCAGGAGTTGTTCTCGGCCGACTTCCAGACGCTCGATGCCGGCGCCGCACGCACCGCCAGCGTCGAGGCTGCGGGCATGCACCTGGGGCTGCTGCCGTTGGCCACGTTGGCGCTGGCGGCTCTGGTCTATGCCGGTGTGCATGCGCTGATGCGCCACACGCGCTTTGGCCGCGTCGTGCGCGCGACGGTGGACGACCCCGAGGTCGCGGCGCTCATGGGCATCGATGCGCGGCGCGTCTATGCCGCCGGCATGGCGCTGGCGCTGGGCATCGCCGGGCTGGCCGGCTGGCTATACGGCATCAAGTCGTCGTTCAATCCGCTGACCGGCGGCAACGAACTGCTGTTTGCCTTCGAGGCGGTGATCATCGGCGGCCTGGGGTCGATCTGGGGCAGCTTCGCCGGCGGCCTGGTGCTGGGCATCGCCCACGTCGCCGGCACGCAGGTGGACGCCGGCTGGGGCGCGTTCGCAGGGCATGTTGCCTTCTTCGGCTTCCTGTTCCTGCGCCCGGGCGGCCTGCTTGCACGTGGAGGCAGCGGCCATGGCTGAGCTGCGGCTCGAGCGCCCGCTGGGCGGTGCGGCTGGGTTGCTCGTCTTCGGCGCTGCGGCAGCGGCGGCGCCGTGGTTCATGGAGGGCAGCTCGCTGCAGCTCGCGGTCGAGGTCTGCGTGATGATCGCCATGGCGCAGGCCTGGAACCTGCTGGCGGGATACACCGGCTTCGTCTCGGTCGGCCAGCAGGCGTTCATCGGGCTGGGCGCCTATGCACTGTTCACCGTGGCCGTGCATGGCGGCATCAACCCCTTTCTCGCCGTGCCCTTGGGGGGTCTGGTGGCCGCGGGCATCGGCGTCGTGGCTGCGCCGGCGCTGTTTCGCCTGCGCGGGCCACACTTCGCCATCGGCACCTGGGTGCTGGCCGAGCTGTTTCGCATCGCCTTCACGCACAGCGCCTGGTTCGGCGGCGCCAGCGGCCTGACGCTGGCGCGCGTGCTGCGCGGCGTCAACCCCGAAACCCGCGTGCAGCTGACCTACTGGCTGGCGCTGGCGCTGGCGTTGGGCACCACCCTGGCGTTGTTCGCGCTGCTGCGCTCGCCCTGGGGGCTGGCGCTGCGCACGGTGCGCGACAACGAGGCCAGCGCGCAGAGCGTGGGCGTGGACGTGGCGCGGGTGAAGCGCCGCGTGTTCGTGGTCGCGGCCTTCATCACAGGCTGCGCTGGCGGCGTGAGTTACCTGCAGACCATGTTCGTGACCACCAGCGCCGCCTTCACGGTCGAGTGGTCGGCGCTCATCATTTTCGTCGTCATCATCGGCGGCCTGGGCACCCTCGAAGGGCCCATCCTCGGCACGTTGATCTACTTCGCCCTGCGCGAAGCGCTCGCCGACTACGGCACCTGGTACGTCATCGCCCTGGGTGCCTTCGCCATCGCCGTGATGATGATCGCCCCTGAAGGGCTGTGGGGCCGCCTGGCTCGGGCGACGGGCTGGCGGCTGTTTCCGACGACACTGCGGTTGCGGCGTTGAGGGTGCAGCGGGGCCGGTGGCTGCAACGCCCGCGGTACTCGCGGCCACTCAGTCGCCGACGAGCCTCGGCAGCATGGCGGCTGCCAGCGCGCTCATGCTGGTCGTCCGCGTTCTGCGCGACGATCGCCAGTTCGGGCCAGCGCGCCTGCAGGTCGGCCAGGGCGAGGTGGCCCGCATGCGGCTGTGCCCGTGCCACCAGCGCCATGCGCCAGACGTAGCAGCCCCACACCAGATCAGGGTCGGCCCGATAGGCGGCGGGTGTCGCCAGTCGCGGCCGGTCGAACTCGCTCCACAGCCCGCCTTGCCTGCCGCGAAACGCAGGCACGCCGCTGTCCACTGACATGCCCGCACCGGTGAAGATCACTGGGCGGCGGGCGTTCCGCAGCATCGCCGCCGCGGCTTCGAGGGTGTCGATGGGGTGTCCTGGCATCAGGCGGCGACCGGTCACAAGTGTACGAACACCGTTGCGCGGGCCGCCGTGATGCAGGGCCGAACCAGCTCAGGAGGTTGGCCCCAGAAACGACAAGGGCCCGCACGCAGCGGGCCCTGGGTCTTGGCTTGCTCCAGCCGGACGAGGTCGATCAGGCCGACAGGGCCTTGATCTTGGCCGACAGGCGGCTCTTGTGGCGCGCGGCCTTGTTCTTGTGGAAGATGCCCTTTTCGGCGACCGAGTCGATCACCTTCTGGGCGTGCTGGAACAGCTGGCCGGGCAGGGCCTTGTCGCCACCGGCGACAGCCTTGTCGATGGCCTTTTGCACGTTCTTGACGACCGTGCGGAATTGCGAGCGCAGCGAGGTGTTGGCTGCGTTGAGCTTCACGTCCTGGCGGGCGCGCTTGCGGCCCGACGCCAGGCGTACGGTCTTCTTTTTGGCTTTGGAGGAGGTGGCCATTGCGGTGCAGGGGTCCGAGATGGAGCAAAGACGATGAGTATAGCACTTTTGACGTGCCTGCCAAGGTGGCCCCAGGAGGCGGCATGCGGGGCTCCCTATAATCCGCCGCCCCTTCCATGAACCTCTTCAAGGCTGCCGCGTCGGTTTCCGCCCTCACGATGCTCTCGCGCATCACGGGCCTGGTGCGCGACCAGATCGGTGCGGCGCTGTTCGGTACCTCGGCGATGATGGACGCGTTCCAGATCGCCTTTCGCATTCCCAACCTGCTGCGCCGGCTGTTCGCCGAGGGTGCCTTCTCGCAGGCGTTCGTGCCGTTGCTGGCGGCCACCCGCGAGCGCGACGGCGACGACGCCACGCGGGCGCTGGTCGATGCCGTGGCCACGGTCCTGGTCTGGGCACTGGCGCTCACCTGTGTCGCGGGCGTGGCCGGCGCGCCGGCGCTGGTGTGGATGCTGGCCTCGGGGTTCGAGGGCAACACCCACGAGGCGGCCGTCGCGATGACGCGCTGGATGTTCCCCTACATCGGCTGCATGTCCATGGTGGCGCTGTCGGCGGGCGTGCTCAACACCTGGCGGCGCTTCGCGGTACCGGCTTTCACCCCGGTGCTGTTGAACCTGTCGGTGATCGGCTGCGCGCTGGCCGGCGTCGAGCCGCTGCGTGCGCGCGGCATCGAGCCGGTCTTCGCGCTGGCCGCCGGGGTCATGGTGGGCGGGGTTGTGCAGCTTGGGTTGCAAGTGCCTGCGCTGTGGCGGGTGGGCATGCTGCCGCGCATCGGGCTGGCACCCGCGCGACTGCTGGCGGCCTGGCGCCATCCGGGCGTGTGGCAGGTGCTGTCCAAGATGGCGCCGGCGCTGGTGGGCGTGTCGGTGGCCCAGTTGTCGCTGATGATCAACTCGCAGATCGCCTCGCACCTGGGTGCCGGCTCGGTCTCGACGCTCACATACGCCGATCGCCTCATGGAGCTGCCCATTGCGCTGCTGGGGGTGGCCCTGGGCGTGGTGCTCACGCCGCAGCTGTCGGCAGCCCAGGCCCGCGGCGACCGCGAGGCCTACTGCGGCTTGCTCGACTGGGGCCTGCGCATGGTGCTGCTGCTGGGCCTGCCCTGTGCGGTGGCGCTGCTGCTGTTCGCGCCACCGATGGTGGCCACGCTGTTCCAGCGCGGTGCGTTCGATGCCGCGGCCGTCGCCACGGTGTCGGCGGCGGTCATGGGCTATGGCGCCGGCTTGCTGGGGTTGGTGGGCGTCAAGGTGGTGGCACCGGGCTACTTCGCTCGCCAGGACATGGCCACGCCCATGCGCGTGGGCATCGCGGTGATGGTGCTCACGCAACTGCTCAACGCGATGCTGGTGCCTTGGCTGGGCGTGACCGCACTGGCGCTGTCGATCGGGCTGGCCGCACTGGTCAACGCGGGCTGGTTGCTGCGCGGGCTGCATCGGCTGGGCTGGTGGCAACCGGCCGCGGGCTGGCTCGCGCTGGCCTGGCGGGTAGTGCTGGCCAACACGGCGATGGGGGCGCTGCTGGCCGCGGCTGCGTCGCAGGTCGACTGGGTGGCTTTGGGCGCGCACGAGGCGAAGCGAGCCGGTCTGCTGGCCGCGGTGATACTGGCGGCGGTGCTGGTCTACTTCGGCGTGCTGCGGCTGCTCGGGCTCGATCTGCGCCACCTGCTGCGGCGACAGGCATAGACTTCGGCGCCATGAGCACGCTGCAGCTGCGCGCCCCCACCCCACTGGAGTACTTCGCCGCGTTGGTGGCCGAGGACGATGGCTTCGCGCTGTTCGAGGCCGCCGTGGCCACTGCGCAGGACGAGTACCCCGCCCTCGACACCCAGGCGGTGCTCGACGAGGTCGATGCCCTGGGAGCGCGGCTCAAGGCGCGGCTGCCGGCCGATGCACCGCCGATGCACCGATTGCGTGCGTTGAACCGGTACTTCTTCAACGAACTCGGCTTCGGCGGCAACGTCAACGATTACTTCGATCGGCGCAACAGTTACCTCAACGACGTGCTGTCCACACGCCGCGGCATCCCCATCACGTTGGCGCTGTTGTATGCCGAGCTGGCCGGGCAGCTCGGGCTGGTTGCCCGCGGTGTGTCGTTCCCGGGCCACTTCCTGGTGAAGCTGCGGCTGCCCCAGGGCGAGGTGATCGTCGACCCGTTCAACGGCCGCAGCCTGTCGCGCGACGAACTCGACGAGCGGCTGGCGCCCTATCGCCGCCAGCACGGGCTGGAAGGCGACGACGACGTGCCGCTGGGGTTGTTCCTGCAGGCGGCGGACCCGCGCGACGTGATCGCCCGCCTGCTGCGCAACCTCAAGGAAATCCACCGCAGCGCTGAAGACTGGGAGCGCCTGCTGGCGGTGATGAACCGGCTGGTGGTGTTGCTGCCTTCCGTGCCCCAGGAACTGCGCGACCGCGGGCTGGTGCATGCCGAGCTTGGCTCCCCCCACGAGGCGCTGGTCGACCTGAGCCACTACCTGCGCCGCTGCCCGGACGCCGACGATGCGGCGGCGTTGCGCGAGCGCATGCGCGAGCTGCAGCGCGGCAATCCGGCAGCCTGGCACTGAAGAACCCACCATGCGACTGACTCCTGCCCAAAGGCGCACACTGACCTGGTCGGCGCTCGCCGCTGTGCTGGCGTCGGCGCTGTGGCTGCTCGCGCCGGTGCTCACGCCCTTCGTCGTCGCGGCGGTCTTGGCCTATGTGCTGCACCCCACGGTCGAGCGCCTGGCTGCGCGGCGAGTTCCGCGCGTGCTCGCGGTGTTGCTCGTCGAAGCTGTGGCGTTGCTGCTGGGGCTGGCCTTGCTGCTGCTGCTGGTGCCGGTGCTGGTCAAGGAGATCCCGCTGCTGAAAGCCCAGTTGCCGTTGCTGCTGGACCGGCTGGACCAGACCTTGGCGCCCTGGCTTGCACAGTTCGGCGTCCAGGTTGCGTTCGACGTCGCCAGCATCAAGGCCTGGCTGGCGGGCCTGCTGGACGCCAACATGGAAGACTGGCTCAGTGCGGCGCTCAGTTCGGCGCGCATCGGCGGCAGCGTGCTGCTGTCGCTGTTCGGCAATGCGGTGCTGGTGCCGGTGGTGCTGTTCTACCTGCTGCAGGCCTGGCCTCAGCTCACCGAGCAGGTGCGCGAGCTGGTGCCGCCGCGTCTGCGGGCCAATGTGTTCGGCTTTCTCGAGGAGATCGATCAGGTCCTGGGGCAGTACATGCGGGGTCAGCTGGCGGTAATGGCCGCACTTGCGGTCTATTATTCCGCTGCACTCGCGCTGGTCGGGTTCGATCTGGCGCTGCCTCTGGGCGTGTTCACCGGCCTGGCGGTGGCCATTCCCTATGTGGGGTTCGGGCTGGGGCTGGTGCTGTCCATGCTGGCGGCGCTGCTGCAGTTCGTCAACCTGAAGGCACTGCTGCTGGTGGCGCTGGTCTATGGACTGGGCCAGTTGATCGAGAGTTTCGTGCTCACGCCTCGCCTGGTGGGCGAGCGCATCGGCCTGGGGCCCCTGGCCGTGATCTTCGCGTTGCTTGCGTTCGGCCAGTTGTTCGGATTCGTGGGCGTGCTGATCGCGCTGCCGGCCAGTGCGGTCGCGGCTGTTGCGCTGCGGCGCGCACAGACGAGTTACCGGACGAGCCGGCTCTACACAGGATGAAGCAGATTCCGCTGGCCATCGCTCCCGCGGCCCCTGCGCGCTTCGATACGCTGCTGGCCGGCCCCAACGCCGAAGTGGTGCAGCACCTGCGCACGCTGGTGCCGCCGGCGGCGCCGGTGTACCTGTGGGGCCCTACCGGCAGCGGCAAGACCCACCTGCTGGCAGCATTGGCCGAGCGCTTCCAGGCCGCCGGCGAGCGCGTCGGCTGGTTCGGTCCGACCGATCCGTTGCCCTGGATGCTCGACGAAAGCTGGGCCGCGGTGGTGGTGGATGACTGCGATTCGCTCGACCCGCAGCAGCAGCAGGCTGCGTTCGCGTTGTTCGTGGAAGCGGGCAGCCACGGCGTACAGTGGGCAGCCGCAGGGCGTGTGCCACCGGTAGACCTGCCGTTGCGCGACGACCTGCGCACGCGGCTGGGCTGGGGCCATGTGTTCGGACTGCGTGCCTTGGGCGAGGACGAAACCCGGGCCGTGCTGAGACGGGAATCCGATCGGCGCGGCTTCTTGCTGTCCGACGAGGTGATGGACTACATGCTCACACGACAACAGCGCGACTTGAAGCACCTGATGACACTGCTCGATCGGCTGGACGGCTACGCGATGCGCGAACAACGCGTCGTGACCGTGCCGCTGCTGCGACAGATGCTGGCCGAGGAGTCGCAGGCGTGAACCTGGCCCTGTTCGACCTCGACGGCACCCTGATACCGCAGGATTCCGACCATGCCTTCGGCGAGTTCATGATCCGCCTGGGCTGGGTCGACGGCGATCGATTCCGCCAGCGCAACGATGAGTTCTATCGCCAGTACCAGGCAGGCTGCCTGGACATCCATGCCTACGTCGAGTTCGCTACCGCGCCCTGGCGCGCCCGCAGCGACGCCGAACAGGGCGCCGCCCTGCTGCGATTCATGGACGAGGTGATCGCGCCGATGCTGCACGAACCCGCGCGCGCACTTCTTCGTCAGCACGAACAAGCCGGCGACCGCCTGGCCATCGTGACCGCCACCAACGAGTTCGTGACGCAACCGATCGCCCGTGCCTTGGGCGTGGACGCACTCATTGCCGTGCGCCTGGAGCGCGACAAGCAGGGTCGCCACACCGGCCGTATCGACGGCGTGCCCTCGTTTCGCGAGGGCAAGATCGCCCGTGTCGATGAGTGGCTGGCCACGCAGGGGATGTGCTGGTCCGACTTCGACCGCACCGTTTTCTACAGCGACTCCACCAATGACCTGCCGCTGCTTGAACGCGCCAGCGAACCGGTGGCCACCAACCCGGGCGCCGCGCTCGAGGCCATCGCGCTGGAGCGCGGCTGGCGCATCCTGAGACTCTTTCCATGATCAAGCGACTGATCGACAAGCTGTGGCGCAAGGCCGCGCCGGCACCTGCGGCTGCACCGGCGGCACCCCGCATACCGCTCGGCAAACGGGTGGAGGTGCCGGCTGCGGACCATGGCATCGACCCGTCTCTCGTCGACGAGCGGGCCGTGCGGGTGGTGCGTACGCTGCAGGAGGCTGGATATCAGGCCTACGTCGTCGGCGGCGCCGTGCGCGACCTGCTGGTGGGACGGCGCCCGAAGGACTTCGACGTGGCCACCGACGCCACGCCCGAGCAGGTCAAGGCCCTGTTCCGGCGCGCGTTCATCATCGGGCGGCGCTTTCGCATCGTGCATGTGATCTTCGGCCGTGGGCGCGACCATGAGGTGATCGAGGTCTCCACGTTTCGGGCCTACCTCGATTCCAGCGAGGCCACGCAGGTCGGGGGCAACGAGCGCACGTCCAAGGCCGAACTGGCCGGCCAGGCGCATGCCGTGGATTCCAGTGGCCGGGTGCTGCGCGACAACGTCTGGGGACCGCAGGTCGAGGACGCCGCTCGGCGCGACTTCACCGTCAACGCGATGTACTACGACCCGGCCACGCAAGTGGTGGTCGACTACCACGGCGGCATCGGCGACGTGAAGGCGCGCGTGCTGCGGCTGATCGGCGATCCGGCCACTCGATATCGTGAGGATCCGGTGCGCATCATCCGGGCCGTGCGCTTCGCTGCCAAGCTGGGCTTTTCGCTCGAGCCGAGCACTGCGGCGCCGGTGCGCGAGCTCGGCGCGCTGCTGGCCAACGTGCCGGCCTCGCGGCTGTTCGACGAGATGGTCAAGCTGCTGCAGACCGGCCATGCGCTGGCCAGCATCGAAGCGCTGCGGCAGCACGGACTGCACCGCGGCGTGTTCCCCATCCTCGATGCGGTCTACGACGAGGCCCGCAGCACGCCGCAGCAGCAGACCTTCGTGAAGCTGGCACTGGCCGACACCGACCGCCGCGTGGCCGAGGACAAGGCCGTCGCACCGAGCTTCCTGCTGGCCTGCCTGCTGTGGCACGACGTTCTGGCGGGTTGGCAACAGCGCAAGGCCGCTGGCGAGCACCTGGTGCCGGCACTGCAGCAGGCCATCGACGCGGTGTTCGATGCCCGCGTCGGCGACATCTCCGGCCGCGGCAAGCTCGGTGCCGACATGCGCGAGATCTGGATGATGCAGCCGCGCTTCGAGCGGCGTCAGGCCAACACCGCATTTGCGCTGATCGAACAGCCCCGCTTTCGCGCCGGCTTCGACTTCCTGCGGCTGCGTGCCGACGCGGGCGAGGCGCCGGCCGAACTGGCCGAGTGGTGGGAGGACTTTTCGCTGGGTGACGACGACGAGCGAGAGGCGCTGCTGGCTGCCGTGCGCGAGACCCAGCGCAGCGGGCCTCGACGTTCGGGCGCCCGGCGTGGGGCGGCTGCTGCAGGCGCGACACCGTCTGTCCCCGTGCCGGTGCCCGCGGACGAATCCCGGCCTGCGCAGGGCCCCGGAGCAGGCGAGGGCAGCGATGCCGCGACTGTCGAAAGCGTCGCCGACGACGCGCCGCCACGCAAGCGTCGGCGGCGGCGGCGCAAGCCCGCGGGCGCAGCGGGTGCGCCGGGCGACACTGCCGGCGGTGGCGATGCCGGCGACGGCAGTGCCTGAACGAGGGGCGCCTACAGTGCCGCAGCGCCTGGCCTACGTCGGCCTGGGCGCCAACCTGGGCGATGCGCGCGGCGCCGTACAACGCGCCTTGCGCCGGCTCGATGGCCTGGGCCTGCTGCGTCATTCGGCGCTCTACTGCAGCGCACCCGTGCAGGCGAGCGGGCCGGACTTCGTCAACGCGGTGGCCGAGTTGAAGTCTGGCGCGGCACCGCTGGCGCTGCTCGACGCCCTGCAGGCCATCGAACTCGAGTTCGGGCGCGAGCGACCCTGGCACCATGCGCCGCGCACGCTCGACCTGGACCTGCTGATCATCGAAGGCACGAGTTGGTGCGACGAACGCCTGACGCTCCCGCACCCGCGCCTGCACCAACGGGCATTCGTACTGCGACCGCTGCTCGAGCTCGCGCCTGCCATGGCGTTGCCGGGTCTGGGACTGCTGGCAGATCACCTGCCCGCCACGGCGGGGCAGGCTGTGCGCCGGCTGGCGGACGCATAGCCCGCCACGGGTCGACCCGCCAGCCGCAAGCCGATGCGGGTGCGGTGCTCCTCGGATGTCACGGAATCGACATCGCCCAGTCACCGAGATCCGGTATCAGGCGCGCCGCCTACAATCGCGCGCTGTTGCGCGGACCCCCGTCCGCGACCGCCACTGGCCCGGTACGCGGCCGCGGGAGACTTCCCCATGCTGTTCGGCAAGCTGTTGCCCCGCGAGGGCAACTTCTTCGAGCTTTTTGACGAGCACGGCAAGCTGATCGCCGAAGGAGCGCGCGCCTTCATGGCGATGGTGCAGTACTACAACGACCCCGCGCTGCGCGAGAAGTATGCAATCGACGTCGACAACGCCGAGAAGCAAGCCGACCGGATCACGGCCGAGGTCAACCGGCTGCTGCACAAGACCTTCATCACGCCGATCGATCGCGAGCAGATCCATGGCCTGATCAACGCCATGGACGACATCCTGGACCTGCTCCAGGACTCGGCCGAGGTGATGCAGCTCTATGACCTGAAATCCGTCAGCGAGGACGTGGCTCGCCTGGGCGACATCTCCGCCAAGTGCTGCGAGCGGGTGCAACATGCGGTGAGCCTGCTGCCACGCCTGAGCCAGCCCAGCGTGGCCGAGGCAGCGCTCAAGACCTGCGAGGAAATCGATCGCCTGGAGAGCGATGCCGACCGCGTGATGCGCTCGGCGATGAGCAAGCTGTTCCGCGACAACATCGACGTGCGCGAGCTCATCAAGCTCAAAGCGGTCTACGAGCACCTGGAGTCGATTTCCGACCGCTGCGAGGATGTGGCCAACCTCATCGAGGGCATCGTCCTCGAGAACTCCTGATCGCGCGCGACATCCATGGCTTCGTCCGTCCCTATCGGCTTCTGGATCATCGTGCTGCTGGTCGTTCTGGCAGTGGCATTCGACTTCATGAACGGCTTCCACGACGCCGCCAACTCGATTGCCACCGTGGTGTCCACCGGCGTGCTCAAGCCGCAGACAGCGGTGGCCTTCGCCGCGTTCTTCAACGTGGTGGCCATCCTGATCTTCCAACTCAAAGTGGCAGCCACCATTGGCAAGGGGATCGTCGAGCCCGGTGTCGTCGACCATTACGTGGTGTTCGGCGCGCTCGTGGGCGCGATCACCTGGAACCTGATCACGTGGTGGTACGGCATTCCGTCGAGCTCGTCTCATGCGCTCATCGGCGGCATCGTCGGTGCGGTGATTGCAAAGGCCGGTGCCGGCAAGCTCGTGGGCGCGGGCATCATGAAGACGGTGGCCTTCATCTTTGTGTCGCCGGCGCTGGGCTTTCTGCTCGGGGCGCTGATGATGGTCCTGGTGGCGTGGGTCTGCCGGCGCATGCCACCGTTGCGGGTCGACGGCTGGTTCCGCCGCTTGCAACTGGTCTCGGCCGGTGCCTACTCGCTGGGCCATGGCGGAAACGATGCGCAAAAGACCATCGGCATCATCTGGATGCTGCTGATCGCCGCAGGCTATGTGGGCGCGGCCGACAAGGCGCCGCCGGCGTGGGTGATCTGGGTGTGCTACCTGGCCATCGGCGCGGGCACGCTCTTCGGTGGCTGGCGCATCGTCAAGACCATGGGCCAGAAGATCACCAAGCTCAAGCCTGTGGGCGGGTTCTGCGCCGAGACCGGTGGGGCGATCACGCTCTTCACGGCCACGGCGCTGGGCATTCCGGTGTCCACCACGCACACCATCACCGGCGCGATCGTCGGCGTGGGTTCCGTACGCAGCCCCTCGGCCGTGCGATGGGGCGTGGCCGGCAACATCGTGTGGGCGTGGATTTTCACCATCCCGGCATCGGCCTTTGTCGCGGCCGTGGCCTATTGGCTCAGCCTGCAGCTGTTCTGACCGGGGCGGCTTGATGTACGGGCGGCGCCAGTGCTGCCTGTCGTCGCAGCACCTGCCACTCGAAGAACTTCTGCCCGCCATAGGCCAGCACGCTCATGAGCACGGCACCGCCCACCATCAGTGCGGCAATCACGCCCAGCACCGGACCCCAACGTGTGCTCTCGACAGGTGCGCCCGGGCGAAAGCGGATCGCGAAGCGCTCGTCGGGCGTCAACCCGATGACGATGGCAGCCGTCATCCCCGCCACGATCATCAGCCCGAGCAGGGGCAGCAGCATCCAGGCCAGCACGTCGTCCTGACCCCAGGCGCGCAGCCGCTGGATGCCCACCAGGCCGGCCAGCGTCGGTGCCGGGTGCAACCAGGCCCATGCATCGCGCGGCCCATGCAAATAGAACCGATGCAGGCCGAAGCTGCCCCCCAGCACGGCCAGCCAGGTGGCCAGGGTCTTGGAGCGTGCGGGCCGACCGCCGGGCATGGTCAGGCCGGCGGCGTGGTCTCGCCCGCACCCAGGCGGCGCTGCATCATGACCACATCGAGCCAGCGTCCGAACTTCCAGCCCGCGGCGTGCAGCACGCCGCTGTGCTCGAAACCCAGTGCCCGGTGCACGCCGATCGAGGCGGCATTGTCCGCGTCGCCGATCACGGCGAGCATCTGGCGGGCGCCGCCGGCCTCGCAGCGGGCGAGCAACTCGGCCAGCAGCAGCCGACCCACGCCCTGACGCTGCGCCTTGGGATGCAGGTAGACCGAGTCCTCCAGGCAATACCGATAGGCCGGGCGTGGCCGGAACTGATTGGCATAGGCATAGCCGAGCACAGCGCCGCCTGCACCGGCAGTGGCCACCAGCCAGGGCAGGCCCTTGGCCAGCACGTCGTCGCGCCGTCGCGCCATTTCGGACTCGCTGGGCGGCTCGAGCTCGAACGTGCCCGTACCTTCGCGCACCGCATGGGCATAGATGGCGGTGATGGCGCCCACGTCGGCGGCAGTGCTCGGGCGGATGTGCAGATCGTTGGCCAGACTCATGGCGCAAGTTTATAATGCGCGGTTTCCGGTACTGGCGGCGGGCAATGCAGTCGCGTATCTACGGTACCGGAGTGTGCCACCTGCGGCGCACGACGCCGGCTGCTGCATGCTACCCGGCGCGTGCATGGTGCGTGGCGTCCTGACAGGACCGTGCGGGTGTGTCTCCCCGGGCGGCCGTCGTTCACGAAACTCGGAAACACATCATGGTCGTGATTCGACTGGCTCGTGGTGGCGCCAAGAAGCGCCCGTTCTACAACATCGTCGTGGCCGATTCGCGCGAGCGCCGCGATGGCCGCTTCATCGAGCGCGTGGGCTTCTACAACCCCATGGCCGCCGGTGGCGAGCAACCGCTGCGCATGGCGATGGACCGCATCACCTATTGGAAGGGTGTCGGCGCCCAGCTGTCTCCCACCGTGAAGCGTCTGGTCGGCCAGGCCGAGAGCGCCCAGGTCGCCCCAGCGGCCTGACCCGAAGCGGCAGGCCGGCCGGCGCTGCGCACAACTCCGGGCTCGACGTCGTCATCCGTGGTGGCCAGCACCGACGAGCCCGCCTTCCCCGATGATGCGGTCGAAGTGGGCCGCATCCTCGGTGCCTGGGGCATCCAGGGCTCGATCCGCGTCCAGCCCTTCAGTGCCGACCCGCGCGCGCTGTACTCCTCGCGCCGCTGGTTCCTGCAGCCACCCGAGAGTTCCGCGCCACGGCCAGCCGTGGCGCCGCCGCTGCCGCGGCTGCTGCGCATCACACAGGCGCGGGCCCAGGGCGACTCGGTCGTGGCGAGCGCCCAGGAGTTGCCCGACCGCACCGCGGCCGAGGCCGTGCGCGGCGCGCGTGTGTTTGTCGCCCGCTCCAGTTTTCCCACCGCAGCCGAGGGTGAGTACTACTGGGTCGACCTGATCGGCCTGGAGGTACTCAACCGCGAGGGCGAGCGGTTGGGTACGGTGATCGACCTGCTCGACACCGGCGCCCACAGCGTGCTGCGGTTGCGCCGCCCCGATGTGGCAGCCGACGCGCCGCCGGTCGAGGCCGAGCGCCTCATCCCCTTCGTGTCCGCTTACGTCGACTCGGTCGATCTTCCCGGTCGCCGCATCACGGTCGACTGGGGCCTCGACTACTGACCTCAGGCCCGACCGCGCCCGCTCGCGCCTGGCATGCGCTACGACGTCATCACCCTGTTCCCCGAGCTGTTCGGGCCGCACCTGAGCACCGGCATCACACGCCGTGCGTTCGAGGGCGGGCAGGTCGAGGTCCGCCTGTGGCCACTGCGCGACTTTGCCGAGGATGCCTATCGCCGGGTCGACGATCGGCCCTTCGGCGGCGGGCCGGGCATGGTGATGCTCGTGCAACCGCTCGAGCGGGCGCTGGCAGCGGTGCGCGCCGAGCGCGGCGACGACGCGCCCATCATCCACTTCACGCCCACCGGGCTGCGCATGGACCAGGCCTTGGTGCAGCGCTGCGCCAGCGGCCCTGGTGCGGTGCTGCTGTGCGGGCGCTACGAAGGCATCGACCAGCGTTTCCTCGATCGACATGACATGCTCGAAGTGAGCCTGGGCGACTTCGTGCTGTCCGGAGGCGAAATCCCCGCGCTGGCGCTGCTCGACGCCGTGGCGCGCCTGCAGCCGGGGGTGCTGTCGGCCCCGTCGCACGAGCAGGACAGCTTTTCCGACGGGCTGCTGGATTGCCCGCACTACAGCCGGCCCGAGGTGCTCGAAGCGCCCGAGGGCGCGCTGCCGGTGCCAGCCGTGCTGCTGTCGGGCCACCACGCCCGCATCGCCCGCTGGCGGCGCGAGCGTTCCCTCGAGCTCACCGCCCGCCGGCGACCCGACCTGATCGCCGCAGCGCGCGCCGCAGGCCGGCTCAGTGCTGCCGACGAGGCCTACCTGGCATCGCTTGGCATATAATCAAAAGCTTTTCGATCCTCTGCCGGGCTCCAGTTGGAGATGCGCCGGCACGATCGCCAGGAGATGCACCGTGGATCTGATCCGCACCCTCGAACAGGAAGAAATCGCCCGTCTGGGCAAGAACATCCCCGCCTTCGCCCCAGGCGATACGGTGGTGGTGAACGTCAACGTCGTGGAAGGCACCCGCAAGCGTGTGCAGGCCTATGAAGGCGTGGTGATCGCCAAGCGCAACCGCGGCCTGAACAGCAGCTTCATCGTGCGCAAGATCTCCAGCGGCGAAGGCGTGGAACGCACGTTCCAGCTCTACAGCCCGCTGATCGCCAGCATCGACGTCAAGCGTCGCGGCGATGTGCGCCGTGCCAAGCTGTACTTCCTGCGCGAGCGCTCCGGCAAGTCCGCCCGCATCAAGGAAAAGCTGTCCTGAGCGCCGCAGGGTCGAGCCGTGCTTCGGTCGACCCTTCGTCCATGACCCCGACGCTGCCGCGCATCACGCATCCGCAGGCGGTGCCCGTAACGGGCGTGGACGCCCATTTGCCTGCGCTGTCGCTCGATCGGCTCACCTCGCAGGCGCTTCGGCAGCGCTTTGCCAGCCCCGATCGGCAGGCCTGGCAACCCGAAATCCCCGGTGACGGCCGGCGCTTCAGCGAGCGCGAGCCGGCTGCGGCATCCGTGCTGGTCCCGCTGGTCGAACGCGACGACGGCCTGCATGTGCTGCTCACGCGCCGCACCGACCACCTGCGCGACCATGCCGGGCAGATCAGCTTTCCGGGCGGCCGTGCCGAGGCGCACGATGCCGACGCCGTGGCCACCGCGCTGCGCGAGACCGAGGAAGAGGTCGGCCTGGCGGCCGACCTGGTCGACGTGCTCGGCACACTGCCGGGCTACACCACGATCACCAGCTACCTGGTCACCCCGGTGGTGGCGCTGGTGCAGCCCACGTTCACGGTGCGTCCCGATACCTTCGAGGTGGCCGAGGTGTTCGAGGTGCCGCTGCAGTTCCTCATGACGCCCGCCCACCATCGGCGCCACGAGTTCGAGTATCTGGGGCAGCCGCGCCGGTTCCTGTCCATGCCCTGGCACGGCGTGGCGGCCGATGGCCAGCCGCGCGAGTACTTCATCTGGGGTGCCACCGCGGCCATGATTCGCAACCTCTACGGTTTCCTGCGCGGCTGAACCCGCCCGCGGCTCCGTCGCCCGCTGGTTATGATGCGCGGCGATGAGCTTCTTTGCCGTCTTGCTGGCCCTGGTGATCGAGCAGCTCAAGCCGCTGCCGCGTGAGAACCGCGTTCATGAAGCGCTGGTGTCCTGGGTGGCCTGGACCGGGCGCAACTTCGACGCCGGGCGCGAGCATCATGCCTGGGTGGTGTGGGGCGTTTCGGTGCTCACACCGGGCGCGATCATCGCCGCGCTGTACCTGCTGCTGGCACACACGAACATCCTGCTGGCGCTTGCCCTCAACGTCGCGGTGCTCTATCTCACGCTGGGCTTCCGCCAGTTCAGTCACTACTTCACTGACATCCGCGATGCGTTCGAGCGCGGTGACGAGACCGAGGCACGCCAGTTGCTCGCCCGCTGGCGGCACCTCGATGCCAGTGAGTTGCCCCGCACCGAACTGCTGCGCCACGTCATCGAGCATGCCCTGCTTGCCGCCCATCGCCATGTGTTCGGCGTGTTCTTCTGGTTCGTGCTGTTGTCCACCCTGGGACTGGGCCCGCTGGGTGCGGTGCTGTACCGCATGGCCGAGTTCGCGAGCCGGTACTGGACGTTTCCCAGCAAGGCGCTGGGCGTGCCGTCGAACCCGCGGCTGATGGACGTGTCGCTTCAGATGTTCGCCTGGATCGACTACATGCCTTCGCGCCTGACGGCCTTCGGTTTCGCGGTGGTCGGCAATTTCGAGGAAGCCATCAACAGCTGGCGTCGTGATGCTCCCCTGTGGCAGCACACCAACGAGGGCGTGATCCTGGCTGCGGCCGCCGGCGCCGTGGGTGTGCAACTCGGCGGGGAGGCCGCCCCGGGCGTGACACCGGCCCGCTCGCGCACCTTCGAGGCCGGCCCCACCGATACCCCCGGCGCCGCCGGTTCCACCGCCGGCCTGCCGCCGCAGATGGGCCATCTGCGCAGCGTTGTCGGCCTGGTGTGGCGCTCGGTGGTGCTGTGGATGCTGCTGGTGGCGCTGCTGACGCTGGCGAATCTGGTGGGTTGAGGCTCGCGCCGAGCGGTGGCTGCGCAGGCCGCTGCGTCGTCACCACTTCGTGCGCGACAACTCCTCGCGCAGTTCGCCGTAGATGCGGTAGCGCGAGGCGCTGATGGTTCCAGCGTCGACGGCCTCGCGCACGGCACAGCCGGGTTCGTGCAGGTGGGTGCAGTTGTAGAAGCGGCACCGGCCGGCGTGTTCGGCCAGGTCGGGCATGTGGGCCGCCAGGTCGGCCGGTGGCACCTGGCGCAGCCCGAATTCCTGGAATCCGGGTGAGTCGATCAGGGCGCCGCTGCGGTGTTCGTCCAGCCAGTACCAGGTGGTGGTGGTGGTGGTGTGGCGCCCGGCTTGCAGGGCCTGGGAGATCTCGCCCACCTGGGCTGCGGCGGCGGGCACCATGCGGTTGATGAGCGTGCTCTTGCCCATGCCGCTGGGTCCGAGTACCAGCGTGGCACGACCGGCCAGCAACGGCGCCAGGGTGGCCGTGGCTTCATCGGGGTGTCCCTTGAGCGAGACCTCGACGATGGCCGTTCCCATTTCGCGGTAGGGGCGCAGGCGCTCACGGGCAAGGTCGGCCTGGGGCAAGTCGGTCTTGTTGAGCACCACCCGCGCGGCGATGCCAGCGTGCGAGGCCGCCACCAGCGCCCGCGTGAGCTGGGATTCGGCGTACATCGGTTCCACGGCCACCAGCACCAGCAACTGGTCGATGTTGGCGGCGAAGGACTTGGTGCGCCATTCGTCCTGGCGGTGCAGCAGGTTGCGTCGCGGTTCGATGTGCTCGATCACGCCCTCGTCGCCGGCGGTGGCCCATTGCACGCGATCGCCGACCACGCAGTCGCTGCGCTTGCCGCGCGGATGGCAGCGCGTGCGGCTGCCATCGTCGGCCTCGACCATGTAGTGCCGTCCGTGGGCGGCTACGACCAGCCCAGGTCGGGTGTCGGGCGCTGCTGCGCGGTCAGGCGGACGTCCGGGTGCCGCCATGCTAGCCGCCAGCCGGCGCGGGCAGGGCAGCCAGGCGCTGCGCGGCGGGCGGGTGCGAGTACGTGAAGCGGGCGTAGACCGGATCGGGGGTCAGGGTGGCGGCGTTGTCCTCGTGCAGCTTGAGCAAGGCGCTGGCCAGCGCGCGGCCATCGGCCTGCGTGCAGGCGTAGGCATCGGCCTGGAACTCGTGACGGCGCGACAGCTGGGCCAGCACCGGCGAGACGAAGCTGCCCACCAGCGGCACCACCATGCCGAACAGCAGCAGCGCCAGTGCGTCGTTGGGCGCGCCCAGGTTGGGCTGCACGCCCAGGGCGGTGTAGAAGCCCGCGCGGCCGGCCAGCCAGCCGAGGATGCCCAGCGCCACCAGGCTGAGCCCGAGCATCAGGACGATGCGTTGCAGCACATGGCGGTGGCGGAAGTGGCCCAGCTCATGGGCCAGCACGGCCTCGACTTCGACCGGTTCGAGCTTGGCCAGCAGGGTGTCGTAGAACACCACCCGCTTGGCCGCGCCCAGGCCGGCGAAGTAGGCGTTGCCATGCGCCGAGCGGCGGCTGCCGTCCATGACGAACAGGCCCTTGGCCGAGAACCCGCAGCGCTGCATCAGCGCGCGCACGCGATCGGCCAGCGCCGCATCGGCCAGAGGCTCGAAACGGTTGAACCACGGTGCGATCCAGATCGGGTAGACCACCATCAGCACCAGGTTGAACGCAGCCCACGCGCCCCACGCCCACAGCCACCACAGCCCGCCGCTGTGGGCCATGATCCACAGGATCAGCGCGGCCAGCGGCAGCCCGATCGCCGCGCCCAGCAGCGCGCTCTTGGCCATGTCGGCCACGAACAGTGCCGGCGTGACGCGGTTGAAGCCGTGCCGCTGCTCGATGCCGAAGGTGCTCCACAGCTCCAGAGGCAGGTCGACCAGCGTTCCGATCAGGGTGAACGCGCTCAGCAGCGCGAGCTGGTAGGCCATCGCGCCCCAGTGCGGCAGCACGGCGTCGCGCACCAGTGTGTTCAGCGCTTCCAGCCCGCCGAGCAGCGTCCAGGCCAGCATCACCACGCTGCCCAGGGCCAGGGCGGCGATGGCGTGCCGGCCCTTGGCCAGCGTGTAGTCGGCCGCTCGCTGGTGGGCCGACAGGCTCACGCGCGCGGCGAACGCCGCGGGCACCGTGCCGCGGTGGGCGGCCACATGGCGCATCTGGCGCGTGACCAGCCACAGGCGCAGCGCCAGAGAGCCCAGCAGGGCCAGCGCGAAGAGCAGGGTCGGGGTCTCGAACGACATGGGCCGCAAGTGTAGGGCTGCGACAATGCCGCGATGGACACGACCGCGCAAGCCCCCGCACTGGCCGCCAGCGAACACAACCTGGTGTGGATCGACCTGGAGATGACCGGCCTTTCACCGGCCACCGACCGCATCATCGAGATCGCGGTGGTGGTGACCGATGCGCACCTGACGGTGCGCGTGGAGGGCCCGGTCTTTGCCATCCACCAAAGCGATGCCACGCTCGACGCCATGGACGCCTGGAACAAGGGCACCCACGGCCGCAGCGGCCTGATCGACCGCGTCAAGGCCTCGACCATCGACGAGGCCACTGCGCAGGCGCGGGTGATCGAGTGGCTGGGTGCCTACGTGCCCGCGGGCAAGAGCCCGATGTGCGGCAACTCGATCTGCCAGGACCGGCGCTTCCTGGCCGCCACCATGCCGCAGCTCGAGGCCTGGTTCCACTACCGCAACCTCGATGTCAGCACCCTCAAGGAGCTGGCGCGGCGCTGGAAGCCGGCGGCGCTGGAGGGCTTTCGCAAGGCGCAGGCGCACACGGCACTGGCCGATATCCACGAGTCGATCGACGAGTTGCTGCATTACCGGCGGCACCTGCTGGCGCTGTAGCAGCGGAGCCCTGCCGGCGCACGGCGCGCCACGCCGCCAGCAGCGCACGGGTCTCGGCATCGGCACGCGCCGGCAACTTGCGGTACTGCGAACAGTCGCTCTTGCGGGTGAGCAGGCGGTGGTTGACCAGCTCGCGGCGCAGCGTGGCATGGTCACCGTAGGTATGCGCCGCACGCAGGATCTCGTTGACCTCGCGTTCGGTGTACACGCGGCGGCCATCGAAGTGCGTCCACAGCACCCACAGCGCCAGCCGTTGCACGCTGAACTTGTTCGGCCAGCGCACCAGGCGGCCGCGGCTGTCGAACTGCATCAGCGTCTTGCGCGCGTGGTCGCTCAAGGGCGCGGGCGGTGGCAGGTCCTCGGTGGCCTGCACGGGCCGCAGCGGGATGCTCGGGCGCAGCGCCTGCAGCGACTGCAGATTGCGGTGTCCCAGCGCGCGGGCCATCAGGTTGAGCAGTTCGACATGCCCCGGCGGGGGCGATCCGGCAGCATGGCGCGTCAGCAGCGAGCGGCGCAGGGCCTTGGCGAACTGTGAGGCATCTGCAATGGTGAGGGCGAGCGGCGTATGGCTCATGGTGATCCTCCAGGCGTCACCCCTGGCCGCACGGAAGTGGCAGGCAGGGGCACACGGTGGTGCGCGCCGGATGACCCGCGAGGGCGCCGGGGGTTGCCGACTTCCGGCCCGGTGCGCACACACGATGGGTGCCCGAGGGCCTGTTGGGGCTCGAGGATCGAGGGCAGGTCTAGCTCGCGGCAACTGGGCCGCGCGGCAACGCCTGGGTGAACTGCCGACCGCTGGGCGCGATTGTAGGGCGCCGCCGGCGCCCGTGCGTCAGGCTTGCAGCAGCTCGACTTCGAACACCAACGTGGCGTTGGGCGGGATCACGCCGCCGGCGCCGCGCGCGCCGTAGCCCAGCTCGGGCGGGATCACCAGCACGCGGGTACCGCCGACTTGCATGCCCTGCACGCCTTCGTCCCAGCCCCGGATCACCATGCCGGCACCCAGGTCGAAGCGGAACGGGTCGCCGCGGTCCTTGCTGGAGTCGAACTTGGCGCCGCGGGCATCGGCTCGCGACGCGTCGTGCAGCCAGCCGGTGTAGTGCACGGTGACGCGGCTGCCAGCGCGTGCGGTGTCGCCGGAGCCGGCGCGGGTGTCCTCGTATTGCAGTCCGGATGCGGTGGTCGTCAGGGTCATGGGATGCCTTTTGTGTGAGCGGTTCGAGGCCGCGGATGATGCCACCTCGTGCCGGCGGCTGTGTGGCATGCGAACGCCGCCCGGGGCGACGGTCAGGTCGTCGCGCCGTCCACCCAGCGCCGCGCCCAGGCCTGCGTCGCCGCCTGCAGCCAGGCCGACACGCTGTGCGACTCGATTTCGGGCAGCGTCAGCACTCGGGCCGCCTGCTGCAGCGCGCGCAGGGGCATGCTCGCATCGAAGGCCTGCGCGCCGTTCTGCTTGGACAGCTTCTCGCCGTCCGGGCCCAGCACCAGCGGCACATGCAGGTAGCGCGGTTGGGGCAGACCCAGCAGGCGCTGCAGGTGGATCTGGCGCGGGGTGTTGTCGGCCAGGTCTTCGCCGCGCACGACATCGGTCACGCCCTGGGCGGCGTCGTCCACCACCACCGCCAGCTGATACGCCCACAGGCCGTCGGCGCGATGGACGACGAAGTCACCCACTTCGCGCGCCAGATTCTGTCGCTGCTTGCCCATGCGGCGGTCGCTCCAGTTGACCACCGCCTCGATGCCGCCGCAGGTGGCCAGCACGCGGGTGGCGCGGGCGGGCTTTCCGTGCAGACCCTCGCGGCAGGTGCCGGGGTAAACCCGCTCCTCGAAGCGCTGGTGCAGGATGCCCGCGCCGATCATGGCTTCCTCGATGGCGCGGCGCGTACAGCCGCAGGGGTAGGTCAAGCCGAGCGACTGCAGATGATCGAGCGCCTCGCGGTAGGCCGGGCCGCGCTGCGACTGCACCATGGGTTCGCCGTCGGGCAGCAGCCCGCAGATCGCGAGTTGACCGAGGATGACCTGCTCGACCCCGGGGATGCAGCGCGGTGTATCGATGTCTTCGATGCGCACCAGCCAGCGACCGTGGTGCGCGCGCGCATCGAGCCAGCTCGCCAGCGCCGCGACGAGCGATCCCGGATGCAGCGGCCCGGTGGGCGAAGGTGCGAAGCGACCGATGTAGCTGCCGGGCATCAGTCCACCTGTGGCTGGTCGCCGTGTCGGTCGAGCAGCGCAGCGCGAGTGGCCGCGCTGTCGAGCTGGCCGAGGAACCATTGCAAGGCGGTTCCCTGGGCATGGGCCCTCTCGGCGGGCGAGCTGCCCGTGCGCCAGGCATAGGCCAGGCGCACCGGAGGGTTGGCGCGGGCCACCGGCCGCACCACGAGCTTTCCGGCCGCGATCTGGGCGCGCGCCTGCGGCTCTGGCAGGAACCCGCAGCCCAGGCCGCGCAGCAGCGCCTCGAGCTTGGCCTGCATCGAGCCCACGGTGAGCACGTCTTGCCCGGGCAGGAGGTTGACCGTGCGCGGCGACATGCGCTGGGCCGAATCCGCCACTGCGATGGCGCGGTGCTGCAGCAGCGCGCCATCGGTGATCGGCTCGTCGTGTGCCGCCAGCCGATGGTGCGGTGCGACGACAAAGACGAAGGGCACCTCGCCCAAGGGCCGCTGGCCGATGCCGGGATGGGCGGGCATGTCGCGCGCCACGCCGATGGCCAGGTCCGCCTGTCCGCTGATGAGCGCCTCCCACAGACCGGCCAGGATCTCGGTGCGCAGGCGCAGCCGCGTCGGTGGACCCTGCACGCCGTCGGGGCGCAGCGCGTAGAAGGCTTCGAACAGCTCGAACACCGTGCGCTGCGAGATCACGCCATCGACGGCCACGGTGAGCTCGGACTCCCAGCCCGTCGAGACCCGTCGCACCCGGTTGGCCACGGCATCCACTTCGGCCAGCAGACGCCGGCCTTCGTCGAGCAGTTCCGCGCCTGCCGCGGTGAGGCGGGCCTGCCGCGAGCGGCGGTCGAACAGCAGCACGTCCAGTGCCTCTTCGAGCTGGCGCACGCTGTAGGTCAGCGCCGACGGCACACGCCCCATCTCGCGCGCAGCCGCCGCAAAGCTGCCGCTGCGAGCGATGGTGTCCATCATCTGCAGCGCCTCGGGCGTGAGGGCGTTGCGGCGCGCGGTGTTCATCGATGCGGCGTGACGGTCGGCGGCAGGTGCCCGATCTTAGGTGAACGCGGACGCTGGCGGCGCCCGAACCGCCACCCGCCGTGCACGCACATGGCCAGCAATCGCTTACAGCTGCGTGTTGCGCCGTAACACGCACTGCGCGCACAGTGCGCGCAGGGATCGCGCACCGATGGGGGAGCCACGATGGACGACGACCTGCAGGCACGCGCGCCGCGTGCGCCGGAGACGGGTGGGCACGACGGCATGGCCGGGAGTGGTGCGGGCTCCATGGCACCGATGGCTGCGGTCGCAGCCACTGTGCTGGTGGCGGCATGCGGGGGTGGCGCGGGCAGCGCGGGCAGCGGCTCGCCTGGCGAGCCCGGGAGCACCACGCCCAACGAGCCGGCTGCGCCCTCCAGCGCACGCGATGCCGCTCGCTTTCTGAGTCAGGCCGGCTTCGGTCCGGGCTCACCCGAAGACGTGCAGGCGCTGCAGCGCGACGGCTTTGACGCCTGGTTTCGCGGCCAATGGGAAACACCGGTGTTCGGCCATCTGGCCTATCTGGAACAGGAGCGCAGCCGCGAGGGCAAGAACCGGCCGACCGACGAGATGAGCTACGAGGCGGTGTGGCAGCAATGGCTGCAGGGCAGCGACGTGCTGCGCTCGCGCGTGAGCTGGGCGCTGCTGCAGATCTTCGTCATCTCCAACATCGCCCCCGACCTCAGGCCGCACGCGATGAGCAGCTACCTCGACATGCTCAACCGGCACGCCTTCGGCAGCTACCGCGAGCTGCTGCAGGACGTGACGCTCCATCCGGCGATGGGCTACTACCTCAACATGCTCGAGTCCGAAAAGGAGGATGCAGCCAAAGGCACGCACCCGAACGAGAACTATGCGCGCGAGGTGCTGCAGTTGTTCTCGATCGGACTGGTGCGCCTGAACCCGGACGGCAGCACCCAGCTCGATGCGGCCGGCCGGCCGGTGCCCACCTACGACGAGGCAGTCGTCAAGGGCTATGCGCGGGCCTTCACCGGCTGGAGCTATGGCGGGCTGGACAACACCCAGGCCAAGACCTTCCATCACCACGACGACAACGTCGAGGCCTACTGGACCCAGCCCATGAAGGCCTGGCCGATGTTCCACGACACGGGTGCCAAGACGCTGCTCGACGGCCGCGTGCTGCCGGCCGGACAGACGCCCGAGCGCGACCTGGCCGACGCGCTGGACAGCATCGTTGCCCACCCCAACGTGGGACCCTTCATCGGCCGGCAGCTGATCCAGCGCCTGGTGACCAGCAACCCGAGCCGGGCGTACGTGCAAAGGGTAGCAGCGGTGTTCGCCGACAACGGCCGCGGCGTGCGCGGCGACCTGCGCGCCGTGGTTCGCGCGATCGTGCTCGACCCCGAGGCGCGCGCGGAACCGGCGCAGCGGGTGGCCGGTTTCGGCAAGCAGCGCGAGCCGGTGCTGCGCTTCGCCCAGATGCTGCGGGCACTGCATGCTCACAGCGCCAGCGGTGGCAACCGCATCCACTACCTCGACTCGTCGGACGACGCGCTCGGGCAAAGCCCGCTGCTCGCGCCCTCGGTGTTCAACTTCTATTCACCGTTCTTTCGTCCGCCCGGTGCGCTGGCCGCCGCAGGCCTGGTGGCCCCGGAGTTCCAGATCACCAACGAGACCACGGTCGTGGGGTCGCTGAACTTCTTCGCGCAACTGGTGCGCAAGGGTGGCTACGGCTGGGGTGACCACAAGCTGCTGCTCGACCTTGAACCGTTGGTGGCGTTGGCCGACGGTGATGGCGCGCGGCTGATCGACCGGCTCGACCTGCTGCTGTGCGACCTGCAGATGGGCGCGAGCACGCGCAGCCGGCTGGCGACCATGCTGGCGGCCATGCCGGCCACCTCCGCCGACAAGCGCCTGCAGCGCGTGCGCGCGGCGTTGGTCCTGGTGGCGATTTCGCCCGACCATGTGATGCAGTGAGGGCCGTGATGATGCAACGACGCGATGTGCTCAAGGGCGGCCTGGCGCTTGCCGGTGCCCGCATGCTGGCTGGTTCCCGGCCGGCGATGGCGCAGTCCGCTGGCGCCGCCGACTACCGCGCGCTGGTGTGCGTGTTCCTGTTCGGCGGCAACGATGCCAACAACATGGTGGTGCCGCTGGACGAGACCCGGCATGCCAGCTACCGGCGCGCCCGTCCTGCGCTGGCGCTGGAGCGCTCGGCGCTGGTGCCCCTGGGCGACAGTGGCTATGGCGCGCATCCCGCCATGTCGGCGCTGCGGCCGCTGTTCGAAGCCGGCCGCGCCGCGGTGGTGGCCAATGTCGGCCCGCTGATGGTGCCCACCACGGCAGCTCAGGCGCGCTCGCGCAGCGTGCCGCTGCCGTCGAACCTGTACTCGCACAGTGACCAGCAACTCACCTGGCAGAGTGCGCTGGCCGATACGCCCGGGCGCAACGGATGGGCCGGGCGCTTCCTGGAGCGACTGGTGGCCGAGGGTGTGACCAACCGCGGCTACTCGGCGTTGAGCCTGGCCGGCAGCAACCTGTGGCAGTCCGGTGATCGCGGCCTGGTGCCCTACCGGGTGTCGAGCAGCGGCGACTTCGGCTTCGACTTCTTCGACCCGGCCGGCACCGACCCCTTGTCGGTCGCGGTGAGCAGCCTGCTGCGCGAAACCCAGGTCGATCCGTTCGCCCACACCTGGGTGCAGATGATGACGCGCTCGATCGACAACCAGCGCATCCTGTCAGATGCGTTGTCGGCCAGCGCGCTCGCCACGGCATTCCCCGGCAGCGGACTGGGTCGTCAGTTGCAGATGGCGGCGCGGCTGATCGGCGCGCGTCACCGGCTCGGGTTGCAGCGGCAGTGCTTCTTCACCAGTCTGGGTGGCTTCGACACCCACGGCGACGACCAGATCCAGCGCCAGAACGAGCTGCTGGGCGAGCTGGCGGCGGCCATGGCCGCATTCCAGGCGGCGATGGCCGAACTGGGCGTCGAGCGCGAGGTGACGCTGTTCACGGCCAGCGACTTCGGCCGCACCCTGGCGACCAACGGGCAGGGCACCGACCACGGCTGGGGCGCGCACCAGTGGGTGCTGGGTGGCAGCGTGCGCGGGGCCCGCGTAGTGGGTCGCTTCCCCGAGCTGGCGGTGGGCGGCGCCGACGACGTGGGCCAGGGCGTGTGGGTGCCGTCGTTGGCGGTGGACCAACTGGCTGGCGAGCTGGGCCGCTGGTTCGGCGCCGACGAGGCGCTACTCGACGACGTATTGCCACGACTGCGTCAGTTCGAGCGGCGCATCGATCTGATGGCCCAGGCGTAGCGCCAGTCGCCGCGTGCGGGTCAGGGCTGGCTGGCGACCAGGCCGAGGAATTCGCGCACCGGCGCCACGGTAGCCGCCGGGTCTTCTTCGTGCGGCACATGGCCCAGCGTGTCGAAGCGCACCACCCGGCTGCCTGGGATGTCGGCTGCGAAGCGGTCGGCCAGCGCCGGCGGAATGAGGCGGTCGCGACCGCCCCACAGAATGAGCGTGGGGGCGCGCACCTCGCGGATGCGCGCCTCGTCGGCGCCCTGCGCGAACTGGCGCATGCGCTCGCCCAAGGCGCGGCGATTGCCTTCGCGCAGCGCGAGCTCGAAGTAGCGGTCGACCAGGTCGTCGGTCACCTTCGAAGGGTCGCCA
Organism: Aquabacterium sp.; assembly: GCA_023150345.1. Taxonomy (GTDB): domain Bacteria; phylum Pseudomonadota; class Gammaproteobacteria; order Burkholderiales; family Burkholderiaceae_C; genus Pseudaquabacterium. The sequence goes on from JAKLLB010000004.1 coordinate 42,871, forward strand.
TAGACATTGCGCACGCTGGCGGTGACCACGGCGCGCGGCAGCAGGTACTCGCCCAGCCGGTTCAGCCCCGGCGTGCGCGCCAGCCGGAACCCGACCGGCACCGATTCGGCCTGGAAGCTGTAACCACCGGCGTCCACGAGCACGAGCTGCTGCACGCGATGCGGTGCGAGCACCGCCAGATGCCAGGCAACCTCGCCGCCCAGCGAGTTGCCGGCGACGGCGAAGCGCTGCACGCCCAGGTGATCCAGCCAATCGAGTACGAAGCGGGCGTACGCCTGGCCTTGGTACGGCCGCCCGGCATAGGTGCCGCTGTAGGGGCCGGTCAGCCCGAACCCGGGCAGGTCCAGGCGCAGCACCCGGCGCTGCGAACGCAGCGCCCGGGTCCAGCCATCCCAGGTGTGCAGGCTGGACGACGTGCCATGGATCAGCACCACCGGCACCGGATCGCGCTGCGGACCCTCGTCGCGGTAGTGCACCAGCTGGCCGTTCAGGTCCAGGAACTGCGATGGCGGCAGTGCCCAGCGGTGCACCAGCGACTGCACGTCGCGGTCGGGTGCGCGCGCCAGGGCCACGATCAGCGCGGTGGCCATCAGCGCCAGACCGGCCAGGCGCAGCAGCAGGGTGGTCAGACGGTCGGACATGTGGCATTGTGGACCGCGTGACCACGTCGGCACCGCAACGGTCACGTCGGTGACAGCGCTCGGGCGGGGAACCCCCGAGAGCAGGGTGCCGGGGGATCTTGCACTGGATCAAACCCTAATTAAGTAATCCGGTACCAGAATGCGATCAACCCGTTCGACCCTGGGGTTGTCGGTGCCCGTCGCTGGTCTGGCGCGACGGCGCCGCCACCGCCTGCCGGTCGACCGGCCAGCCGCATGGCTGCGCCGCTTCCTCGTGTTTCCTGGAGCATGTCCATGCCCAAGCGCTTGCTCGGTCTGAAGGTCAACGGTCGGTTGCATGAGGTGGCCGCCGCACAGAGCGCATTGCTCATCGAAGTGCTGCGCGACGTGCTCGGACTCACCGGCACCAAGCGCGGTTGCGATGGTGGTGAATGCGGTGCCTGCACCGTGCTGGTCGACGACCAGCCCCGCCTGGCCTGCATCACGCTGGCCGCCAGCGTCGAGGGCCGGCGCATCGAAACCATCGAAGGCCAGGCACGCGGGGGCGAGCTCAGCGCACTTCAGCGCGCCTTTCACGAGAAGCTGGGCACGCAGTGCGGCTACTGCACCCCCGGCATGGTGATGGCCGCCGAGGGCTTGCTGCGACGCCAGCCGCAGCCTTCGGTCGATGAGATCAAGGAGGCGCTCGGGGGCAACCTGTGCCGCTGCACCGGCTACGTGAAGATCATCGAGTCGGTTCAGACGGCGGCTGGCTGTGGATGTGCCGGGGGTGCGCAATGAGCGGCCTGCAGCCCCGTGGCCCGATCGGCGCGCGCACGCCGCTGATCGACGGCATCGAAAAGGTCACCGGCCGGGCCCGCTACACGGCCGACATCGCCGCCACCGACGCACTGGTGGGCCGCATCCTGCGCAGCCCGCACCCGCATGCGCGCATCCTGGCCATCGACACCTCGGCGGCCGAGGCGCTCGAGGGCGTGGCCGCGGTGTGCACCGGCGACGAGACACCGGTTCCCTTCGGCGTGCTGCCCATCGCCGAGAACGAGTTTCCGTTGGCGCGCGGCAAGGTGCGTTACCGCGGTGATCCGGTGGCCGCGGTGGCCGCCGTCGACGAGGCCACTGCCGAGCGTGCACTGGCGCTCATCCGCGTGGAGTACGAGCCGCTGCCCGGCTACTTCACCGCCAAGGCGGCGATGAAGCCCGGGGCCGTCGCCATCCATGACGAAAAGCCGAACAACGTGCTGCGCGAGGTGCATGCCGAGTTCGGCGACACGGCGGCGGGCTTCGCGGCAGCCGATCTGGTGCGCGAGAAGGTCTACACCTACGAGGAGGTGAACCATGCGCACATGGAGCTCAACGCCACGCTGGCCGAGTACGACGCCGAGCGCGACTGGCTGACGCTGCACACCACCACACAGGTGCCCTACTACGTGCACCTGAAGGTGGCCGCCTGCCTGCAGATGGACGAAGCGCGCGTGCGCGTCGTCAAGCCCTTCCTGGGTGGTGGCTTCGGCGCGCGCACCGAAGCGCTGCACTTCGAGATCATCGCCGGCCTGCTGGCGCGCAAGGCGCGCGGCACCGTGCGCCTGCTCCAAACGCGTGAAGAGACCTTCCTCGCTCACCGCGGTCGTCCGTGGACCGAGGTGAAGATGAAGATCGGCCTGAAGAAGGACGGCACGATCACCGCGCTGGCGCTGGAGGCCACCCAGGCCGGTGGCGCCTATGCCGGCTACGGCATCATCACCATCCTGTACACCGGCGCGCTGATGCACGGTCTGTACCACATCCCGGCGATCAAGCACGACGCCTGGCGCGTCTACACCAACCTGCCGCCGTGCGGTGCGATGCGCGGCCATGGCACGGTGGACACGCGCGCGGCGTTCGAGTCGTTGCTCAACGAGATGGCCGAGGAACTGGGCATGGACACCATCGCGGTGCGCCAGGCCAACCTGCTGCCCCAGTTGCCGTACACCACGTTGTACGCGCAGCGCGTCAACAGCTACGGCCTGCCAGAATGCCTGGAGAAGGTCAAGGCCGCGTCGGGCTGGGCGGAGCGCCGCGGACGGATGCCCAAGGGTCGCGGCCTGGGCATCGCGTGCTCGCACTTCGTGTCGGGCACCTCCACGCCCAAGCACTGGACCGGCGAGCCACACGCCACCGTCAACCTCAAGCTCGACTTCGACGGCGGCATCACCTTGCTGACCGGGGCCTCGGACATCGGCCAGGGCTCCAACACCATGGCCACGCAGGTGGTGGCCGAGGTGATGGGCGTGCGCATGGACCGCATCCGCGTGATCGCGGCCGACAGCGCGCTCACGCCCAAGGACAACGGCAGCTACTCCTCGCGCGTGACCTTCATGGTGGGCAACGCCTCGCTGCACGCGGCCGAGCAGCTCAAGGCCATGCTGGTCAAGGCCGCGGCGCAACGGCTCAATGCGTTCGAGCAGGACATCGAGGTGCTCGACGAGATGTTCATCGTGCGCGGCAGCCCGAACCCGGGCCTGTCGTACCACGACGCGGTGAAAGCGGCGATGGTCGACACCGGCACCATCACCGTCAAGGGCACCTACACCTGCCCGGTGGAGTACCAGGGCGACAAGAAGATCCGCGGCAGCGCCATCGGCGCCACCATGGGTTTTTGCTACGCGGCGCAGGTGGCCGAGGTCGAGGTCGACGAACTCACCGGCAAGGTCACCGTGCCCAAGGTGTGGGTGGCGGTCGACGTGGGCCGCGCGCTGAACCCGCTGTCGGTGGAAGGACAGATCCAGGGCGGGGTGTGGATGGGCCTGGGCCAGACCGTGTCCGAGGCCACGGCCTTCGACGACGGCCGCATGCTGCACGGCAACCTGCTGGACTACCGCGTGCCCACCATCGTCGAGAGCCCCGACATCGAGGTGTTCATCGTCGAGAGCATCGACCCCAACGGCCCGTTCGGCGCCAAGGAGGCATCCGAAGGCATGTTGGCCGGCATCCTGCCGGCAGTGGAAGACGCCGTGTACGAGGCGGTGGGCGTGCGTTCGGCACGCTTCCCGCTGTCGCCCGATTGCATCCTCGACCTGCTCGACACCCGAGCGGCCAAGAAAGAAGGGGCCAAGAAGTGAGCCTGCTGCCCGATCTCCTGACCGTGCGTCCCGGCACGCTGGCCGAGGCGGTGTCCGCCTTGGGTCAAAGCGGCGCCCAGGCGCTGGGTGGCGGCACCGACTTGCTGCCCAATCTGAGGCGCGGTCTGGGGCTGCCCAGTGCGCTGGTCGACCTGACCGCACTGCCCGGTCTGGATGGCATTGCCGTGGCGGCCGATGGCACGCTGCGCATCGGCGCACTGGCCACGCTGCAGGCCATCGCCACCGATGCGGCCGTGCGCGGAGGCTGGCCGGCGCTGGCCGCCGCGGCCTCGCTCGTGGCCGGACCGACGCATCGGGTGGCCGCCACGCTGGGCGGCAACCTGTGCCAGGACACGCGCTGCGTGTTCTACAACCAGAGCGAGTGGTGGCGCAGCGGCAATGGCTACTGCCTGAAGTACATGGGCGACAAGTGCCATGTGGTCGTCAAGAGCGACCGCTGCTATGCCACCTACCACGGTGACGTCGCTCCTGCCCTCATGGTGATGGATGCCCAGCTCGAGATCGCCGGCACCGGCGGCACCCGCCGCCTGCCAGTGGCGCAGCTGTTCCAGGAAGACGGGGCCAAGCGCCTGACGCTGGCTGCCGGCGAGATGCTGGTGGCGGTGCATGTGCCGCCGTCCGGTGCCTGGCGCGCGCAGTACACGAAGGTGCGCATCCGCGAGGCGGTCGACTTCCCGCTGGCCGGCGTGGCCGCGGCCCTGCATCGCGAGGGCGACCGCATCGTCGGGCTGCGCCTGGCCATCACCGGCACCAACTCGGCGCCGCTGATGGTGCCGCTCGATGCCCTGCAAGGCGCGGCGTGGGACGACGCCGCCGCCACCCAACTGGTGCAAGCCGTGCGCAAGACCTGCAACGTGCTGGCCACCACCATCGCGTCGGTGAAGTACCGGCGGCGCGTGCTGCTCGCGGTAGCGCGCCAGGTGGTGGACGACCTGTGGCGCGCGGCCTGATGTCAGGCGTCGCGGGTCGACCGATGCGCTGACCCTGCGCGCTCTTCCGATCCTCGCGGCCGGCCATGTCGCTGTTCCTGCACACACTCTGAGGTTCGCCATGTACCAGATCGTTCGACACGAGCGCTTCTCCGACAGCGCATTCCTGTGGGAAGTGCTGGCGCCGGACGTGGCGGCAGCAGCGCAGCCGGGCCACTTCGTGATGCTGAGGCTGGACGAATCGGGCGAGCGCATTCCGCTGACGGTGGCCGACTTCGACCGCGAGCGCGGCACCGTCACCATCGTCGTGCAGGCGCTGGGCAAGACCACGCGCGAGATGCGCGACCACTACAGCGAGGGCGACAGCTTCGAGGACTTCGCCGGCCCGCTGGGGTTGCCGCAGCACATCGAGCGGGTGGGTCATGTGGTCCTGGTCGGTGGCGGCCTGGGCGTGGCGCCGGTGTTTCCGCAGTTGCGCGCCTTCAAGCAAGCCGGCAACCGCACCACCTGCATCGTGGGTTTTCGCGACGCCAGCCGCGCCTTCTGGACCGAGAAGCTGGGCGCCTACAGCGACGAGATGGTCCTGTGCACCGACGACGGCAGCATGGGACGGCCCGGCTTCGTCACCGAGGCCCTGCGCGAGGTGATCGAGCGTGAGAAGCCCGACCTCGTGGTGGCGATCGGGCCGATGCCCATGATGCGCGCCTGCGCCGAGGTCACGCGCCCGGCAGGCGTGCGCACCCTGGTGTCGCTGAACACCATCATGGTCGACGGCACCGGCATGTGCGGCTCGTGCCGTGTCACCGTCAATGGCGAGGTGCGCTTCGCCTGCGTCGACGGCCCCGACTTCGACGCCCACGCCGTCGACTTCGGCGAACTGCTGGCGCGGCAGAAGCGCTTCGGCACGCAGGAGGCCCAGGCCAACGAGGACTTCGACCGCGTTTGCAGCCTCGAGCAAAAGCTGCTGGTCGAGGGCAAGCGCACGTACAAGAAGTACGCCGCCGTCGAGCGCCACCAGGTGGCCATGCCCGAGCGTGATGCCTCGGCGCGCGCGGTGTGCTTCGACGAGGTGAACCTGGGCTATGGCTGGCAGGCTGCACTTCGCGAGGCCGACCGCTGCATCCAGTGCGCCAAGCCCACCTGCATCGAGGGCTGCCCGGTGCGCATCGACATCCCGCGCTTCATCCGGCACCTGCTGGTGCGCGACCTGTCCTCCGCGGTCGAGGCGATCCACGATTCCAGCCCGTTCCCATCGGTGTGCGGTCGTGTCTGCCCGCAGGAGAGCCAGTGCGAGGCACAGTGCGTGCTGGTCAAGGCCAAGATGGAGCCGGTGGCCATCGGCCGCCTCGAGCGCTTCGTCGGCGACCACGCGCCGCCCGCCATGCCGCGCCCGCGTCCCGAGGGGCCGCGCATCGGTCGCGTGGCGGTCGTGGGCTCCGGACCAGGCGGACTGGCCGCCGCGGCCGACCTGGTGAAGTACGGCGCCGAGGTCACGGTCTACGAAGCCCTGCACGTGGTGGGCGGCGTGCTGCGCTACGGCATCCCGTCGTTTCGCCTGCCGCGCGACATCATCGATCGCGAGGTGCAGCAACTGCGCGACCTGGGCGTGCGTTTCGAGACCAACAAGGTCATCGGCAAGACCTTCACCGTGGCCCAGCTCACCGGCGCGATGGGCTACGACGCGGTGTTCATCGCCGCCGGTGCAGGCGTGCCCGCCTTCCTCGGCATCCCGGGCGAGAACGCGGGCCAGGTGTACTCGGCCAACGAGTTCCTCACCCGCGTCAACCTCATGGGCGGCGACCGCTTCCCTTACCAGAGCACACCGGTCAGCGCCGGCCAGCGGGTGGTGGTGATCGGCGCCGGCAACACGGCAATGGACTGCCTGCGGGTGGCACGCCGCGTCGGCGCGCATTCGGTGCGCTGCGTCTACCGCCGCACCGAGGCCGAGGCACCGGCGCGCGTGGAGGAACTGCGCCACGCCCGCGAGGAGGGCATCGAGTTCAGCTTCCTGCACGCGCCCGCAGAGATCCTGCTGGACGACCGCGGCAACGTGCGCGGCATGCGCGCGCAGCGCATGACGCTGGGCGAGCCCGACGAACGCGGCCGGCGCAGCCCTGTGCCCACCGGCGAGTTCGTCGACTGGGAGTGCGATACCGTGATCTACGCGTTGGGAACCAAGGCCAACCCGATCGTGGGCCAGTCCACGCCCGGCCTGGTGCTCGACCGCCGCGGCTACATCGCGGCCGATGAGCGCAGCCAGGCCACCAGCCTGCGTGGCGTGTTCGCCGGTGGCGACATCGTCACCGGTGGTGCCACCGTGATCCTGGCCATGGCCGCCGGCCGGCGGGCTGCGCGTGGCACCGCCGCCTGGCTGCAGAACCAGCGCGCCGAGTGGCCGCCGCGCGCCGAATGGCTGGAGCAGGTGCAACTGCCCGGCCAGACAGCCGGACTCGCTGCGGTCGAGGCCGCGTCTGCCAGCTGAGGAGCCCCACGCCATGCTGTGCCCCAAGTGTCACCGGCCCCTGGCCGACGAATCCGACGGCCCGTACATCTGCTGCGCCGGCGCCTCCATGCAGTGGCAGTGTCGCCAGTGCGCCAAGGTCAGCGAGGGCTTCGCGCTGCCTTATGGTCGCTGCCCGCACTGCAACGGCGAGCTGGCGCTGCGCGAGGACGGTGCCGCCAACAGCGACGATGCCCGGTCCATCCGCGCCGTGCGCATGGCCTTCGAGATCGAACTCGGCGGACGCGCGTTCTATCAGCGTGCCGCAGCGGCCAGCACCGACGATGCCGCGCTGCGCGCGCTGTTCGAGCGCTTCGCGGTGATGGAAGGCGAGCACATGGAGACGCTGGCGCGCCGCTACCACCTCGACATCCCCGATCCTTCGCCCGACTTCCGCATCGAGGTTGCCGCCATCTTCGCCGACGTGCCCCATGCGCCGCGCGGCGGCGTCGACACCGGCAAAGACCTGTTTCGCATCGCCATCGCGCTGGAGCACCGCGCTGCGGCCTTCTTCACCGAGCATGCGGCGCGCGCGCCCCAGGGTGCGCCCGAGCAGCTGCTGTTCCAGGAGCTGGCTGCCGAGGAGCGCGAGCATGCCGAACTGCTGACCACCGAGCAAGCCCGCTGGCGCGAGCGGCGCCCGGGACTGTTCGGGCACGAACAACCTGCGACGGGGCAGTCGCCGATCAATGCCGCGGAGCTGCTGCTCGGTGGCAAGCCTGCCGATCACGTTGCCATCGAATGCGGCGGCCAGCGCATCACATACGGCGAGCTCACCGATCGCGTGGCCCGCGCAGCCGGCTTGTGGCGCCAGCGCGGCCTGCATACCGGCGATCGCGTGGCGGTGAAGCTGCCCGACGGCATCGACTGGGTGGTGGCGTTTCTCGGCGCCATCTGGGCCGGCGGGGTGGCGGTGGCGGTCAACCCGCAGATCCCGGCGCCCGAGTGGCAGTTCATCCTCGAGCAGGCGGGCTTCAACGTCATCCTCAGCGAAACCGATGCCGATACACCGGAGCCCTGGAAGTCGCGCGTGGTGCTCGTCGACGAAGGGCGCCGTGCAGTGGCCGCGGCGCAGCCGATCGCGCCGATGCGGCTCGATCCCGAGACGCCTGCGTTCTGGTGCCATTCCTCCGGCACCTCCGGACGACCCAAGGCGGTGGTGCATGCCCACCGTTTTGCGCGGGACGTCCACCGGGTGTCGGTCGAGCGCCTGGGGCTGGTGCCCGAGGATCGGCTGTTCGCCAGCTCGCGGCTGTTCTTCGCCTACCCGCAGACCAACATCTTCTTTGCCGGCCTGAAGCTGGGTGCGACGCTTCTGCTCGATCCGCAATGGCCCACGGCGGCATCGGTGGTGGCCACTGCCCAGCAGATGAAAGCCACGGTGTTGTTCAGCGTGCCATCGCTGTACCGGGTGCTGCTGGCCGACGGCCATGCCCAGCAGCTGGCCGCTGCCGGCGTGCGCCGCTGCATCTCGGCCGGTGAGGCGCTGCCCGCGGCCTTGCGCCAGGGATGGGCCGATGCCAGCGGCATCCAGATCATCGACGGCTATGGCGCCTCCGAAGTGCTGGTGCTGGTCCTCACCAGCGTGGCCGGCGACGATGGCCTGAAGCCGTCTCCCGGCGTGACCGTGCGACCAGTCGACCCCGAGGCGGCGCGCGAGGGACTGCCCAGTCGGCTGTGCATCGAGGTTTCCACCCTGGCACTGGGCTATCTGGACCAGCCCGCGGCCCAGGCCGACAGCTTCCGCCATGGCGCGTTCTGTCCGGCCGACTTGTTTGTCGCCACGCCTGGCGGCGGTTGGCGATTTGCCGGCCGCGAGGACGCGCTGGTCAAGATCAAGGGCCGCTGGGTCAACCTGGTGGAACTGGAGCAGCGCCTGTCGCAGGACCTGCCCGGCCTGGCCGAGGCGGCATGCGCCTGCGTGCCCGATGCCGACGGTCTGGACATCGTGGCGGTGTTCTATGCACCGCAACCCGGGCGCGGCGACGAAGTGGCCCGCGCGCTGCGCGACCGTTGCGAAACCTTGCCGTCCTATCAGCGCCCCAAGCTCTTCCAGGCCATCGAGAACCTGCCGCGCACGGCCACCGGGAAGCTGGTGCGGCGCCGGCTGGTCGACATGGCCCGGCCCGGGCACTGAGATCCGCAACAACCTCGCCCTGCGCCCAACGCCTTCAGGTCATGACTGAATCGTCGACTGCATCGACCGCCCCCGCGGTGCACACCGAGCGCCAGGACGGCGTGTTGGTGGCCACGTTGGCCCGCCCACCCGTGAATGCGCTGGACGACGCCCTGGTCGACGCGCTGGATGCGGCCATCGACCAAGCCTGCGCGGACGCCACGGTGAAGGTGCTGCACCTGCGCAGCGCGCACAAGGTGTTCTGCGCCGGGGCCGACCTGGCGCTGATGCAGCGCAGCATCGCCTCGGACGAAGGGCTGCAGGCCATGCTGGCGCTCGTCAGGCGCATGCAGCGCGTGGCGGCGCGACTGGAGTCTGCGCCCGTGGTGACGCTGGCCGAGTTGGGTGGCGCCGCGTTGGGCGGCGGATTCGAGATGGCGCTGGGTTGCGACCTGCGCATCGCCGCCTGCGAAGCGCGCCTGGGGTTGCCCGAGGCTGGGCTGGGGCTGCTCGCCGCGGCGGGGGGCACGCAGCGCCTGACGCGTCTGGTCGGGCCGGGACTGGCGCGGCGGTTGATCCTCAGCGCCGAGGTGGTCGACGGACGCACTGCTTTGGAGTTAGGCCTGGTGCAATGGGCGGTGCCGCGTGCCGAACTGGGCGAGACCGCGCGCGCGTTGGCGCAGCGCATCGCCGCACTGCCGCGCCAGGCACTGGCGGCGGCCAAGCCGTGCATAGCCGCCGCCGTCACAGCGTCATCCGATGGATTCGAACTCGAGCTGGCGCACACGCGCGAGCTCTACCGCCACCCCGACACCCGTGCGCGCGTGACCGCCTTCCTGGCGCGTGATGCACGCCCGACCCCACCGAGCCCTTCCAAGGAGAGCACCTCATGACCGTCACCCACCGCACCGCCCTCATCACCGGCGGCGCCTCCGGCATCGGCCGCGCCACTGTCCAGATCTTTGCCGAAGCCGGCGCGCGCGTGCTGCTGGCCGACATCGACCAGACGCGCGGCGAGCAGGCCGTGGCCGAGCTGCGTGCCCAGGGCCACAGCGCCGAATTCGTCGCCATCGACCTCACCGATGCGGCCAATGTCGATGCCAGCGCGGCGCAGGTGCTGGCGCGCTTCGGCGCGCCCGACATCCTCGTCAACGGCGCCGGCTGGGGCAAGACGCAGCCGTTCTGGGAGGGCACGCCCGACTTCTGGCAGAAGCTGATCGGCCTGAACCTGATGGGGCCGATGCAGCTGACCAAGGCGCTGCTGCCGGCGATGATGGAGCGCGGCAGCGGCCGCATCGTCAACATCGCCAGCGACGCCGGCCGTGTGGGCAGCCTGGGCGAGACGGTGTATTCGGCGGCCAAGGGCGGGCTGATCGCCTTCACCAAGTCGCTGGCGCGCGAAGTGGCGCGCCGCGGCATCACGGTCAATTGCGTCTGCCCCGGCCCGACCGACACGCCGCTCATGGCCGCCGTGCCCGACAAGGTCAAGGAAGCGCTGACCAAGGCCATCCCCTTCCGTCGCCTGGGCCAGCCCGCCGAGGTGGGTCAGGCGGTGCTGTTCTTCGGCAGCGACGAAGCCAGCTACATCACCGGCCAGGTGATCAGCGTCAGCGGAGGCCTCACGATGGCGGGCTGAACGCCGCCGTGCGACATTCGACGCTGCCCACCCCAACCCGCCGGAGCGCATGCCATGGACTACACCCTGCCCGAGTTCCTCGCCCACGCCATTGCCCTCGAGAACGAGGCGGCCGAGCGCTACCTCGAACTGGCCGACATGATGGAGGCCCACCGCAACGACCCGGTGGCCGAGCTGTTCCGCGACATGGTGCGCTACTCGCGCATGCACCACGCGTCCATCGTCGAGCGGGCGCAGGGCATTGCGCTGCCGGCGCTGCGCTCGTGGCAGTACCGCTGGCGCCAGCCGCCCGAGGCCGGCGGCGACGAGGCCTTCGACATCTCGCTCGACACCTGGACGGCGCTGTGCTACGCCCGCGCCAACGAGGTGCGGGCCATGGAGTACTACAGCGAAGTGGGGCAGAGCACCAGCGATGCCGAGGTCAAGCGCCTGGCCGCCGAGTTTGCCGCCGAGGAGACCGAGCACGTCGCAGCACTCGATCAGTGGCTGGCGCGCACGCCGCGCCCGTCGACCACCTGGCGCGACGACCCGGCCGCCCCGGCGGCCTGACCCGGGCGGGACTGGTGCGCACATGACGCGCGTGACACCGATCGCCGCGCCCGAGCAGGCGCGGTCGATGCCGTCACTCGCACCGGCGGCGAATGTCAGGCGGTACCGCGATGCCGCGGATGCGGCGACGGTCCTGGGCGTCGCGCACGCAAAAGATGCGGGTCTCGACGCTTTCGCAGATCAGGTCGTCGCCCCGCGTCACGACATGCTTCTGGCGGAAGACCTTCTCGCGCCACTCTTCGATGGAAGTGGCGATGGTCAGCCGCTCGCCGTAGGTGGCGCTGTGCACGAAGCGGGTGTGATGCTCGAGCAGGGGCGTGCCGATGATTCCGCTGTCCTGCTCGAGCACGTGCCACGGCGGCACGCCACAGGTCATGAAGAAGTGCAGCGAGGCGGCATCCATCCAGCGGTGATAGCGCGGGAAGAACACGATGCCCGCCGGGTCGCAGTCACCGAACCGGATCTCGACGTTCATCGTCGTGGTCTTGCCCATACGCATCGCCCTCGTGGTGTTGCGAACCATTCTAGGAGGCCGTGCGAATTCCTGCATGGCCATGCCGATTTCAACCCAGGAGTGAACCCATGAAGCGCATCGAGCTCGCCGGCTACCAGGCGAAACACTTCCAGTACACCGTGTCCGGCAAGGTGGCCACCATCACGCTGAACCGCCCGGACCGCAAGAACCCGCTCACCTTCGATTCCTACGGCGAACTGCGCGACCTGTTCCGCGAGATGGTGTACGCCACCGACATCAAGACGGTGGTCTTCACCGGCTCGGGCGGCAACTTCTGCTCGGGCGGCGATGTGCACGAGATCATCGGCCCGCTGGTCAAGATGGAAATGCCCGGGCTGCTGGAGTTCACCCGCATGACCGGCGACCTCGTCAAGGCCATGCGCGCCTGCCCGCAGCCCATCATCTCGGCCATCGACGGCGTGTGCACCGGCGCCGGTGCGATGATCGCCTGCGGCTCCGACATGCGCATTGCCACGGCCCGCAGCAAGCTCGCCTTCCTGTTCGTGCGCGTGGGCCTGGCCGGCGCCGACATGGGCGCATGCACGTTGCTGCCGCGGCTGATCGGCCTGTCGCGTGCGGCCGACCTGCTCTACACCGGGCGCGTCGTCGGCGGCGAGGAGGCCGAGCGCTTCGGCTTCTACAACCGGCTGGTCGAGCCCGATGCCCTGCTGGGCGCCGCGCAGGCGCTGGCCGCCGAGCTGGCCGACGGCCCGACCTTCGGCCACATGATGACCAAGACCATGCTCTGGCAGGAGTGGAATGCCGGGCTGGGCGAGTGCATCGAGGCCGAGGCACAGGCCCAGGCCATCTGCATGGCCACGAAGGACTTCGAGCGTGCCTACCACGCGTTCGCGGCCAAGCAAAAGCCGGTGTTCGAAGGCAACTGAGGCAGGCGCCGCACAGCCGGCCGGAGGACGACATGGCAGACCGCAGCTTTCTCGAGTGGCCCTTCTTCGACGACGCTCACCGCGCCTACCAGGGCGAGCTCGAGCGCTGGGTGGCGCAGGCGCTGCCGGACCTGCTGGAGCACGACGAGGCCGACCTCGACACCGTGCATGCCTGCGTCGGCCGGTTGGTGCGCGAACTGGGTCGTGCCGGCCTGTTGCGTGCCTGCGTGCCAGGCGCCTGCGGGGGCCTGCGCACGCAGGTGGACGTGCGCAGCCTGGCGCTGGCGCGCGACACGCTGGCCCAGGCTTCGGGTCTGGCCGACTTCGCGCTGGCCATGCAAGGCCTGGGCAGCGTGCCGGTGAGCTTGTTCGGCAACGCGCAGCAGCAGCAGGCGCTGCTGCCGGGCGTGGCCAGCGGTGAGCTCATTGCCGCGTTCGCCTTGTCCGAGCCCGACGCCGGCTCGGACGTGGCCGCCATGAGCGCCACCGCGCGCCGCGATGGCGACGATTGGGTGCTCGACGGGACCAAGACCTGGATCTCCAATGCCGGACTGGCCGACCGCTACGTGATCTTCGCCCGCAGCGGCGAGGCACCGGGCGCAAAGGGCATTTCGGCCTTCCTCGTCGATGCGGGCACGCCGGGCTTGGACGCCAGCGAACGCATCCCGGTGATCGCACCGCATCCGCTGGGCACGCTGCGCCTGAGCGGATGCCGCGTGGGCGCCGACCGCCTGATCGGTGCGCCGGGGCAGGGCTTCGCCATCGCGATGGGCACGCTCGACCTGTTCCGCACCACAGTAGGCGCCGCGGGCCTGGGCTTTGCCCGGCGTGCCCTCGACGAGGCCACGCGACGCGCCATCGGGCGACGCATGTTCGGCCAGACCCTGGCCGACTTCCAGCTCACGCAGGTGCAGGTGGGCGACATGGCCACCCAGATCGACGCCGCTGCCTTGATGGTGTATCGCAGTGCCTGGACGCGCGACGTCATGGGCCGGCGCGTCACCCGCGAAGCCTCGATGGCCAAGCTCTACGCCACCGAAGTGGCGCAGAAGGTGATCGACGGCGCGGTGCAGCTGCACGGTGGCCTGGGCGTGGTCACCGGCTCCACCGTCGAGCGCCTGTATCGCGAGATCCGGGCGCTGCGCATCTACGAGGGCGCCACCGAGGTGCTGCAGCTGATCGTCGGCGCGCGCCATCTCGACGCCGCTCGAAAGGCCGCGTCCTGACAACCGACCCCCTGGACCCGACCGCGCGTGCGCACGGTCAGGGCCCAGCACACCAGGGCAACACCCACCACAGGAGACCGCGATCATGACGCAACGCCGCACCTGGCTGAAGGGCTTCGCCGCCACGGCCTTGACACTGGGCTGCACGCTCGCCGCCCAGGCCCAGCCAGTGGTACTGAAGGTGCACCACTTTCTGCCGGGCACCTCGAATGTGCATGTCAACCTCATCCAGGCGTGGTGCGACAAGGTCTCGCGCGAGTCGCAGGACCGGCTGAAGTGCCAGATCTACCCGTCCATGCAGCTGGGCGGAACGCCGCCGCAGCTGTTCGATCAGGCTCGCGACGGCGTGGCCGACATCGTCTGGACCCTGCCCACCTACTCGGCGGGCCGATTCACCAAGAGCGAAGTGTTCGAGCTGCCCTTCTTCACGCGCAGTGGCAAGGGCTCGAGCCAGGCGTTCTGGCACTATGTACAGGCGCACGCGCAGGACGAATACAAGGGTGTCAGGCCGTTGTGGCTGCACACCAACGATGGTTCATCGTTCCACCTGGGCAGCGCCAAGGGCTTGCGCACCCTCGAAGAACTCAAAGGCATGAAGATCCGGGCCGCCACGCGGCTGAACGCGCGCATGCTCGCGGCACTGGGTGCCACGCCGGTGCAGATGCCGCTGCCCAGCGTGCCCGACGCGCTGGGCAAGGGCGTGATCGACGGGGCGATGGTGCCGTGGGAGGGGGTCCCCGCAGCCAAACTCCATGAGATCGCGCACAGTCACGTCGATGTTCCCGCCGGTGCGCCGAAGTTCGCCAACTCCATCTTCGCGTTCGTGATGAACCAGGCCCGCTACGACGGCTTGCCGGCCGACCTCAAGGCGGTCATCGACGCCAACAGCGGCCCGGTCGCATCGGCATGGGCCGGCGAGAAGGGATTCGACAGCGTGGTGGCTGCCCACCACAAGCTGGCTACCGACCGCGGCAACCCGGTGATCGCTTTGAGCGAGGCCGAGCTGACGCGCTGGGTGAAGGCCACGGCCGACGTCGATGACCAGTGGATCAAGGAAGTGAACGCCAAGGGTGCGAACGGCACCGCCTTGCTCGACGCGGCGCGCGCATTGATTCAGAAGCACGACCGCTGAGCGGCGGCGCACTGCCGGGCGGGCGGACGCCGTTCGCGCGTGAACGGGGTGCTGTCAACCCCCACGAGTGTCCGTGCTGCTCGGTGCGTTTCGGCCGCTAGACTGCTGCCCTTGTGCCGGCCCCGACGCCGGCCGTCAGGGGAGCAGCGATGGACAACGAGTGGATGCGGGCCTGGCTTCGCCAGCGCCAGCGCGCACAAGACCTGATCGAGGGATCGGCCGATGCCGACTGGCTCGATGGCACCGGTGGCGACGACCGCCTGGTGGGAGGCGACGGCGACGACGACCTGCAGGGCTACACCGGCGATGACCGGCTCGAGGGCGGCGCCGGCATGGACATCGCCTGGTACACCGAGGCCGGCGCCGGCATCACGATCGACCTGGAGGCCGGCAATGCCCGCGGCGGTGACGGCAACGACACGCTCACGGGCATCGAGGGCTTCGGCGGATCGGACCACGACGACGAGGCCCTGGGTACCGCGGAGTCCAACGTCCTGTGGGGCGGAGCCGGCAACGACCGCCTGGTAGGCCGTGGTGGCGACGACGTGCTGAGCGGTGACGCAGGCGATGACCAACTGCAGGGCGATGGCGGCTACGACTACGCGTCCTACATGCTGGCCACGTCCGCGGTGGTGGTCGACCTGAACACGGGCACCGCCGACGGCGAGGGGCACGACACCCTGCGTGGCATCGAAGGCCTGTTCGGCTCGATGTTCGGCGACACCCTGCGCGGTGACGCCGACGACAACGACTTCACCGGATTGGCCGGCGACGATCGCATCGATGGCGGCGCGGGCTGGGACTATGCGAGCTACTGGTCATCGATCGTCGATGTGGAGATCGCGTTCGACCCCGTCACCCAGCTGCTGACCGTCGGGACCGACTGGGAAGGCACCGACACCCTGACCGGCGTCGAGGCCTTGATCTTCGACGAGGGTGTCTTCGAGGTCTCCTGGTTCCAGCAACCGGCGCCGCCGCAGGCGATCTGGATGTCGCCGGAGCGCGGCAGCACCGATGTCCGGGTGCAGCAGCCGTTGACCTTCCTGTTCAACGAGCCGGTCGTGCGGGGGCAGGGCAGCATCGACATCGTGCGCATCGACACCGGTCAGGTCGTCCAGCGCATCGATGTGGCGACCGCTGCAAACCTGCAGATCGACGGACGCCAGCTCGTGATCGAGCCCGAACAACCGTTGCCGCGCGGCGCGCAGCTCGCGGTGCAGTTCAGCGCAGGTGCGCTCGTCGACGCCCGGGGCCAGCCCATGCGCAGCGAGGGCAACTGGAGTTTCAACACGCGCGCTGCGGTCGAAATCAACCTGGAGCGCGAGCTGGTCGCGAACGAGGCCGATGGCACCCTGCGCGTCACCGTTCGACTGTCCGAGCCGGTCGGGCAAGCGGTCTCGGCCACGGTCTGGCTCTATGACATCGACTTCGAGAACTTCCTGATCGGCACCGCGACCTGGGGCGATGACTACACCGACGATGACCAGCAGGTTCGCTTCGCACCGGGGCAGACCGTCCAGGAACTGCGCTTCGCATTGACCGACGACGCGGTGTGGGAGGCCAGTGAGAACCTCTTCGTCGTGCTGTCCCAGGTCTCGGGCCCCGTTGTAGGAGGCGACACGACGGTGCAGGCGGTGGTCGTCGATGATGACAACCCGCTGGCAGAACTGGTTGCCGACCCGCTGGCGCATCAGCAATGGCACCTGCTGCCCGGCGTGGGTGCGAACGTGTGGTCGGTCTGGCCCGACTACACCGGAGCCGGCGTGAGGGTGGGCGTGTTCGACCAGGGCATCGACCCAGGTCACCCCGAGCTCGACGGCAACTTGCTGGCCGAGCTGGGGCGCGATGCGGCCACGTTGGGGCCCGGCGGCTCGCCGCGCACCCGCAGCGACAACCATGGCACCGCGGTCGCCGGTGTGGTGGCGGCCGAGCGCAATGGCCTGGGTCCGGTAGGCGTGGCCTACAACGCATCGCTGGTGTCGATCTATACGCCACTGGATGCCAGCTTCACTCCAACGTCGATCGAGCATGCGCTGACGCATGCCCTCGAGGTGGACGTGCTGAACAACAGCTGGGGCTATGCGCCGCAGTACTTCCTGGACGATCCCTGGGCCTTCTACGACAACTTCGACACGCCCGAGTTCGCTGGAAGTGGCCAGGCCCTGCGCACGCTGGCCGAGCGTGGCCGCAACGGCCTGGGCACGGTGGTGGTGCAGTCGGCCGGCAACAGCTTCGACTTCGGTGACGACACCAACCTGCACGGGTTCCAGAACAGCCGCTACATCGTCACGGTAGGCGCCACAGGCCCCACGGGGGAGGTCAGCGGCTACAGCTCACCGGGAGCGTCGGTGCTGGTGGCCGCGCCAGGCGGCGAGGGCTGGGGCGGCTGGTTCGACGTGCTCACCACTGACCGCACCGGCCGCGCCGGTTATGAGTCGGGCGATACCACCCGACTGGCGGGTACGTCCTTCTCGGCGCCAGTGGTCTCGGGGGTGGTGGCGCTCATGCTCGAGGCCAACCCGCAGCTGGGTTGGCGCGACGTGCAGGCCATACTGGCGCTGAGCGCCCACGACACCGAAACCGCCAGCGACGCACACGACTGGCGAGCCAACGGTGCCACCGACTGGAACGGCGGCGGCCTGCTGTTCGATGCCGAGCAACACGACCTGGGTTTCGGCATCGTCGATGCGCGGGCAGCCGTGAGGCTGGCCGAGACGTGGCAGGCGCCGGCGCGAACGTCGGCCAACCTGGTGCTGGTGCAGGCGGGGCGCACCGATGTCGCCGCCATACCGGACAACGACACGGCGCTCCAGCAGCAGGTGCGCATCACCGACGACATCTCGGTCGAACGCGCTGAAGTCACACTGGACCTGCGACACGACTACATCGGCGACCTCGAGGTTCTGCTGGAGTCGCCCCAGGGCACGCGCTCATGGCTGGTGTCGCGCCCCGGGCAGAACGAGCGCTCGCCCTACGGATTGCCGCAGAAGGACATCCGGTTCACGTTCAGCACCGTGCTCAACCTGGGCGAGTCGTCGGTCGGTGACTGGTCGTTGCAAATCTACGACCGCGAAGGCGGTGACAGTGGTACGCTGCAATCGTGGACGCTCACCTTGACAGGTAGCAGGCCTGATGGCGACGACACCTACTACTACAGTGATCGCTACGGCGAACTGGCCGTCGCCGACCCGCAACGCGCCGTCCTTGCGGATGCCGCCGGCAGCGACACGCTGCATGCCGGGATGGTCACCACGCCCGTCACGCTCGATCTGCAGCCCGGTGCCAGCCCGTGGATCGATGGCCACGCGCTCGCCCTGGCAACGGGCACGCAGCTCGAGCACGCGGTCGGCGGCGATGCCGGCGACCTGCTCATCGGCAACTCGGCGGCCAATCGCCTGTGCGGCATGCGCGGCGACGACGTGTTGCGCGGCAATGGCGGCGACGACACCATCGACGGTGGCGCCGGCCTGGACCAGGCGCGCTACGTGGGCCTGCGCGCCGACTACCAGTTGCAGAGCACGCCCGCGGGAATGGAGGTTCACGACCTGCGCGGAGTCGAGGGGCGCGATGCCCTGATCGGCATCGAGCGCGTGGTGTTCGGCGACCTCGCCTTCGCCTTCGACACCACCGATGGCGGGCACGCAGCGCAGGTGGCGCAGATCCTGCGCGCGGTGCTGGGCCCTGCAGCGTTGCGCGAGCCGCTGTATGCAGGCATCGGCCTGCAGCTGGCCGATCAGGGGATGTCGATGGCCGACCTGGTCGCACTGGCCGTGGCCACGCCGCTGTTCGAGCAGCTCGCCGGGTCGCGCTCCAACACCGATTTCGTGCGGCTGGTGTACCGCCAGGTTGTGGGCCAGGAGGCGGATGCCGCCGCGCTTGCCACCTACGTGGGCATGCTCGACAGCGGTGCGATCAGCCAGGAGGCGCTGGCGCTGCTCGCCGTTCAGTCGCCATTGAACGTGGGTAGCGCCGAACTGGTGGGGCTTGCCAGCACGGGTCTTGCCTATCTGCCGCAAGACGGCTGACCGACAGCACCGCCATTGCTCAGGGCCCCTCTTCGTGCGGCCCGACGCTGGCCGGCCGCGGCCCCAGGCGGGCGCCGTGGCGGGCCACTTCTTCGGCCAGCGCATCGAGCACCGGCCGGCCCTTGCGGCTGGCCTCGTCGTGGTTGACCATCGCGGCCATCACCCACCAGTGGCCCTGGGTGTCGCGCACATAGCCCGCCAGTGCCACGGCATTGCGCAGGGTACCGGTCTTCAGCCGTGCCCAGCCGGTGGCTGGGCCCTGCTTGAGCCGATTGCGCATGGTGCCGTCGATGCCGGCGACCGGCAGGCTCATCAGCAGGTCGGGCGCATGGGGGCCTTGCCACGCCACCTGAAGCAGGCGGGCCAACTGCAGCGGCGTGATGCGCTCGCTGCGAGACAAGCCCGAACCGTTGTCGAGAACCAACCCGGCGGTGTCGATGCCGTGGTCGGCGAACCACTGGCGCACCCGGTCAGCGGACAGATCGGCCGTATTGCGCTGGGGTGCCTGCGCCATCGCCGGCGCGCCCAGCTGCAGGTACAGCAGGCGCGTCAGCGGGTTGTCTGAACGCTTGTTCAGCGTGCGCAACACCTCGCCCCAGGGCCGCGACTGCCGGCGGGCGAGCAGGCGAGCCTGCGCCGGGGCTTCCGCTTCACGGGCGCGGCCGCTCCAGGTTCCGCCCATGGTCTGCCACACCCAGCGCACCTGCCGCTCGTTCAGCGCCAGCCGGTCCAGCAGGTGCAGCCGCACCCGCTGGCTGCATGCCGGCGGAAAGCCACCGCGCAGTGCCACCCGCAACACGCCAGCGGATTCGCTCACCTCGGGAGGGGACTGCCAGTCCTCGTCCCAGTCGGCGCAGGGCCGCGCACTGGGCACCATGGCGTTGGCGTCGATTTCCAGAGCCGGCAGCGGCGGCCAGGCCCTGGCGCGCACGCGTCCGCTGGCGTCGGACTCCAACTCCACTTCCAACAGGTTCGCGTCCAGTTGCAGGGCATCGGGGATGCCGTTGTACGGGAACTCCGGCGCCTCATCGAACGGCGGCAAGCCGATGTCCGCGCGTGGCGGCTGGAACAGCGTGCGGTCGATCAGCACGTCGCCGGCGATCTCGCGCACGCCTTGCCGGCGCAACTCACCCAGCAGCGCCCACAGTTGCGGCAGGCCCAGCTCCGGATCCGCACCACCGCGCAGGACCAGGTCGCCCTGCAGCACGCCGTCGCGCACGTCGGCGGTGCTCAGCAGCTCGGTGTTGCCGCGGTGGTTGGGGCCCAGCAGGTCCAGCGCCACAGCGGTGGTCACCAGCTTCATGGTGGATCCCGGCTGCATGGGACGCGCGGCCTGCACCAGCCATCGCGGGAAACGGCCTTCCACCGGCAGCACGGCCAATGCCAGGGCATCCGGTGGCAACCCGGCGGCGTCCAGCGCA
The DNA here is from genome assembly GCA_023150345.1 of Aquabacterium sp. Lineage (GTDB taxonomy): Bacteria > Pseudomonadota > Gammaproteobacteria > Burkholderiales > Burkholderiaceae_C > Pseudaquabacterium. The sequence goes on from JAKLLB010000004.1 coordinate 63,545, forward strand.
GCGTGTACGGACAGCGGCAGCGGCGCGGCATACGCAGTGGCCATCTTCGCGCCGATGATGTGCAGCGCCAGCACCGCACACAGCCATGCCGGCAGCAGGCGCAGCAATGGCATGGCGGTTGAAGTCACGTTTGTCTCATCGGGCTGCGGAATTCTAGGCACGCCACGACCGGACGTACCCATGAGGCCAGGTGATGGTCGTGCTTCGCCTGGTGATCAACGCGTCCGGCGCGTACCCGTGTCGACGTGCGCGCGAAGCCGGCCACAATCGAGTCGATGGCGATGCCCGCAGCGACCCCCACCCTACCTGTGCCACTGGGAGACCGGCACCGGCGGGGCATGCTCGGTGCTGCGGCCCTGGCATGGATCGGCCTGGTGCTGGCTGGTTGCGCGCCTGTGCCGATCGACACCCGCTACGTCGCCCGCTCGCAGGACAGCCGGGTACAGTTCCTGGTGCTGCACTACACCGACGAGAACCTGGCCGACTCGCTGCGCATCCTGACCGAGGGGCCGGTCTCGTCGCACTACCTGGTCAGCGACGAGACGCCGCCGCGGATCTATCGCCTGGTCGACGAAGACCGCCGTGCCTGGCATGCGGGCGACAGCCACTGGCGCGGCACCAGCATGCTCAACGCCGCCTCCATCGGTATCGAGATCGTCAACCCGGGCGCCAGTGTCGGCGCCGACGGACAACGCCGATATGCGCCGTATCCGCCGGAGCAGGTCGACCTGCTGGTGGCACTGGTCAAGGACATCGTCGGCCGCCACGGCATCGATCCGCGACGCATCGTCGGCCACAGCGACATCGCACCGCAGCGCAAGACCGACCCGGGCCCGCTCTTCCCGTGGAAGCGGCTGGCCGACGAAGGCCTGGTGCCCTGGCCGGACGCCACACGGGTGGCCACCCTGCGGGCGGCCTACGAGTCCGAGATGCCGGCGGTGGCGTGGTTTCAGCAGCAGTTGCAGACGCTGGGCTTTCGCGTGCCCGACCACGGCACGCTCGACGATGCCACCCGCCGCGTCGTGGCCGCTTTCCAGATGCGTTACCGACCCTCTCTTCACGATGGGCAGCCAGATGCGGAGACGGCCGCCCTGCTGCGTGTGCTGAACACACCGGTCACACCGTGATGCGCCAACCGGCCGTGACAGCTGGCGGCAGCCGCACCACAGGGAGCGCCGGTCGAACCACGCCCGACCTGCATCGCCGCCGGGTCTGCCTGGCCGGTGCGGCTGCGCTCGCCGGCTGCCAGGCCATGCCCATTTCGGACACCGGTGCGGCCGCGGCAACCTTGCCGCCGCACGAAGCCCCGCCGCCAGTGCCGCGCGAGTTCCGGGCCGCCTGGGTGGCCAGCGTCGCCCAGATCGACTGGCCCAGCCGCCCCGGCCTGGGGGCCGACCAGTGGCGCCGCGAAGCGCAGGCCTGGCTGGACCTGGTTGCCGACAGCGGGCTCAACGCCGTGGTGCTGCAAGTGCGACCCGCTGGCGATGCGTTGTATGCCAGCGCACTCGAACCCTGGAGCGAGTACCTCACCGGGGCGCAGGGGCAGGCACCCGAGGGCGCGAGGGTGCCGGCCGATGACCCGCTGCACCACTGGGTGCACGAGGCGCATCGCCGCGGGCTGGCCCTGCATGCCTGGCTCAACCCCTATCGTGCGCGACACACATCGGCGCGCACACCGCTGGTGGCGCCACACCTGGCTGTGACGCATCCGCAGGCCGTGCATCGCTACGGCGATCAGCTGTGGATGGACCCGGCCGAGCCGGCAGCGGCGCAGCGGATGCTCGACGTGGTGGACGATCTGATCGCCCGCTATGCCATCGACGGCATCCACATCGACGACTACTTCTATCCCTACCCGGCGGTGGCGACGGATGGCAGCGAGGTGGCGTTTCCGGACGATGCCGCCTGGCAGCGCTACCGAGATGGCGGCGGATTGCAGGAGCGCGCCGACTGGCGGCGCCAGCAGGTCGATGCGCTGGTGCGCGCGCTGTGGCAACGGGTGGCGGCCGCGCGTCCTGGCGTGCGGCTGGGCATCAGCCCGTTCGGCTTGGGGCGTCCGATGTGGCGGCCCGCCGGCATACAGGGTTTCAGTCAGTACGACCGGCTGTATGCCGATGTCGAGCTGTGGCTGGAGCAGGGTTGGCTGGACTATCTCGCGCCACAGTTGTACTGGCCTCGCGACCGCGCCGCGCAGGCCTTCGAGGTGCTGGCCGACTACTGGCACGCGCGCAACAGCCGCGCTCGCTCGGTGTGGCCGGGGCTGTACACCAGCCGCCTGCTCGACGCGCGCGACCCCTGGCCCACCGACGAGGTGCTGGGCCAGATCGACCTGCTGCGCCAGCGCGCCGACCGGCCAGGTGGCGCGGGTCACCTGCACTTCAGCGTGCGCGCGCTGCGCGACGACCCCGGCGGCATCGCGCGCCGCCTGCGTGCCGGGCCCTATGCCCAGCCCGCACTCGTGCCCGATGCGCCCTGGCGGCGCGAGGCGGCACCCGAGGCGCCGCGGGCCCGGCGCGGGGTCGATGGGCAACTGCATCTGCAGGCCGACGGGACGTTGTCGCATTGGGTGCTGTGGCAGCGCCAGCAGGGCCAGTGGACGCTCGAACTGCGACCAACGCAACCCGGCCGGCCAGGCGCGAACACCCGTCCGCAGGTTCACGCCACCTCGGTGATCGTGACCGGCGATGCCGTGGTGGCCAGTGTGGTGCGGCCGCAAGGTCCGGAGAGCGAGCGCGTGGCGCTGCGCTGGGGGCCCGCTTGACCATGCGTGAACGCTTGCTCTCGCTCGATGTGCTGCGTGGGCTCACCGTCGCACTGATGATCCTGGTGAACAACCCCGGGAGCTGGGCACACCTGTATCCACCACTGGCGCATGCGGCCTGGCATGGCTGCACGCCCACCGACTTGGTGTTCCCGTTCTTTCTGTTCACCACCGGTGCGGCACTGGCCTGGATCTGGCCGGGGCTCGGCCGGGCCCGGCCGGGTGCATTCGCTGCGCGGGTCGGTCGGCGTGTGCTCGTCGTCTTCGCCATCGGCCTGCTGCTCAACGCCAGCCCCTTCGTGCGGTGGGGGCCTGAGGGCGACTTGGTCTGGCGCAGCCTGGAGCAACTGCGGCTGATGGGCGTGTTGCAACGCATCGCGCTGGCCTGGGGCCTGGCCGCGCTGGCGCTGCGGCTGTGCGGCGAGCGCCAGGCGTTGCCGCTGGCCGGGCTGCTGCTGCTGGTCTATTGGGCGGCCTGCGTGGCGTGGGGCGCACCGGCCGACCCGTACTCGCTGCCGGGATGGTTCGGCACGGCGCTGGACCGCGCGGTGCTGGGTGCCGGCCACCTGTACCGCGGCGAAGGCGTTCCTTTCGATCCCGAAGGCCTGGCCAGCACGGTGCCGGCGGTGGCGCAGGTGCTGTTGGGAGCGCATGTCGGGCGGGTGTTGCGGGCGGGCCAGGCGGGTTCGTCGATCGACGCCGAGGCGGCGTGGCGCTCGCTGCTCGGGCTGGCGCTGGCATGCGGTGCGCTGGGCTGGCTGTGGTCGTACGCCATGCCGGTCAACAAGAAGATCTGGACGGGCCCGTTTGTGCTGCTGACCACGGCAGCGGCCGTGTGCGTGCTGATCGCGCTGGTGGCGCGGCTGGACCTGCCGGCGCAGCGACACCGGCCCCGCCCGCGCCTGCTGCAGGCCGTGACGCGCCTGGGCGAGGTGTTCGGCCGCAATGCGCTGTTCATCTTCGTGCTCAGCGGCCTGGTGCCGCGGGTGCTGCAGTTGCTGCGCTGGCCCCGCGCGACCGACGCCAGCGGGCGCGTGCTGCACACCCATCCGGGCGACTGGGTCTGGCGCACGGTGTTCGAGCCGCTGACGGCCGATCCGCGCCTGGCGTCGCTGCTGTTCGCGGTGGCCCAGCTGTCCGGCTATGCCGCGCTGGCATTCTGGATGGACCGGCGGCGCCTGTACATCCACGTCTGACGGCCGCTCATTGCAGCGGCCATGTGATCCCGTCGAGCGGCAGCGGGGCCTCGCCGTGGCCCATCAGGTGCGCGAGCAGGCTGGCCGTGCCGCATGCGAAGGTGAAACCCAGCGCGCCGTGGCCGAGGTTGAGCCACAGGCCGGGCAGGGCGGTCGGGCCGACGATCGGCGCGCCGTCGGGCGTGGCCGGGCGCAGGCCCGCCCACGGTTCGGCGCGTTCGTAGTCGCCCGCATGCGGCAGGTCGCGCTGGGCCACCCGCCGCAGCCCACCGATGCGGTGCGGATCGATGGAATCGTCCTCGCCGACCAGGTCGACCATCGCGGCCACCCGCAACCGGTGGCCGATGCGCGCATACAGCACCTTGCGCTCGAAGTCGGTGATGCTGGCGCGGGGGGGCACATGCTGCGGTCCGATGGGCATGTCCAGGCTGTAGCCCTTGAGGGGATACAGCGGCAGGTCCAGGCCGGCGGAGCGCGCCAGCGCGCGGCTGCCGATGCCGGCGGCCAGCACGAAGGCGTCCGCGCCATGGCGGCCGTGGTCGCTGACCAGCGCCAGCGTGCCCGCCGCATCCTGTTCGAAGCGCAGGGCTCGGGCAGCCACCAACCCGGCGTAGCGGGGATGCTGCTGCAGCCGCTCGTACAGGCCGCAACAGAATGCATGGCAGTCGGCCACTGCCTCGTCGGCTGTGAGCAGGCCGCCCTGCAGCTGCTCGGCCAGCGTGGCCAGCGCAGGCTCGGCGGCCAGGCACTCGCTGGCGTCGAGCACGCGTCGGCCCTGGTTGTCGGCGCTGCGGGCCGCCCGCTCGAACGTTGCCCGCGTGCGGTAGACCACGAGCTTGCCAGACTCCTGCCAATCGAACGGCGGCAGGTCATGGTCACGCATCAGCATGGCCAGACAGTTGCGGCTGTACTCGCCCAGGCGAGCCAGTCGACGCGTCATTTCAAGGTTGGCACGGCCGTGGCAACGCCTCAGGAACCGTGCCACCCAGCGCCACTGGGCCAGCTCGGCCTGCGGCCGAAAGCGCAATGGGCCATCGGGTTGGAGCAGCCACTGCACGGCCTTCAGCGGCACACCGGCATCGGCCAGCGGCGACACATAGCGGTAGCTCAGCTGTCCGCCGTTGCGCTGGCTTGTGCCCTGGCCCACGGCGCCGGTGCGGTCGAGCAGCGTCACCCGCCAGCCCGCCTCGGCCAGATACCAAGCGGTCGTCACGCCGACGACGCCCGCGCCGATCACCCAAACGTCACGCATGCGCTGGCGCCCGCCGGTTCACCTGTGAGTCCACGGCGCAGCGTACGCGGGCAGCGCATCGGCATGCCATGCCGGCTTGCCGCGCAGCCATAACCGGAGCCCATGTGCCCGCCGCATGCGGGCCGGCGGGCGGGCGTTCGCCGCGGGACAATGGCGGCATGCAAACCGATTCCCGGCGCGATGCCCCGCGCGATGATCTTCGGCCGCCGATGCCACCCCTGAAGTCCGTCACGCTGCAGGGGTTGCGCCCCGGGCCCCGGCTCATCGTCACCGCGGCGGTGCACGGCAACGAAGTCTGCGGCACCCGCGCGATCGAGAGGCTGCTGGCCGAGTTCGATGCCGGCGAGCTGGTGCTGCGCGCCGGCACGTTGACGCTGGTGCCGGTGGCCAACCCGCTGGCCTACGCACTGAGGCAGCGCGCAGGCGACCGCAACCTCAACCGCGCGCTGGCGCCCACGAGCGAGCCGTGCGAGTTCGAGGACCTCGTGGCCAACTGGCTGTGCCCACTGCTGGCGGCGCACGACGTGCTGCTCGACCTGCACTCCTTCCAGGCCAGCGGCCGGCCGTTCGTGATGGTGGGTCCGCTGGACAACTGCGCCACGCTCGAGCCGTTCGCGCACGCAGCACGCGAGGAGGCGCTGGCGCGCCGACTTGGCGTGGGGCGTGCGGTCGATGGCTGGCTGTCCACCTACGCAGCGGGGGTGGCGCGGCGGCAGGACGAGGCGCGCGCCCTGGGCCTGCCCGAGGCGCTGGACCAGCACCCGCGCTACGGTGTGGGGACCACCGAGTACATGCGCTCGCAGGGCGGCTGGGCGCTCACGCTGGAGTGCGGCCAGCACGACGATCCAGGGGCACCCCTGGTGGCCTGGCGCGCCATCCGCAACACGCTGGCCCACCTGGGCCTGACCGATGAGCCCGACCCCGCGCCGGCGCCAGCGCTGGAGTCGCTGTCGCTGTACGAGGTGATCGACAAGCGCCACGCCGACGATGCCTTCGTGCGGCCCTGGCAGAGCTTCGATGTGCTGCGCCGGGGCGACCTTATCGGCACGCGCGCCGACGGGCAGGCCGTGCATGCGCCGGGCGATGGCTGGATCGTTTTTCCCAATGCCCGGGCCCAGGCCCGCCAGGAGTGGTTCTACCTCGCGCGCAGCAGCAATCGCTGGGCTGCGCCAGCTCAGCCCGGATAGGGCGCCCAGCCGCCTCGACCGTCGGCCAGGCGCAGGCCGCCGGGCGTGGTGGCCACCTGCAGCCAGGCGGCGGTCTCGGCATCGGGCTGCCCGTCGTAGAGGCTGGGCCGATACTTCATCTGGAACACGGCCAGCACCCGTCGCGTCTGCTCATCCCAGCGTCCGTGGCGCGGCACGTCGTGACCGAGACGGGACAGGCGCTGCTGGAACCATGCCGCATCGGGCAGATCCTGCTCGAAATGGGCGCGCTGCACCTGCACCGCGGCTTCGTCCGGCCACGGGATCAGGCCCTCGTGGGCCAGGCGGCGCCAGGGGAACCGCGGCCCGGGGTCCTGCTTGTGCTGCGGCGAGATGTCGCTGTGGCCCACGATGCGGTGCGGACGCACGCCGTGGCGGCGGGCGATGTCGCGCACCAGTGCCACCACAGCGTCGATCTGTGCGTCGGCGTAGGGCTCGTAGGGCCCGGCAGGATCGCCGAGAAAACCGGGGTTGACGATCTCGATGCCGATCGACGCGGCGTTGAGCGACGTGTGGCCCTGCCAGAAGCTGGGCCCCGCATGCCAGGCACGCCGGCTCTCGTCGACCAGCCGATACACCCGCGCTGGCTCGCGGTCGACCAGGTAGTGGCTGCTGACCGGCCCCTCGGTCAACGTGAACAACGCGCTTCCGAAGTGACCGACCGTGTAGTGCAGCACGATGAACTGCACGCGGCTGTCCTGCGCCTGCGCGCGGTAGCGGGTGTCGATCGGCAGCGGTGCCTGGGCGCAACCGGCGAGCGCAGCCACCAGCATCGCGGCGAGCACTTCGCGCGAGAGTCCCGTGGCAGACTGCATCCGCCTGGCTAGCACATGAAATCCTCGTCAAAACGCAGCGTGCCTGCATCGGCGTCCAGCGTCACTTCCACGCCCAACGGCAGCGGCCGGTGGGGCGTGCCGTGGCCGCAGGGCCAGCCGCCCAGCACTGGCACACCCAGCGGGCGCAACGCCGCGTCGAGCACAGCGCGTGGGTCCTCGTCCTCGGTGAAGCTGCCCAGCAGCACGCCTCGCACGCCGCGCAGCGCGCCGCACTGGTCCAGCTGCAGCAGCAGGCGGTCCACGCGGTAGATCTGCTCGCCCACATCCTCCAGGAAGAGGATCGCGCCGTGGGTGCGCAACTGCCACGGCGTGCCCGCCAGCGCCGCCAGCAGGCTGAGGTTGCCACCCACCAATCGGCCACGTGCCACGCCCGGCATGCGCAACGCCCCTTCGGCTGGTGCAGCTGCCCAGGTGGTGCCGGCGCGCAGGCCACCTGTGAGCAGTGCAAACAGTGCGGCCTCGTCGGCCTCTCGGCCCGGGCGCAGCAGGTCCGATGCCGGCATCGGGGCGTGCAGGGCGGGGCAGTCCAGGCGGTCCAGCAGCGCATGCAGCGCCGTGATGTCGCTGTAGCCGATCAGCAGCTTGCGCGAGCGCTGCAGCAGCGCGGTGTCGAGGTGCGGCAGCAGCCGGGCGCTGCCGTACCCGCCGCGCAGGCACCACAGCGCGGCCAGCTCGGGGTCGGCCCAGGCGTCATGCAGGTCGGCCAGGCGGGCCCGGTCGGGCCCGGCCAGGTAGCCCTGGCGCAGATGGCAACCCGGGAGCACCCGGGCGTTCAAGCCATGCGCCGCCAGCAGCGCCGGCACCCGTGCCACGAGTCCATCGTCGGCGGGGCCGGCGGGGGCGACGATGCCCACGGTGTCACCTGGGCGCAGGCAGCGATAGGGTGGCCGGGGCCACCTGGCATGTGGCGGTGCCGCGTCGGGGGTCATGGGCGTCGATCATAGGCAGACCGGCATCGCTTGCCGTCAACCGATCGTTCGGTGTGCGATGCCTGCCGGCTATCGCTGGCATAGCGCAGGTCGTCTTGCGCAGGTGGCGCGTCGGCCGCTATCGTAGAGCCATGCGATTCGCATGACACCAGGAGCAGAAGATGGCCAAGAAGGGCAAGGGCAAGGCGAACGAGGGATCCGCACAGGCAATCGACATCGGCATGAGCGCGAACGACCGCGCGGCGATCGCGACCGGTCTGGCCCGCGTGCTGGCCGACACCTACACCCTCTACCTCACGACGCACAACTTCCACTGGAACGTGACCGGGCCGCAATTCAACTCACTGCACGCCATGTTCATGGTGCAGTACACCGAGCTGTGGAACGCGGTCGACCCGATCGCAGAGCGCATCCGGTCGCTGGGGCATGTGGCGCCAGGCAGCTATGGCGAGTTCGGGCGGCTGGCCTCGGTGCCGGATGCGCCAGGCGTACCGCCGAAGGCGATGGAGATGGTGCGCATCCTCGTTCAGGGCCACGAGACCGTGGCGCGCACCGCGCGCAGCCTCTTCCCGGCCGTCGCCAAGGCCGATGATCAGCCCACTGCCGATCTGCTCACGCAGCGCCTGACGGTGCACGAGCAGACCGCGTGGATGCTGCGCTCACTGCTCGAGGAGTAGCGAGCAAACGCAACGGACTGCGGTTCAGCCCGCCGACGCCGGCTGAGCTGGCGCGGCAGCCGCCTCGCCCTGGCCGCTGGCCTGGACGATGGCTGCCTTGATGCGCGGGTAGGTGCCGCAGCGACAGATGTTGCCGCTCATCGCCTGTTCGATCTGCGCCTCGGTGGGGCGCGGCGTGTGGGCGAGCAGTGCTGCAGCGCTCATGATCTGCCCGCTCTGGCAGTAGCCGCACTGCACCACATCGGCATCGACCCAGGCCTGGCGCAAGGCCTGGGCCTGCGGGCCTTGCAGCCCTTCGATGGTGGTGACGGCCTTGCCCAGGGCGGCCGACAGCGGCGTGGTGCACGAGCGCACGGCTTGCCCGTCCAGATGCACGGTGCAGGCACCGCACAGCGCCATGCCACAGCCGAACTTGGTGCCGGTGAGCTGCAATTCGCCGCGCAGCACCCACAGCAGCGGTGTATCGGGCTCGGCCTTGACCTCGAGGGTGCGGCCATTGACTTGCAGGGTGGTCATCGTGGTATTCGAATCAGGGTAGGCCAGGGGCGGCGATACGGATGGTGTGGCCGATCAGGCCAGTCGCAACGGAAGGCTGCGCAGGCGCTGCCCGGTCAATGCGAACAGGGCATTGGCCACCGCCGGCGCCACCGGGGGCGTGCCAGGTTCGCCCACTCCCTCGGGCGGCTCGAGGTTCTGCATCAACACGGTCTCGATCTTCGGGCACTCGTGCATGCGTGGCACCGGGTAGTCGTTGAAGTTCGATTGCTCCACACGCCCGTCGCGCAGCGTGATTTCGCCGTGCAGCGCCGCGCCCAGGCCGTAGACGATCGCACTCTCCATCTGCTGGCGCACGCCGGCCGGATTGACGACCAGCCCGCAATCGATGGCCGCCACGATGCGGTGCACGCGGATGGACTTGTCGGCAGGCGACACCGACACCTCGGCCACCTGAGCGACGATGCTGCCGAAGGACTGGTGCAGTGCGAGGCCGCGTGCGCGCGGGGCACCATCGGCAGCCGGTTGAGGCGGCTGGCCCCAACCTGCTGCGCGTGCCACGGCTTCGAGCACCGCGCGGTGCCGCGGATGGCGCTGCAACAGTGCCAGCCGGTACGCCAGGGGGTCCTGGCCCGCCGCATGCGCGCACTCGTCGAGGAAGCACTCCTTGAAGAAGGCCTGGTGCGAGTGCCCGACCGCGCGCCAGAAGCCCACGCCGACCGGCAGGTCGACGATGACATGGCCGACTCGCACCGCAGGCCATTCATAGGGCTGGTCGAACGCCCCTTCGGCGGTGGTCTTGTCCGGTCCGGCGGCGGGCAGGCCCCATTGGCGAGCCAGGTACTGCTGCACGATCGATGGGCCGGCGGACGTGGCACGCCAGGCCACGATGCGACCTTGCGCATCGAGCCCGGCCTCGTAGCGGGCCACGCAGGGTGGGCGGTACAGGTCGTGCTGCATGTCCTGCTCGCGCGACCAGAAGGTCTGCACCGGTTGTCCAGGCAGTTCGCGGGCGACGGCCGCGGCCTGGGCCACGTGTTCGACCTCCAGCCGCCGGCCAAAGCCGCCGCCCAGCAGCGTGACGTTCACTGTCACCCGCTCCGTGGGCAGACCCAGCGCCTGGGCTGCGGCTGCGCGCGCGATGTCGGGCACCTGGGTTGGCGCCCACACCGTCGCCTGCCCGTCCTTGAGCAACACGGTGCAGTTCATCGGCTCCATGGTGGCGTGGGCCAACAGCGGCGCCCGGTACTCGGCCTTGAGCGTGCGAGCCGCGCCTTGCAGTGCGCCGCGCACGTCGCCGCGCGATTGATAGCCGAAGCCGTCGTCGCCATCGAGCGCCTGTGCGAGCCGCTGCATCAGGCCCGCACTGGACAGGCCAGCCGCCGGGCCAGGTGTCCAATCGACGCTCACCTTGCGGGCCGCCTGCATGGCATGCCAAGGGGTGTCGGCCACCACGGCCACTGCGCCGCTGCCGCCGCGCGTGCCCGCCACCGCCAGAACCTTGGCCACGCCCGGCATCGCCGCGGCCGCGGCACCGTCGTGGCGGGCCACCTGCCCGCCCAGCGTGGGGCTCATCACCAGGCTGGCATAGCGCAGGCCCGGCGGCAGCACGTCGATGCCGAAGCGGGCACTGCCGTCGATCTTGACGGGCGTATCGATGCGTCGGGTCGCCTTGCCGATCAGCGTGAACTGGGCGGGTTTCTTCAGCACCGTGCGCGTGGGGATCAGCTCCCGCGATGCGCGCTCGGCCAGTTCGCCGTAGCGCAGCGAGCGACCGCTGTCGAGGTGGTGCACCACTCCCGACCGCACCGTGACCGCACCCACCGGCACCTTCCAGGTTTGCGCCGCTGCGCTGACCAGCATCGCCCGCGCGGACGAGCCGGCCTGGCGCATGGGCATCCACAGGTCCTTGACGCTCGACGAACCGCCGGTGGCCATGACGCCCACTTCCCGCATGGTCTTGGCAGTCATCCAGCCGAGGAAGTGCTTCAACGTGCCGTCGTCGTCGGGATGGAACGGCAGGCCATCGACGACCATGGCCAGGTTGTTGTAGATGCGGTCGACCGGCGCGGGCTCGGTGCGCACCTTGGACCAGTCGGCATCGAGCTCATCGGCGAGCACCATGGCCAGTGCGGTGCTCACGCCCTGGCCCATCTCGCTCTTGGCCAGCAGTACGGTGACGCGGTCATCGCTGCCGATGCGCACCCAGCCATTGAACGTGTGCTCACCGGGCACTGCCGCTGCGGGATTTTCGGTGAGCAGTCGCTGCCGTGGCGGCATCACCGACCAGCCAACGACGAGCGCACCGCCGACCCCGGCGCTGCCCAGCACGAACGCGCGGCGGCTCACCATGGGCGTGCTCCGAGGGGTGCGCGGGGATCTGATGGGGCAGGTGTCGTCATCATGTCGGGAGGCAGGTCGGCGCCGCAGGTCGAAGGCGCCTGCACGCGGGGGACTGCGAGCATAACCGCGCCCCGCGCGAACGCACTGGAGCGCTCCCACCAATCCCGCGACGCCCCGCGGGTGGTGCCCGCGATGCGGCCGTGGAATGATGCGCACCGACCGCGTCTCGCACGCACTGAGCCAGGCCGACCATGCTGCCCGACAACGCCCCGACCGCCCGAGAACCCGCGCTGCTGACGCTCGACCAGTTGCAGCACCTCTGGGATGTCGACTGGCAGGCACTGCGTGCCCGCGGCGATGGCCATGCCTTGCGCGATGCGCTGCTGGCCTGCCACGAAGAGCCCCAACGCCACTACCACACGCTGCGCCACCTGGCGGAGTGCCTGGCCTGGCTGGGTGAGTTGCGCGCCTGCGCTTCGCGGCCCGAGGTGCTGGCCATGGCGCTGTGGTTTCACGATGCGGTTTATGACCCCCAGCGAGCCGACAACGAGCAGCGCAGCGCCGACTGGGCCCGTGACGCGCTGCTGGCGCATGCGGTGGCTCCGGCCACTGCCCGGCGCGTGCACGACCTCGTGCTGGCCACCCGACACGATGCACCTGCGGCCGATACCCCAGGCGGGCCTGACCCCGACCGCGACCTGCTGCTCGACATCGACCTGTCCATCCTCGGTGCCGACCCGGCGCGCTTCGCCGAGTACGGACGGGAGATCCGCGCCGAATATGCCTTCGTGCCGCGCTGGATCTATCGCCGCAAGCGCCGCACCGTGCTGGCCGGTTTCGCGGCGCGCGTACCCCTTTATGCCACCGCGCCGTTGCGCGCGCGGCTGGAGGCGCAGGCCCATCGCAACCTGGCACAAGCGCTCGGCGGAACGGTGTAAGCTATGCGGGTTTTCCCGGACTCAGGCCCTGAAGCCATGACACACAGCCTTGCAAACGCCCCGCTGGCCGCCCTGGCCATGGCGGCGGTACTGCTCACCGCGGCGCCCGATGCCGCACGGGCCACCGATGCCCATGCCCACGCCGAACACCCAGCCGCCGCGGCCAGCGCACCGGCGGCGGTGCCGATCGACGGGGTGGTGCGCAAGGTGGACAAGGGTGCAGGCAAGCTGACGATCTGGCATGGCGACGTGCCGCAACTGCAGATGGGGCCGATGACCATGGCCTTTCGGGTCAAGGAAGCCGTCTGGCTCGACCAGTTCAAGGTCGGCGACAAGGTGCGCTTTCAGTACCAGCGCAGTTCGGGCGGCCTGACCATCACCGCGATCGAGGCCGTGCGCTGACGCACGCGGGCCGCTTCGGCCCGCCGCTGCTGTGCCAGTCCCGATGGCGCGCCCGCTGCGAGGCATGACCATCGGCACATGGGGCCGCACTGCATGCACCGCGCCGAGGGTTGCGCTCCTATACTGGGCTCGCATCCAGCGGGCGTGCGCCGCGCGGTCGCCGGCACCCCGGTGGGTGCGCTGCGGAGGTGCGCCATGAAGGCCGTGCGAGTGGAACTGCTGCAGCAGATGCCGCTGTTTGGCGCCATCCGCGACGACGCGTTGGCCGCACTGTTGGAGCCGGCCATCGAGACCTGCGTCGAACGCGGCCAGTACTTCTTCCGTGAGGGCGAGCCTGCCCAAGCCATGTATGTGCTCGAAAGCGGCCGCGTCAGCGTGTTGCGGCTGTGGCAGGGGCGCGAGCTGGTACTGGGTACGCTGGGCGTGGGGCAGTGCTTCGGCGAGATGGCCTTGCTCGACCTGGCGCCACGCAGCGCATCGGTGCGAGCCGATGTCGATTGCGCCGCGATCGAACTGCGTCCCGAACACTTGCTGGCGTTGTTCGAGCGCGATGCCGAGCAGTTCGCGCTCATCCAGATGAACCTCGCGCGCGAGATGAGCCGGCGCCTGCGCATCACCGACGACCTGCTGTTTCGCGCCCGCATGGGCGAGCCGGCCGACGCCCCGCCACTGGACTGCCGGGCGGCGTGATCAAGGAGCCGGCTGCGCGATTCGCGCTCGGGAGCGGCCCGGCGCACAGACCGCAAGACCCTGCACCCTCACGCGCGCATCAGCGTGCTCTTGCCGAACAGGCTCTCGATCAGGTCCACCGCCAGCAGCGCCGTCTTGTTGCGCACATCCAGCGCCGGATTCAGCTCCATCACGTCCAGCGAACCCAGGCGGCCGGTGTCGGCGATCATCTCCATGCACAGCTGCGCTTCTCGGTAGCTGGGGCCGCCCATCACCGTGGTGCCCACGCCGGGCGCGATCTCGGGGTCGAGGAAGTCGACGTCGAAGCTCACGTGCAGGTGGGTGTTGGCGTCCAGCGTGGCCAGCGCCAGCTCCATCGCGTGCCGCATGCCCATCTCGTCGATGTAGCGCATGTCGAACACCTCGAGGCCGACTTCATGCACGAAGCGCTTCTCGCCGGCGTCGACCGAGCGGATGCCGATCTGGCGGATCCACTTCGGGTTGAGGGCGGGCACCTGGCCGCCGATCTCGATGAGTTCGCGCGGCCCGTGGCCGCACAGGCAGGCCACCGGCATGCCGTGGATGTTGCCGCTGGGCGTGAGCACGTTGGTGTTGAAGTCGGCATGGGCATCGAGCCACAGCACACGCAGCTTCTTTCCCGCCTCGCGGCAGTGGCGCGCCACCGCGCTGATGGAGCCCAGCCCCAGGCAGTGGTCACCCCCCAGCAGGATGGGCAGGCGTTGCGCCGCAAGCTCGGCGTGCACCGCCTCGTGCACCGCACGGTTCCAGGCCACCACCTCGCGCAGGTGCCGGTAGCCATCCACCGGCGGCAGCCACGGATTGGCCGGCCCGGCCAGGTTGCCACGGTCGATCACCTCCAGGCCGTGGCCCTCGAGGGTGGACTGGATGTTGGCCACCCGCAGGGCTTCTGGCCCCATGCTGGCGCCGCGGCTGCCCGCACCGATGTCGGTGGGGGCGCCGATCAGGGAGACGCGCGTGTTCATGGCGCGCATTGTCGCGGCGCTTCGGGTGTCGATGCTGCTGGTTTGCCCGGCCGCGGGGCGCAGATTGTGCGGCCGCGTACGGGGGGGTGCGATCGAAAGATCGAATTGGGGATGGCCTGCCGCTGTACATGCGCGTAGCCTCTCGCGCGCAGCCCGGCGCGGCGCTCGGCTGCAAGCCATACCGGGGGCAGCATGAACGCCACTGCCGGACATGACGCGTACGCCAATTCACTGTGTCGACAGCGCGTCGCTGCGCTGTTGCGGGTACCGATCCTGGCGGTCGCGCTGGGCGCCTGCAGCGGCCCAGGTGCAGACCCCAGCGCCGCACCGGAGTCGACGGCCTACTCGCGGCCCAGGCCGGTCACGCTGGTGGGCTACGACGACGACGCGATGGAGCCCTTTCTCACCCGCGACGGCCGCGTGCTGCTGTTCAACAACTCGAACGACCCCGCAGCGCAGACCGATCTGCATTGGGCCGAACGCATCGACGACACCACCTTTGCCTGGCGCGGGCGGCTGCAGGGTGTGAACACCGACGCGCTCGAAGGCGTGCCCAGCACCGACAACCAGGGCCAGCTGTACTTCGTGTCACCGCGCGAATACGCCAGCACGCGGGCCACGGTATACCGAGGCCGACTGCACGGCGGTCGCGTGGAGTCACTGCAGCGCCTGGACAGCCTGTCCAGCAGTGGCCTGGCCATGGTCGTGTTCGACGCCGAGGTCAGCGCCGATGGCCAATGGCTGGCCCTGTCGGAAGGGCGCTTCGTCGGCGCCGGTGCACCCATCACGGCCGATCTGCTGATCGCACGCAGGCAGGGTGCCGAGTTCCAGCGCCTGCCGGCCTCATCGCACTGGCTGGCGGCGATCAACACCGGTGCCCTGGAGTACGCCGCCTGCTGGTCGAACGACCGGCGGACGCTGCTGTTCACCCGCGCCGGCGACTCCTCCAACGGCGGCGCCCCATCGATCTGGATCACCCACCGCGGCTCCGATGACCAACCATTCCAACCGCCGCTGCGCCTGTCACGACTCGATGGCTTCGTCGAGGCACCGGCACTGTCACCCGACGAGCGCCTGCTGTACTACCACCGACGCGACGGCCAACGCTGGCGGATACACGTGGCCGAGCGCTGAACAGCAGACGCACGTGTTGGATCGTTCGGCCTGGAACGCATCATTGCATCCTTAGCAATTGGGGTTGACCTGGCGGCACCCGGACATGCACAGTTCGCCCGTTGCTAACGCGGTAGTGATATGGTTGTCTCGACTCGAGTGGAGTGCCACAGGTGAGTCGGGCTCGCGGCAGAGGTTGCCCCGCCGTTGGTGTTCGGTGCCCCGGCATCGAAGGCTGTCGCCAGAGCGATCACACCATCCAGACTGGATTCATGAAGCGCGTTCTCCTCATCGCCATTGCCTGCTTCGGCTGCACGATCGCGTCAGCGCAGGTTTGTCAGGCACCCACTTTTGCGGCTATCGAACCCACGGTCGAAACGAAGGGCTGGGTGCTAGTACGCGTGACGAACCTGATGCGCATCGGTGTGCCCGGTCCGATCCAGCGCATGGGTTTTGACGCACAAGGCTTCGGGGCCATGTTCAGTGGCGGTCGAAAACTGGCGCTCATGTTCGACGATGGCGCGCTTGCGCGTCGGCACAACGGTGTGACCGACAAGGCGGGGCCGTTGATGAGCGGGATGTACAGCGGCACTACTTCCGATGGCTGCCGGCTGCTTCAGACGGCCGGCCTCGAACGATTCGACTATCGGGTCCGCTTCGTGCAGGGAACGTTGGCGGTATACGCGTATGGCAGCGGGACGGCGTACAAGTTCACGGCAGTTCACGCCAACAAGCCTGACACCGTGATCCAGGGGCTTGCCGAGGGCTTCGACCGCAGCGCGTTCTTAGACCTGATGTCAACTATTCAACCCCCGGAACAGGAGTGACCCCACATGGCAGACACGGTTGAACCGATCACCGAGGCCGAGGCCGTTGAGATGCGGCGAGCGTTGCTCAGTGACAAAGACCAAACCGACGTGGCTTGTACGAAGACATTTGCCAGAAACTGGGCAACCGAGTTCCATCTTGCCGGTCAGGGGCTATAAGTGATTGGCAAGCAGCAGATGTTGCTTGCCATGCGACTCGTACCTGTGCTGATCGCCGTAGGCCCAGACGGATGCCACTGGTCCTCGCGCAAGAATGCACCGATGCGGCGCGCCGCATTGCAGGGCTAGATGTCATCCGCGAACAGCCCGGTCTCCGTGGGTGTCGCGTCGA
Organism: Aquabacterium sp.; assembly: GCA_023150345.1. GTDB lineage: Bacteria > Pseudomonadota > Gammaproteobacteria > Burkholderiales > Burkholderiaceae_C > Pseudaquabacterium. The sequence goes on from JAKLLB010000004.1 coordinate 80,523, forward strand.
AACCGTAGTGTTCTGCCAGGCGACTCCAGGCGTCTTCGGCGGTTTCGACGTAGTGGAACAGGCCCAGGTCGTGCGCGCTGATCATGCCGGTGTCTACCAGGTGCTGGAAGTCGATGAGCTTGTCCCAGAATGCGCGGCCGAACAGCAGGATCGGGCGGCGGCGGCTCTTGCCGGTCTGGATGAGCGTCATGGTTTCGAACAGCTCGTCGAGCGTGCCGAAGCCGCCGGGGAAGCACACCAGAGCGATGCTGCGCATCACGAAGTGCATCTTGCGCATGGCGAAGTAATGAAACTGGAAGCACAGCTCGGGCGTGATGAACGGGTTGGGCTCCTGCTCGTGCGGCAGCACGATGTTCAGGCCGATGCTCTTGCCACCCACCTCGTGCGCACCGCGGTTGCCCGCCTCCATGATGCCGGGGCCGCCCCCGGTCACCACATAGATGGGTGACTCGAGCGTGCGCGAGCGCTCGGTCACCAGTGCGGCGAAGCGCCGGGCCTCATCGTAGTAGGCGCTCATCTGCACGGCCATCTGCGCGCGGCGCAGGGCCTGCTCGTCGCCGTCCTCTCGGGCGACCTGGAGTCGCCGCTCGGCGGCCTCGGGCGACTGGATGCGGGCCGATCCGAAGATCACGATGGTCGACTCGATGCCCTGCTCGGCCTGCACCATCTCCGGCTTGAGCAGCTCGAGCTGCATGCGCACGGGGCGCAGCTCCTCGCGCAGCAGGAACTCGGTGTCGGTGAAGGCCAGCCGGTAGCTGCTGCCTGGACCACCGTAGCGGCTGGAGCGCGCCAGAGCCTCGGCTTCTTCCTGCGCGGTGGGGAAGTTGCGGGCGTGGAGCGGATCATGAGGCGTGTTCATGGGTGCAGCTTACGCCCAAAGCGCGGGCGCGCCGCGCCGCCTATCATCGGCGCCTGCAACCCACACCACCCATCCAGGAGCACGCATGAAGTTCGAAACGCTGGCCGTGCATGCCGGCTACCAGCCCGACCCCACCACCAAGTCGGTGGCGGTGCCCTTGTACCAGACCGTGGCCTATGCGTTCGACGACACGCAGCACGGGGCCGACCTGTTCGACCTGAAGGTGGCCGGGAACATCTACACCCGCATCATGAACCCGACCACGGCGGTGCTGGAGCAGCGCCTGGCGGCGCTGGAAGGGGGCATCGGCGCGCTGGGCCTGGCCTCGGGCATGGCCGCGGTCACCTACGCGATCCAGACCATCGCCGAGGCGGGCGACAACATCGTGTCGTCGTCCACCTTGTACGGCGGCACCTACAACCTGCTGGCGCACACGCTGCCGCAGATGGGCATCACCACGCGCTTTGCCGATCCGCGCAACCCGGCATCGTTCGAAGCGCTGATCGACGAGCGCACCAAGGCCGTGTATTGCGAGTCGATCGGCAACCCGCTGGGCAACGTGACCGACATCCGGGCGCTGGCCGACATCGCCCACCGCCGCGGCGTGCCGTTGATCGTCGACAACACCGTGCCCACCCCCTACCTGTGCCGGCCTTTCGAGCACGGTGCCGACATCGTGGTGCACGCGCTCACCAAGTACCTGGGCGGCCACGGCAACTCCATCGGCGGGGCCATCGTCGACTCCGGCACGTTTCCTTGGGCGCAGCATGCGGCGCGCTTCAAGCGGCTGAACGAGCCCGATGTGAGCTACCACGGCGTGGTGTACACGCAGGCGCTGGGCGAGGCGGCCTACATCGGCCGCGCCCGCGTGGTGCCGCTGCGCAACATGGGCGCCGCCATCAGCCCCTTCAACTCGTTCCTCATCCTGCAGGGCATCGAGACGGTGGCGCTGCGCATGGACCGCATCTGCGAGAACGCGCTGGCAGTCGCGCGCCACCTGCACGGGCACCCGAAGGTGAAGTGGGTCAACTACGCAGGCCTGCCCGAACACCCCGACCATGCGCTGGTTCAGCGCACGATGGGCGGTCGTGCCTCGGGCATCCTGACCTTTGGCGTGGAGGGCGGACGCGAGGGCGGAGCGCGCTTCCAGGATGCGCTCAAGCTGATCACGCGACTGGTGAACATCGGCGATGCGAAGTCGCTGGCCTGCCACCCGGCGTCGACCACCCATCGGCAGCTGTCCGAGGCCGAACTGGCGCTGGCCGGCGTGACGGTGGATACCGTGCGGCTGTCCATCGGGATCGAGCACATCGACGACCTGCGTGCCGATCTCGATCACGCACTGGCGGCGGTTTAGGACCCCTCCACTCGCAGGAGACACCGGGTTCTGGCGATGGCGCTGTTCTTGTTCCCGCATGAGGATTGCAAGGCATGACGATGCACAGCATGAGGGCGCATGCGCGCCTGTGGATCCTGGCCGGCGCCATCGTGCTGACCGGCTGCGGGGGTGGCGATGGTGGGCAGGCTGCCCCCGAGGCGGCCGCGCGGCTGGCTGCGGCGGCGGGGCAGGTGGCACAGGTGGTGGCGCTCGAGCCGGCTGCCACCACCGATGCCGCACCCCGTGCCCGCGCGTTGGCAGCAGGTGACAGCGTCGATCCGGCGGTGCAACTGCTCGACTACGGCGAGAGCGTCTACAACCAGTATTTCCCTGGCCCCCAGACCACGCAGGAGTCTGCCGGCCTGACCTACCGCTATTACCCCGCCACCGGCGCTTACCTGCTGGTCGACGGCGCCGAGCAGGTGTTCGTGATCGGCGGGCCGTTCGGCAACCAGGTGCTGCGTGTGGGTGCCGTGACGGACTTCATCGGCGCGGTGCAGGGCACGGTGACCGGGTTGACGACGACCGGGCTGGTGCTGGGGCAGCAGGGGCAGACACTCGCCGTGGCGGCGGGCGCTACGGGTTTCCAGTTCCCGACCTGGCTGGCCAAGGGAGCGGCATACGACGTGCAGGTGCACGCCCAGCCCGCGGGGCTGACCTGCACCGTGCTGCGGGGGCAGGGCCGCATGGGCGACGGCGCAACGGCGCCTGCGGTCGCTTGTGGCGTCGGCGGCGATCCGCTGGCACCGCTGGACCCGGTGTCCATATCCGATGCCACCACCACTTACGCGATCGACCCCAGCGGCATCGCCCAGGCCGATGGCTACGGCGGTGACTCCGGCGCCGATGGTGGCGTGGGCGGGGCCGCGGGAGACGGCGCGCCCCTGGCGCGTGCGCGCGTGGGGCTCACCGACGTCGACGGCCGCAGCGTGTCCGGGCTCACCGATGCCAGTGGCCGCTTCATGCTGCGCTTCCCGGCCACGGTGTTCAAGCCGCCATACGTGCTGCGGGCGGTCGACGGCAGTGGGCAGGTCTACACCTCTGTGCTCACGCAGGCCATCGCAGCGGGCCAGGCACAGTGGGCCAACATCAACCCGTTGACCGACTGGGCGGTGTCCGAGGCCCTGGATGCTGCGGTTGGCGGCACCGACAAGATCTTCGCCGGCAGCAGCATCCGCTCCGATCGCGTGGCATCGGCGCTGGCGAGCCTGGTGACTGCGCTCAAACCCGCCCTGGCAGCCGCCGGGGTGGCCGATGCGTCGCGGCTGGACGTGGTCCGATCGCGTTATGCCTACGACGGCAACGGGCTGGATGCCATCCTCGACTCCCTGGACCACACCCGGGACCCGGCCACCGGCGCGACCCAGCTGCGCACCAAGCTGTCCACGGTGGCGCAGGATGCCACCGGCACCGAGCAGCCGCGGCTGGTCACGGCCGCTGCACCGTTGTCGGCGTCGCTGCTGGCTCTGCCCGGCACCGACACGCTCACGTTCGACAAGCTCACGCGCTGGACCGCCGAGATGAATCGCTGCCTGGCGCTACCGGCGGCCAGCTACGGCGCGGATGCGGCCTGCTCCGATGCCGACGGCACGCGTCTCGTGCGCACCGACTACCGGCACAACGGCATGGACCTGCGCGAAGACATGCGCATGCTGTTCAGCGAGTACGACGGCAGCCCGGTGGCGGGCAGCCAGTTGCGCAACCCGCGCATCTTGTTTGTCTCGCGCACCCCGGGCAGCAGCGTCGACGACCTGGCCTGGGTGCAGTTCACCGTGCTGCAGCCCTACGTCGGCCCACGCGGACCGAACGGGCCGGTCGGCGGCGCCGTGGAGTATCCGGTGGTCAAGGTGTTCCGCCGCGATGCCGGCGGTGGCCAGGCCGTGGCCGGCAACTGGCGGCTGTACGGGAACCAGCAGATCTACAGCATGGCCATCGAGCCCAGCTACTACCGCCTGACCCAGGCCAACCCGGCGCGCCAGGAGTCGGCCCCCAGCTACGTGCACTCGGCGCTGCGCATGGTGGCGCTGTCCTACCGGTGGGACCGCGGCCGCCAGGCCTGGGTGGATGCCGGCATCCGCGCGGTTCGCGTGCGCGGACCGGGTCTGCCCATGGCCGGCTTGGTGCTGGCGCCGAGCACCGCCTGCGGCGCGCAGGGGTACCTGGCCGTGCTCAACAAGACCGGCGAAGTGCCAGCGTCCAACACGACGACCCCGTATGTGCAGAACGACTTCCGGCTGGCGTCCGCCATGTTGGACGGACGCCGCTTCTCGACGCCAGGCACCTACTGGCCCGCGCGCGACATCGCCATCAATCGGATTCCCTACCTCGCCGACTTCTCGCCGGTCCGCGCCTACAGCCAGTACGCGTTCGAGGTGTTCCTCAAGGGCAATGCCGGGACCACACAGCCCGATGCGGTGGAGTACGTTCGCATCCTGGCGCCGCTGATGGCGCCCGAATCGGTGCTGAAGCGACCGCTGAACGACGTGACGGCATCGCTGCCGCTGGTGCTGCCCGGCGCGACGATGATTCCGGCAGGCCTGGCGGCGGCGGTGAACTGGCAGAACGCGCCGCTGGCGGCGCCGGTGAGCGCCACCGCGCTCTACGCCGAGGAACGGGACCCTTCCCGTCCGACCGATCCTGCCAAGAGCATCCTGGTGCGAGCCAGCGTGCCCGGCGCATATGCCACGCGCGGTGTGCCCAGCGCTCAGCTGATGGTGGTGCCCGCTTCCTCCGCCGATGCGAACTGCAGCGGCGGGCGCATACCCGCCTACGATGGCGAGACCGGCACCTACCGCGAGGTCGTGCTGTCGTCATACCAGGGACACGCTCGCGTGTTCAGTGCGCTGACCTGGATTCGCTAGTTCCCGCCCCGCAGACGGGGCACTGCGGCTGGCGCGCCAGGCGGATCTCGGTCCACTCCATCGACCGCGCATCCAGCATCTGCAGCCGGCCCGCCAGCGACGTGCCCACGCCGGCCAGCAGCTTCAACGCTTCGGCGGCCTGCACGGTGCCGATGATGCCCACCAGCGGCGCGAACACCCCCATCGTGGCGCACTGCACCTCCTCGAAGGTGGTGTGCGGCGGGAACACGCAGGCATAGCAGGGCGAGCCCGCGTCGCGGGGGTCGTACACCGAGATCTGGCCGTCGAAGCCGATCGCGGCGCCGGCCACCAGTGGCCGCCGGTGCGCCACGCATGCCGCATTGACCGCATGCCGCGTGGTGAAGTTGTCGCTGCAGTCGATCACCACGTCGGCACTGGCGACGGCCTGGTCCAGCCAGGCGGCATCGGCACGCTGGGTGATGGCGCACACCTGCACGTCGGGATTGATTGCCGCAATGCTGGCACGCGCCGACTCTGCCTTCGGTTGGCCCACGCGCGACAGGTTGTGGGCGATCTGCCGCTGCAGGTTGGTCAGGTCCACGCGGTCGTGGTCCACCAGCGTGAGCCGGCCCACGCCGGCGGTGCCCAGGTACAACGCCACCGGCGACCCCAGGCCGCCGGCGCCGATGACCAGCGCGTGGGACTGCAGCAGCCGCTGCTGGCCCTCGACGCCGATGTCGTCGAGCAGGATGTGGCGCGAATAGCGCAGGAGCTGGTCGTCGTTCATGGGTGCGAGCATAGACGCGGCGCGGGACGGCCGCCGCCCTTATGATGCACGCGCCGCCCTGCGCACCGCGCGCCGGGCCCCCTTGCGCCACCCACCCGGAGGCACTGCACCGCACCATGACCGGCCTGTCCACCCCCAAGCGCGCCGTGATCACATTGGCCCTCGTGGCCGTCTTCGGCGGCGCCTTGTACTACGCGCTGCGCGGGCAGCAAGAGCAACAGGCACAACGGATCGAGGCCGCCGAGGTGGCGCAGGCCGTGCCGCTCAAGGGCCTCATCGCGCTGGATGTCGAACCCTTCTTCAAGGACCCGCGCGTCGAGAAGATCCTGGCCGAGCACAAACTGCCGGTGGCTGTGAGCCGCGTCGGCAGTCGCGACATGGCGGGCAAGGTCGCCGCCGGCACCTCGCCTGACTTCTTCTTCCCCTCGGGGGTGGTGGCCGCCAACCAGGTGGTCGATGCGGCGCGCAAGGCCAATCTCGCCGTCGCACAGAGCGCGCCGTTTCACACGCCGATGGTGATCGCTTCGTGGGAGCCGATCGCGAAGATCCTGGTGGGCAATGGCATGGCGCGGTCGCTCGGACCCCGCACCTACGGCGTCGACATGACACGGCTCACCGAGGCGATGCTGGCCAAGAAGCGCTGGAAGGACCTGAAGGGTGCGCAGGCCTACGACGTCACGCGCAGCGTGCTGGTATCCACCACCGATGTGCGGCGCAGCAACTCCGCTGCGATGTACCTGGCGCTGACCAGCCATGCGCTCAACGGCGATGTCGTCACCGACCGCGCCACAGCCCAGCAGGTGGCGGCGAGGCTCGCGGAGCTGTTCAAGCGCCAGGGCTACCAGGAGAACTACGTCAACGGCAATTTCGACGACTACGTGGCCATCGGCATCGGCAAGACGCCGATGGCCTTCATCTACGAGAACCAGCTGGTGCACTACGCGCTGCAGAAGAAGGGCATCGGGTCCGACATGGTGCTGTTGTATCCGCAGCCCACCATCGTCAACAAGGTCGTGTTCATCGCCTTCAACGAGCGCTCGAAGGCGCTGGCCGACCTGCTGGGCAGCCATGCGCAGCTGCAGGCCATCGCGGTGGAATACGGCTTTCGCGTGGCCGATACCGAGCGCTTCGTGCAGGCCGTGCAGCCCACCGGGCTGGCGGTGGAGCCGCGGGTGACGCAGGTGGTGGATCCACCGGCGTTCGAGCTGATGGCCGAGATGATCGACGTGGTGGCACGGGAGATGACGCAATGATGCTGCGACGGGCATTCGGGCGCGCCGTACTGGCGCTGGGACTGGCTTCGATGGGCTGGCTGGCCGGCTGTGGCCGCAGCGAACCCGAGGCACCGAAGACGGTGGTGCCAGCGGCGCCGGCGCCTGAGCAGCGCGAATTCAAGGTGCTGGCCACCAGCGACCTCAAGGACATCGAGCCGCTCGAGAAGATGGTGCTCGATGCCACCGGGGTGAAGCTCAAGTTCCGCTTCGGCGGCACGATGGAAAGCACCGAAGCCGTGCTCACCGGCAATGCCAAGGCCGATGCCGCCTGGTTCGCCAATGCCAAGTACCTGCTGAGCGACGCGCAGGGCCAGTCGCGCGTGAAGCTCCAGGAGAAGATCATGCTCTCGCCCATCGCGGTGGGCGTGAGCGAGTCCGATGCCAAGCGCCATGGCTGGACGGCTGCAGGCACCAAGCTCACCTGGAAAGACATCGCCAGCGCGGCGCGGGCGGGCAAGCTCACGTATGCGCTGTCCAACCCCGCCACGTCCAACCAGGGCTTCATGTCGCTCATGGGCGTGGTGGCGGCGGCAAGCCAGAAGTCCGAAGCGCTCACGGCGGGCGACGTCGACCGCGGTGCCATCGCCGACTTCCTTCGCGGCTACAAGATCCCGGGCGACAACTCGACCTACCTGTCCGAGCAGTTCATCGCCCACCAGGGCACCCGCGCCAACGCGTTCATCAATTACGAGAGCTGGCTGCTCAGCCTGAACGCATCGGGCAAGCTGCGCGAGAAGCTGCACCTGATCTACCCGCATGAAGGCGTGAGCAACGCCGACTACCCCTTCATGCTGCTCAACGACGAACGGCGTGCCGACTACGTCAAGGTCGTGGAATACCTCAAGGGCGAGGCGGCGCAAATGTGGCTGGCAAGGCAGACCCTGCGCCGGCCCATCGTGACCGAGTACGCCGCGCGCGTGGAAGACATCCTGCCCAAGCAGGGCCTGCAGGTCGAACTGCCGTTCTCGCCCGACCGGGCGTTGGCCGATGGCCTGATCGCGGCCTACCTCAACGAGTTCCGCACGCCGATCGCCAGCACCTTCGTGCTCGACACCAGCGGCAGCATGCAAGGCGGTGGCCGGCGCCAACAGCTGGTGCAGGCCATCCATTACATCGCTGGCGCCGATGCCTCGCTCACCGGCCGCATCGCCAAGCTCACCAACCGCGAGCGGATCTGGCTGCAACCCTTTGCGGACCAGCCCTACGGCCTCACCCGCTTCGAGGTGCCGGCGGGCAGCACGAGCGGCAAGGGCGTGGCGCTGCAGGCCGACAGCGAGGCCAAGCAGGCTGTGCTGGCCGAGGTGCGCGACTTTGCCGACAACCTGAAAATGACGGGCGGCACGGCGCTCTACGATGCCGTGCTGGTGTCGTTGCAACGCATGCTCGAGGAGCGCAAGTCCAATCCGCGCTACCAATACTCGGTGGTGGCCTTCACCGATGGCGAGAACAACAAGGGCCGCACGCTCGAGCAGTTCAAGCGCGACTACGCCGCCCTGCCTGAAGATGTGCGTGGCATCCCGGTGTTCCTGGTGCTGTTCGGCGAGGCCAACGAGGCTGCGCTGAAGGACCTGGTGCAGGTGACCGGCGGGCGCGTGTTCGATGCCCGCAAGACGCCTCTGTATGGCGTGTTCAAGGACATCCGGGCTTTCCAGTGACGTCGGGCGCCGGAATCCATTGACATGGGAACCAAGCTGCTGCGCCTGATCGCGGCGCCGGCCCAGTGGTGTGGCCTGGGCCTGGCCGCCGCGGTGCTGGTGCTCAAGGGGCTGGGCCTGCTCGGCACGCTCGGCCTGGGGGTGGCGGTGCTGGGCTATGTGGCCGGGTTCGCGATCGGTGGCCTGTGGTTCGGCTGGCCGTCGACCCAGGAACCCGAGTGGGAAGCGCTGCAGTTCAACGATGAAGGCGATGCGCGTGCAGCCATGGAACGGGCGCTCGACGGTGTGCGCCGGCTCACCGAGTACAACCCGGACAACCGCATTCCGGCCAGCCTGCAGGCGCGGGTGCTCGAGCTGTGCAAGGCGCTCGAGGGACTGCTCGACCAATGGGAGCGCTCCAAGGGCACGTTGTCGTTGCAGGACAGTTTCCATGCGCGCCACATCGCCATCCGCTACCTGCCCGAGGCCTTGAACACCTACCTGTCGATACCGGCCTCGTTTGCCGCCACCCGCGTGCTCGACAACGGCAAGACGGCGCAGGACACCTTCCGCGACACCATCGGCGAGCTCGAAGGCAAGGTGCGTGAATTGGGTGACGACCTGGCCGCGCAGGATGCCCATGCCTTCCTCGTGCACTCGCGCTTTCTCAAGGAGAAGTTCGGCACGCCTGCGGTGTCGCTGCAGCCCGAACCCGCCCGTATGACCCGACCCGAACCGAAGGACACGCCATGACCGATTCCGCGTCGCCCGCTCCCGCCACCACCACAGCGGCCGCCACCGCCACCGTGCCGGTGTTCACCCTGGAGCCACCCGAGGTCATCCACCCGGTGCCGGTGGAGCAGGCGCGCGAGGCCGTGCCGCTCAAGCCCGAAGTGCAGCAGCAGGTGGATGCCCAGGTGCTGCGCTTCATCGACGCACTGGCCAGCGAGGACCTGCACTCGGATGCCTTCCGCCAGCGCCTGGACAGTGCCTTTGCCCTTGGTAAGGAGGAAATCTCCAACGCCTCGGCGCTCATGCAGGGCCGGCTGATGCAGCGCAACTTTGCCGGTGTCGAGGACTCGCCGGCGTACAAGGCCATCGCAGAGATCCGTGCGCAGCTCGACGAACTCAACCCCGGCAACGATGGAGACCTGATGCAGCCGCGCAAGCTGCTGGGCATCATCCCCTTCGGCAGCAAGCTCGAGGCCTACTTCCGCAAGTACCAGAGCGCGGCCGAGCAGCTCAAGACCAGCATGGGCCAGCTCTACACCGCGCGCGATGACCTGCAGAAGGATGTGGTCGACATCGAGGCCACCCGCGGCAAGCTCTGGGAGGCGATGCACAAGCTCGCCGCCGCGGCGCGCTTTGCGACCACGCTCGATGCCCGGCTCGAGGAGAAGGTGAAGTCGCTCGAACCCACCGATCCGACGCGTGCACAGGCGTTGCGCCAGGAGGTGCTGTTCTACGCGCGCCAGAACCTGCAGGACATCCAGACCCAGCAGGCGGTGTGCATCAACGGCTACCTCGCACTCGACGTGCTGAAGAAGACCGGCCGCGAGATGATGAACGGCTGCACCCGCGTGGCCACCACCGGCATGAGTGCGCTGGCCGTGGCGCAGACGGTGGCACGCGCCACCGGCAACCAGATCCGCGTGATGGAGATGCTGCAGGGCGTGAACGCGACCATCGGCAACCTGATCAGCGAGACCGGTCGCGCGCTGAACCAGCATGTGGACCAGACCACGCAGTTCGCGCAGAACCCGATGCTGGGCATCGAGAAGATGAAGGAGATGTTCGACCAGACCTTCCAGGCCATGGATGCGATGGACAACTTCCGGGCCAAGGCCATCGAGGTGATGGGCCAGAACAACCAGATCATCCGCGAGCAGATCGCGCGGGCCGACACTTACGTCGATCGCACCCGCCAGCAGCAGGCCCGCGAGGCCGCCGGCGGCTCGGCACTCGATGGCCCGGTGAAGCTGTAGCCCCAGGGCAGGCGAGCGGCCGCCTCAGTGCGCCGCCGATACCGCCCAGTCCAGCGCATCCTCCAGGCGATCGTCGCCCCAGAAGATCTCACGGCCGCACACGAATGTGGGTGAGCCGAACAGACCGAGCTCGCGCGCGCGGTCGGTCTGCCGCTGATAGGCAGCAATGCACTCGGCCATGCGCGCGGGCGCGAGCTCGGTGTCGGGGTCGTGGCCGGTGGATTCGATCAAGGCCCGCAGCGTGGCCTCGTCGCCCGGGTCGCGATGTTCGATGAACCATGCGTGGTACGCCGCGCGCGTGAACGCGGGGCACCAGCCGTCGAGCGCGGCACGCATGGCCAGGTGGTTGGCGCGCTCGTCCCGGTCGATGGGGTAGGGGGGCTCCCCCGCGAACGGCACGCCGAAGCGGCGGGCGCGGCGTTCCACGTCGCGCCACATGTAGCGCATCTTCACCGGCTTGCCCACGAACGGCGGGTTCTGCTGCTCGCGCATCAGCGTGCGCACGCTGAACGGCCGCCATACGAGCTCGACCCCGCGCTCGTGCGCCAGGGCCGCCGCGCGCCAGACCGACAAATGGCTGTACGTGCTGCCGATGAAGAAATAGAAGTCGAGGGTGGGCGACATGGCAGGCACCAGCATGCGCCGGCGGCGCGCCGTTGGCAAGACCAACGGCGCCGGCTCCAGGATCGGTTCCCGGCTACACGGATCGCACCAACCGCAGCTCGCCGCTCTCGGCCCACTGGGTGAATGCGCCGCGCGCGCCCTGGCGCAACGCCTGTGGGCTGGCGCTGGTGGCCTCCAGTGCGCCGCACCACTGGTTGCGGCCGGCGCGCTTGGCTGTGTAGAGCGCGCCGTCGGCGACGTCGATCACCTGGCTCCAGTTCAGCGCGCGGGGGTGCTGCAGCGACAGCGGGAATGCGGCAAAGCCGACCGAGCAGGTGCACGGCACTCTGCTGCCGTCCGGTAGCTCGAACAGTGTGCCGCCGACCCGGGCGCGTGCGCGCTCGGCGAGCTCGGGCGCGTGCCCGCGCCCGGTGGCCCGCGCCACGATCAGGAACTCCTCGCCGCCCCAGCGCACCAGGTAGTCGGCATCGCGGAACACCTCGCGCAGCCGCTGCGCGGTCTGCACCAGCACGGCGTCGCCGGCCGAGTGTCCGTGCTGGTCGTTGATCTGCTTGAAGTGGTCCAGGTCGACCAGAAAGAACACGAGGTCGGTCTCCGGCGGTGCCGGTGTCGCGTCGGGGTGAGCATCGGTACCAGTCTGGGCGGCATCGCCGGCGGTGTTGGGCGGCCCTTCGTGCTGGCGATAGGCCAGGGCGGCGTCGGACTCGATGTGCTGGGCCAGGAAGCGCCGGTTGCGCAGCCCGGTGAGTGGGTCCGAGAGGCTGGCTTCCTCCAGCGCTAGTGACTGGCGCCGCAACGCCTCGGAGACCGATTCGAGCTCGGCCGTGCGCTCGTGCACCTTGCGCTCGAGCGCCAGCCGCTGGCGCTGCAGCCACGCCGTGCGCAGCTGCACCACCGCCATCAGTGCCACCGCCATCAGTGCCAATGCCAGACCCCGTGCCCACCAGGTCTGCCACCATGCGGGCATCACCTGCAAGGGAACCGCCAACTCGTGCCGGCTGGTCGTGCCGCTGCGGTTGGTGCCGCGTATGCGCAGGGTGTAGCTGCCCGGGGGCAGGTTGCTGTAGTTGGCCACGCGGTAGTCGGCGCCCTGGCTCGACCATTGCGCGTCGTAGCCCTCGAGCTGCCAGGCGTAGCGCACGCGCGCCGGATCGCTGTAGTCCAGCGCCGCGAACTCGAAAGCGATGTCACGCTGACCGGGCTTCAGCACCAGGCCTGGGTTGGCCAGGGCCACCGGTTGAGGCTGGCCGTCGATGCGCAGGCCGGTCAGGACCAGGGGCGGATCGTAGGCCCAGGGCTCGAAGCGCTCGGGCTGCACCACCAGCAGGCCCTTGCTGCCACCGAACAGCATCAGCCCATCGTCGAGCTGTGCGTAGGCACGGAACCAGCCGGTGCCGATGTCGGCGCCATCGGCAGCGGTCAGTCCGTGCAATCGCCCGCTGGCAGGGTCGAACACGCCCAGGTGGGTCCACAGACGGCCGCGGCTGTCCTCCAGCAGATTCGCGCCCATCGATTGCGTCGGCAGGCCGTACCGCCGCGCCGTGTGTTCATAGCGCGCCGTCTTGCCGTCCCAGGTCAACAACCGGTGCAGTCCGGCCGGGGTGTCGATCCACAGCCGCTGCTGGCGGTCGAGCAGCAGGCCCAACACGGCGGCATGCGCAGGTCCTTCTCCGGCGGCGGGCTCCACAGCCTGCAACACGACCGATCCGGACGCGACGGTATACAGCCCGCTCTCCGTGCCCACCCACAACCGACCATCGCTGGCTTGAACGAGCGCGTTGACATCGCCCTTGACCGCACGCGCCCCCTCGGCCGCGACGCGCGTAACGGTGTCGGCCGCCGGGTCGTAGCGGTGCAGGCCGTCCTGCGTGGCGATCCACACCGCACCGTCGCCGGTGGCAATCATGCGCCGCGCGCGGCCGGCCCCGAGACTGTGCACCCGCAGCACGCGCCGATCGGTGCTCATCTGGTAGAGCCCGGAGTCGCTGCCCACCCACACGGTGCCGTCGGCAGCCTGCACGAGGCTGCCGATGCGCCCGGCACCCAGCGCACCGGGGCGCCTCGGTTCGGGATGCACGGCCCCTGCCAGGCGCATCCGCGCGTCCAGGATGGCCAGTCCGCGCTCCTGGGTGCCGAGCCAGATCTCGCCGGTGCTCAACTGCAGCACGCTGCGCACATTGGGTTCTTCGAGCACGCCGCCGTGCCCGCCGCGGCTGCGCAGCACATGAATGCCGCGGTTGGCGGGATCGTGGCGTTGCAGGCCCCCGCTGTAGCCGCCGGCCCAGAGCCAGCCACCGCGGTCTCGCAGCAAGGCGCGCACCTCGTTGGATGCCAGGCTGGCGGGCTGCCCGGGAACGTGGCGCAAGTGGCGCAGCACCGTGAGCTCGCTGGCATCGCGCACCTCGATGCCGTCGGCGCGGGCCACCCAGATCTGGCCTGTCGGGCCCTGGGCGATGTCGTAGATGGCCTGTCGGTGGCCACCGGAATCGGAGGTGCCGCTCCACGCCTGACCCGTGGCGGGATCCAGTACCAGAAGATCGCCTTGCTGCGTGCCGATCCACAACCGCCCGTCGGCGGCCTGAGTGATCCGTGTGACCGTGCGGCCACCCAGCGACGTGCGGCCCGCGTCGCCTGGCGGCGCCTCGAATGCGGCCTGGCCGGCGCGGCGCCGTACCAGCCCGTTCCAGGTTCCCACCCACAGCGTGCCCTGGCGGTCCACGGCGAGCGACTGGATGCGGTCGTCGGGCAACCCGGCCCCTACTCCACCCGGCGCGGAGCGGAAGTGCTGGAACCGGTCGCTGGCCGGGTCGTATCGATCGAGCCCGTGCCCGATCGTGCCGATCCATACGCCGCCTTCGGTGTCTTCAGCCAATGCTCGCACCGTACCGGCGGCCAGCGCATGCGGGTCACCCGGGCGATGGCGAAAGACATCCAGCCGATCGGTGTCGGGGTCATAGCGACCGAGGCCGTCGGACTCGGTGCCGAACCACAGGCGGCCGTCACGCGTGACCAGGACCACCCGAATGAATGCCCGCGCCTGCCGGGCGGCCTCGCCCTCGGCCCGCGGCGCCGCCGGATCGAGCCGGTACCCGTCGTAGCGCATCAGGCCCGCGCTGGTGCCCAGCCACAGAAAGCCGCGTCGGTCTTGCGCCAGGGTCGAGACCACGTCCTGCGGAATGAACCCCGGGCCGCCGACGGTATGAAACTGCGGCTCGTCCAGGTCGGGGGTGTCCACGCCTGCCGCAGCGGCACCATGCAGCAGCGCAGCCAAGGCAACCAGGGATGCGCCCCATCGAACCACGTCCCGCCATGGCTCGCGGGCCGGGCGCATCAGCGAGGCGCCCGCAACGCTACTTGGCCGGCGCGGCATCGAGCGCCGCACGGCGCTCGACCATGGTCTTGCTGGCCACGACCGGCTTGCCCTTGAGCTGGTTGAGTGCCTGTTGCAGCGGGAAGTCATCGGCGGTGCCGAACTCGGGCAGGGGCTTGGGCGGTTCCTTGGATTTCGCCATCTGGTCCTCGAGCTTCTTGCGCGCTTCCTCGCGGGCCTGCTCGCGGACCGGGTCTTTTTTCTCTTCGCTGCCGACCAGGTGCTTCTCGAGATCGGCCTCGCGCATGCGCAGCGCCGCGTACACGTTGCCGTCGACCGTCTCGTCGAGCCAGACGTCGGGCACGATGCCCTTGGCCTGTATCGACCGTCCGGCGGGCGTGTAGTACCTCGAGGTCGTCATCTTCAGCGCGGTATCAGCAGTGAGCTGCTGGATCGATTGCACCGAGCCCTTGCCGAAGGTCTGGGCGCCCATGATGGTGGCGCGCTTGTGGTCCTGCAGTGCACCGGCCACGATTTCGCTGGCCGAGGCCGAGCCTTCGTTGACCAGCACCACCAGCGGCACATTCTTGATGGCGGCAGGCAGACGCTTGAGCGGGTCGGGGCCGCGCATGGCGTAATGCTCGGGCACCGCCTTGAGCGTGGAGCGCGACTCGACCATCTGCCCGTTGGTCGAGACCACCGTGACCCCGCTGGGCAGGAACGCGGACGAAATGGCCACCGCGCCATTGAGCAGGCCACCGGGGTCGTTGCGCAGGTCGAGCACAAGGCCCTTGAGTTGCGGATCGGCTTTGTAGAGCTCGTTGACCTTGCGGACGAAGTCTTCGACCGTGGGTTCCTGGAACTGGCTCACGCGGACCCAGCCGTAGCCGGGCTCGACGAGTTTGGCGCGCACGCTCTGCACGCGGATCTCTTCGCGGACGATGGTGACCGGGAAGCTGCGGCTTTCGTCCTTGCGGAAGATGGTGAGCACCACCTTGGTGGCCGGCTCGCCGCGCATGCGCTTGACCGCCTGGTCGAGCGAGAGGCCCTTGACTGCGGTGTCGTCGATGCGGGTGATCAGGTCACCGGGCTTGAGACCGGCCCGGAATGCCGGCGAGCCCTCGATCGGGGAGACCACCTTCACCAGGCCGTCTTCCATGCCGATCTCGATGCCCACGCCGACGAACTTGCCGGTGGTCGACTCGCGGAACTCCTTGAAGGCCTTGCGGTCGAGATACGTCGAGTGCGGGTCGAGCCCGGCGACCATGCCGCCGATGGCATCGGAGATGAGCTTTTTCTCATCGACCGGCTCGACGTATGAGGTCTTGACGATGTCGAACGCAGCCGCCAGCTGCTGCATCTCCTCGAGCGGGAGCGATGACAACGTGGTGCTGCGCGCGATGGCCTGGAACTGAATCGTCGTCAGCGCACCGGCCACGGCGCCCAGCGCCAGCAACCCGGCCATTCTCAGTTTGCGACCCATCACGACCCTGCCTTCTCGGCCGATACGTCCCGGCCATCTCGATTGACGCGGCCAGTATAGAACCGGCACCCGTATCAGAGTGCCGGATAAGGGCGAAAGTTGCAAGCACCGAGGCCTGCAAGTGCGCAGTCGCCGTGAGAACCTGGGCGCCGGTGGTGGCGCCCCCGGCAGGAATCGAACCTGCATCTAGCGCTTAGGAGGCGCTCGTTCTATCCATTGAACTACGGCGGCGGGGTACGCGATTATTTCAGACGCCACGACCGAGGAGCCATGCACATCGCTGCCCCCAGCGCAGCCATGACCGCTGGGGGACTACCAGCGCCAGCTCCAGATGGCGTCCAGGGAGTTCTCCTGCCCCGTCTGCGCCCGCAGCGTGAAGCGTCGCGCCACCCGGTAGACGAGCTGCCATGTGCCGACCGTGGCGTTCACGCTGCGTTCGTAGCCAACGTACCAGCGGCGCGACAACTGCTTGCCCAGAGTGACGACGGTGTCGCGCACGTCGCCGTCGGACTGCCGCACGGAGAACTCGGTCAGGAGTCCGTCGGGACCCCGGCCGAGCACCAGCCAGGACAGCTTCTCCATCTCGGGCAGGTCGGGCTCGCTGTACAGGCGCACGCGCGGGCTCAGGGCAGTGCCGGCGATGCTGACCCCGGCGCGCACATCGAGGTTGGGCCGAATGGCCAGCACGTCCAGTCGCGGGTCGCTCACCGGGCCGTCGAAGTGGAGGTGACCCCGCTCGATGTCCAGCTTCTGGCCATAGGCAGCGTAGGTACCTCCCGAGGTGCGGACGGTGCCGCGCAGTGCTGCCTGGCCGGCGGGGCTGGTCAGGCGCAACTGGCCTCGCAGGCCGGTGTCGAGTCCGCGCCCCTGCAGGCGCAGTGCCTGGCCCAGGTCGAGTGCCAGGTCGACGTTCACACGCATTTCTGTCGCGGCGCCCTCTGGGGGGCGTCCCTCGGTCGTCTTGGGTGTCGGTGGTCCGGGCGGGGTCACGCCCTGGCCACTCGGGGCGATCCGCACGTCCGCGTCCAGCGTTGGCGCGTCGCCCCGGCTGACATCGATCCAACCGTCATCGACCCGAAAACCGCCGCCGACCTGCAGCGTGCGCTGGTGCAGGCGCAACTCGGCCTGGCCGGTGGTGACGATGCGCCGGTCCACGCGCCCCAGCAGGCGGAAGCGCTCGGCTGCCAGTTGCAGCCGCAACTGCGGCTGTTCTCCCAGTTCGGCGTCGCCCCGCACCGTGAGCCAGCCGTCACCTCCACGCAGCCGCAACTGCTGGATGCGGGCGGTATCGCCCTGCAGATCGATGTCGAGTTCGCCCTCGGCCAGATTCACGCCATGCAGGGCGTGCCGCAGGCCCAGCCCGGAGCCGCGCATGCGGCCGCGCAGCTGTGGCGCGTCCAGGCGGCCGGCGAGGGTGGCGCTGGTGTGCAGTTGGCCGTTCAGTCGCCAGCCCGGGGGCAGCCAGGTGCCCCAGACGCCGAGCTGGTCGACCCGGGCCTCGATCACACCCTGCAGTGCCGAGGGGCCATGCGGCCAGCGCGCATCGGCAGTGGTGTGCACGAGTTGTGCGCCCGCCACCTGGCCGATGCGCTCGCCGGCCAGGCCCTGCGCGAACTGCCACAACCCGTCGTGCGCACCGAGCGCCAGGCGCAGCTCGGTCAGCCCCAGGGCGAGGCGTTCGCCGAGTTCGTCGGTGACGGCCAGGTCGCCACCCAGGCGCTCGAGCACCACGTCGGCATCGAAGCGGTCGCCGGCTCGCACATCGAAGCGCCCGCCGACGGTCAGGTCACCGACCCAGCCCATGGCAGGCTGCATGCGACGAAGCAGGCGGGCCACGTCGAAGGTCTCGAGTTCGCCCTGCAACTGCAGCGTGGCCGGACCTGCCGCGGTGGCGGCCGCGCGGGCCCACTGCGCGGTGCTCCAGCGCAGGCCAGTGGCCAGCAGTTGCACCCGCCCAGGCTCGGCCCGCACCGCTTGAGGGCGCCCCCGTGCGTCGAACCACACTCGACCGGCCAGGTCCGTTGCCTGCACCCATGCAGCGGTGCCTTCTGGTGCATGACGGGCGCCGCCCCGCAGCTGCAGCCCTCCCCACTGCCACACGCTGGCCGCGCCCGGGCTCTCGGGAACGGCCATCGCATCGCGCGCGGGCAAGGCGCCGGCCAGCGAGCGCCAACTGCCCTGGGCGCTGGCCACCAGCCGAGTGCCGTTGCCCAGGGGCCCGAGCACGCCCTCGGTCCACGCGGCAGGTCGGGCCGGTCCTTCGACATCGAGCTCGAGCCTGTGCTGCGCCAGGCTGCCGCTCACACGGGCCTGCGCGCGGTCCAGGCGCCATGGCGCCAGCTCCAGCGCCTGCGCGGACAGCATCAGCTCCAGCGGTGCATCGGGCTGGTCGCCTGTGCTCCAGCTCGCATCGGCCTGAACCAGCGCCAGCGGACCCGCCCGCAGCCGCTGGAGCTTGAGCTCACCGTTGCTGCGCAGGGCAGGCCAGCGGCCTTCGAAATGGGCGCGCCCGTTCATTGCGCCGGCCAGCGAACCATCGGCGGCCACCCCGACCTGTCGCTGCGTCCACGCCAACCAGGGTCGCAGGCGATCCAGCTCGGGCCATGCCAGCTCCACGTCCAGCTGACCGCTCGGCGCCTGGGACGGTGGATCGAGCCGACCCGCCACGCGCAGTTCGTTGGCCGCACCCACGCGCAGCAGGGCACGGACGTCCATCGGCCCTGCCGCACTGTCAAGCAGTGCCTGGCCGCGCCCAGCCACGCCGGCCAGCAGGCTGTCTTCCACATCGACCCGCAACTCGCCGCGCCAGGCCCGCTGCAGGCGCTGAATCGGCTCGCCAGAGCCTGGCCAGCCCTGCCAGCGACCCTGCGCGTGGACGCGGGTGTTCAGGCGGGTCTGGCCGGGGGCGGCGGCGGGGCCGGTACGCCACCACGGGTGGGGATCGAAGTCCGACAGCGCTGCATCGGCCTCGATGTCCCATGCAGCGTCGCGCCGCTGGCCGCGGCCGGAGATCTCCAGCCGCGCGGCCCCGCTGCGCGCAAGGGCCCGGCGCAACTGCCAGGCCTGCGCGTCCCCCGTCAGGTCGAGCGTGATCTGCACGGGCGTGCCGGTGCCGTCCAGGGTGCGCCCGTCGAGCCGGGCGCTCAACTCGGCGCTGGGAGCTTCCGCCCGCGTGCTGGCCACCAGATCCACCGTCCCGCCCAGCTGCATCGGTGCCGCACGGTCGTCCAGCCGCGCCGGCTGGACCTCGCGCAGTTGCAGCGCCAGCTCGAGCCGGTCGGCATGCCACCGACCGGTGGCGGTGATCGACCCGGCGGTGGCCGGGCCACCACCGTCGAGTTGCACGGCGAACTGCTCGATGCGCAGGTCATCAGGTTGGCTGGGCCTGCCGCTGACCGTGGCACGCACCTCGCTCAGCGGCAGCCGGCCCTGGCTCCAGGGCCCTGGCAGGCGGTTCTGGATCTGCACCTGAGCCTGTGCCGGGCGGTCCCGTCCCTGGGTGTCGAGCGCCACGTTGCCATGCAGCGCCGTGCGTGGCCAGTGCTCTGACCAGGCCGACAGGTCGACTTGGTGCCCCTGCAACTGCACAGCGCCCCAGGGCCAGGCCGCGAATGGCTGGAATTCGACGCGAGCCTGCAGTTCGGCGCGCTGGGCATCGGTTGCGGCCGGCCCGCGTGCGTGCCCCTGCAGCGCCAGGCGTGCCAGGGGGCCGTCGGCCCGCGCCTCGGCCGTCCAGGGGGCCGCGCCGTCGGTGCGGGCCTGGAGCCGGACCTGGGTGTTCAACGGAGCGTCGGCATCGATCGTGGCACGGCCCGACAACGCGGTGCGCTCCACCTGCATCCCCAGAAGTTCCAGTTCGTGGCGCCGCCCGCTGTCGGCGCCGAGCGTCATGCGTGCATGCAGATGGCGTATCGCCGGGCCGCCATCCATCTCGAGTTCACCCACCTGCACCGAGTCGAAGCGCAGCGCCATCGGCAGGCGCAGGTGCGGTGGTGCGGCCGGCGGCGCGGCGGCGGCGGTCCCGTGCCAGCGCAGGCGAGTCATGCGTATGCTGGCCAGCGCCAACCCCGGCGGTGTCGACAGGGGCTGCAGCGCCAGGCCTGCCACCGACAGGCCTTCGATCTGCAGTCGCGATCCGTCGCCGGCGGTCCAGCTCAGCCGCCCGATCTCGATGCGGCCATCACCCGGGCTGCCGCGTGCATCTTCCAGCTCGACGCCGGGCACTCGACCCAGCAGCCACGGCCAGACGGAGGTGCCATGCCAGCTCACGAGCACGAGACCACCGACCAACAGCACCATCCCCAGCAATGCGAAGGCACAGGCACGACCCACGCGCGCCCACAGACGCTTCCGCCCGGCGACCGCCTGGGCAGGGGCGCCGGGTTCGCGGGCGTCGGGCACGTTCATGGCGGGTGCGGGCCGATGGCTCAGAACGTGACGCCGGCCGACAGGTGCAGCCGCGCCTTGCGCAGCTCCTGGCCCCATGCCAGGTCGGCACGCAGGGCGCCCACCGGGCTGCGCCAGCGCACGCCCACGCCCCAACCACGGGCGGCGGAGTAGTCGGTCCAGCGCCGCGCCGCCCGGCCGGCATCGACAAACACCGCGCCCCACACCGATGGCAGTTGCGCCGACAGCGGGCGGGCCAGCTCGACGCTGCCGGTCAGCAGCACATGGCCGCTGATGGTGTCGCCATTGACCACGGGTGCCAGGCTGCGATAGGGGTAGCCGCGCACGGAGTCGTCGCCGCCGGCGCGAAAGCCCAGTGCATCGGGCACCTCGACCCCCTTCGGGCGCACGATGCCACCGGCCTCGAGCCGCGCAGCGCCGTACCACTGCGTCCCGAACGGCCAGTACCCCGTCAGGCGCGCGTAGGTGCGGGCGTAGGGTCCGGTGCGCCCGCCGGAACTTCGGGCCTGCCCGCCGCCGAGCTGCAGCGACAGGGAGTAGCCCTTGGTGGGCAGCAGCATGTGATCGAGCCGGCGCAGCACCAGGTGCAGGTTGGCACTCGCGGCCCGGGCATCGGCCACGCCGCCGTCGGCCTGCGCCTGGCGCGATCGCAGCCACTCGACGAACACCAGTCGCTCGGCGGCCGGGGTGTCGGTGGTGCGACCCAGCCGCAGGCGCTGCGACAGCACCACGTCGACATCGCTGCGCACGCGTTCGACCTGCGCACCCAGCAGGTAGCGGTGGAAGCCTGCCAGCGGGTGCGTCGTGAGGTCGCCGCTCCAGCGCTGGGTGTCCCGGCCCCACTCGAGCTTCTGCGTGCTGGCGATGGCACGCCCGAGCAGGCGCCGGTGCAGGTGTTCGAGCGACGCACGCGGACCGGTGTCGGCGCTGTAGCCGAGACCCACCGTGGCCTGCTGCAGGGGCAACTCGCGCAGGCGAACCTGTACCGCGGTGGCCTCGGCTCGGTCGATTTCGGGCTCGAATGTGACGGCTGCCGTTTCGAACAGGCCGCTGCCCTGCAGGCGCTCCTGGTAGTCGAGCAGAGTCGACTCCATCAGGGGTGCGCCGGTGTCGATTCCGGCCAGATGGCGCACGGTGGCTTCGTCGTGGTGGACCAAACCGGCCACGTGCAAGTCGCCAAACCGGTAGAGCGGCCCGCTGTCGACGGTGATGGCCAGGCGGGCGCTGCGCGCCGACGGATCGATGTCGGCCGCGCTGTGCGTCAGGCGCGCACTGGCATAGCCGGCGGCGCGCAGCCGAACCTGCGCTTGCAGCTTGGATTCGGCCCAATCCGCATTGCGAAAGGGAGCGCCCGCGCGCAATGGCAGTGCCTGGCGCACCTGTTGCACCAGCAGGCGGGCGTCGCGCTCGGCCGCCTGCAGGTGCTGCCCGAGCGCGCCCTCGGTCGTGAGCGTGACCTGTTGCACCTGCGTGCGCGCACCGGGCCTCACGACGATGCGCACCAGCGGGGGCGGGCCCGCCTCGCGATTGGCCACGACCTCGGCCTCGAAATAGCCCTCGGTCTGCAGCAGCTCGCGGGCCTGGGCAGGTGCGACTGCCACCAGTCGGGCCCACTCGGTCGCGTCGGCCTGGTCCTCGGGCGCAAGGCGGGCCAGGCGGGCGATGTCGAGGT
The DNA here is from genome assembly GCA_023150345.1 of Aquabacterium sp. Taxonomy (GTDB): domain Bacteria; phylum Pseudomonadota; class Gammaproteobacteria; order Burkholderiales; family Burkholderiaceae_C; genus Pseudaquabacterium. The sequence goes on from JAKLLB010000004.1 coordinate 102,758, forward strand.
GCTGCTCCAGCAACTGCCGCAAGGCTGGCGGCGCATCGAACTCAAGTCTCGGTGCTGCGGGCCGCGGGCTCGCTTGCGCGGCGCTGGCGGCCGCAGAGGGGGCCGCTGCCGCTGCCGCGGGTGCCTCTTGGGTGGGGGCCGGCGGTACGGCGCCGCTGGCCTGAGCCAAGGCGGCCGAGCAGACCAGCGCGCTCGCACAGGCGGCCAGCGCCGGGGCGTGCAGCCACCGCACGCGCATGGTGGGCCGCCGACCGTGCGCTGTGCCCATCGCCAGGGCGAGGCCCCTCACTTGCTCAGCAGGCGCATCGCCCCTTCCAGCCCGGCCAGGGTGAGCGGGAACATGCGATGGCTGGTCAGCTGCTGGATGATGGAGATGCTCTGCCGGTATTGCCACACGCCCTGCGGTTCGGGGTTGATCCAGGCGAAGTGCGGGAAAGCATGCGTCAGGCGCTGCAGCCACTCCGCGCCGGGCTCTTCGTTGTTGTACTCGACGCTGCCGCCGGGCTGGAGGATCTCGTAGGGGCTCATGGTGGCATCGCCCACGAACACCAGCTTGTAGTCCTTGTTGTACTTGCGGATGATGTCCCAGGTGGCGGTCTTCTCGCTGTAGCGGCGCCGGTTGTTCTTCCACATGAAGTCGTAGACGCAGTTGTGGAAGTAATAGAACTCCAGGTGCTTGAACTCGCTCTTGCAGGCCGAGAACAGCTCCTCCACCCGATGGATGTGTTCGTCCATCGTGCCGCCCACGTCCATCAGCAGCAGCACTTTCACCTTGTTGTGCCGCTCGGGAATCATCTTGATGTCCAGCAGCCCGGCGTTGGCCGCGGTGCAGTGGATGGTGTCGTCCAGGTCGAGCTCGAGCTCGCTGCCCTCGCGCGCGAAGCGGCGCAGCCGGCGCAGCGCCACCTTGATGTTGCGCGTGCCCAGTTCCAGCGTGTCGTCGTAGTCGCGGTAGGCGCGCTGGTCCCAGACCTTCACCGCGCTGCGGTTGCGGCCCTTGTCCTGGCCCATGCGGATGCCCTGCGGATTGGCGCCGTAGGCACCGAAGGGGCTGGTGCCGCCGGTGCCGATCCACTTGCTGCCGCCCTCGTGGCGCTCCTTCTGCTCCTCGAAGCGCTGCTTGAGCTTTTGCATCAGCTCGTCCCAGCCCATCTTCTCGATGGCGGCCAGTTCCTCGGGGCTGAGCTGACGCTCGAGGTTCTTGCGCAGCCAGTCCAGCGGGATCTCGCGGGTGAAATCGGTGAGCAGCTCGACGCCCTTGAAGTAGGCGCCGAAGGCGCGGTCGAACTTGTCGAAGTGGGCCTCGTCCTTGACGAGCGAGGTGCGCGCCAGGTAGTAGAACTCGTCGACCGACGGCCCGATCACGCCGGCCTTCATGGCCTCGAGCAGGGTGAGGTACTCCTTCACCGACACCGGCAGCCGCGCGGCACGCAGCGTGTAGAAGAACTGGATCAGCATGGGCGAGCCCGGTCGGCGGGCCGGTTCGATATGGTTCAGCCGCAAGCATAGCGCCGCGACCGCCCATGGCGTGAGGACTTCACAGCGCCCCGGCGCGCGGCAGGCTAATCTTCCGGGGGTGAAACAAAATGTCTCAAGTCGGGCGGTTGGGAGGCCGAAGTGGCGACGATGCTGGGAAACGTCGCCCTGACGCTGCTGACGGTGCTGCTGCTGCAATTGATGCTGGCAGTGGCCTGGCGTGTCTCGTCGCGGTTGCTGGGTCTGTCGCGGCGGGCGTCCAGGCATTGGATCATCTCGACGCTGCTGTGCGCATTGAGCGTGGCGCTGGTGCTCGCCCGTGGCTGGGTGCCCGATGTGCTGGGCGTCGTGCTCTCCAGCGTGCTGGCCGTCACCGCAGTTCTGGCCATCCGGCGCGGTGCGCTTGCCTTCCTGAAGCAGTCGGCCTACGACGGCGAGGCCATCCTGGTGCTGGTGGCGGTGGGTGGCGCCGGGCTGGGCTGCCTGGCGTGGTCGTCGCCCATGGCGGCGGCCACCCAGGTCTTGATCAATTCGACGGGCATGGCCTGGGTGCTGGGGCGCACTGCGTGGCAGATCTACGGCCCGCTGCGCACCGAATTCGGCGATGGCACGGCCTACATGCTGGTGGCCACGTTCGTGGCCGGTGTGGCGCTGTTCGCGGCGCGGGCGGTGGCGGGCCTCGTGCCGGGCGCTCCGCCGCTGACCCCCTTTCCCACCGACAGCCCCGCGAACATCGCCGCCGCGGTGCTGATGCTGCTGTTGACGCTCTCGCTGCACGGCAGCCTGGTGCTGATGGTCATGAACCGGCTGGTGCGGCGGCTGCGGCACTTGTCGCAGCGCGACCCGCTGACGGGGCTCTTCAACCGCGCCGAGTGGACCCGCCAGCTCGAGGCGCATCATCGCTGGCTGGGGCGGTATGGCGATGCCTTCGGCGTGCTGATGGTCGACATCGACCACTTCAAGAAGATCAACGACACCATGGGTCATGCCGCAGGCGACGCCGTGCTCATCACCGTGGCCCAGGTGCTCACCGCCTCGTCGCGCGATGTCGATGTGATCGGCCGCCTCGGCGGCGAGGAGTTCGGCGTGCTGCTGCCGCGCGCCGATGCGATCACCATGCGCCGCACCGGCGAGCGCCTGCGGCAGTTGCTCGGCGACGCCCAGACGACCTGGCGCGAGCAGCCGATCCGCGTCACCGTATCCGTGGGTGCGGCCCTGTGCGCCGATCCCGATGAAACCCCTTCGATGCTGTACGAGCGCGCCGATCGCGCGCTGTACCAGGCCAAGCACACCGGGCGCAATCGCACGGTGCTGTCACGCCTGGCTGGTTGAGTGAAACGACATGGACATGGAACTCCTGCACGGGCCGCGGGGTGTATGGGTGGCAATCGCGGTGCAACTGGTCTTATACGGCGCGGGTTGGGCGGTGGCCGGGCGCCTGATACCGGGGCTGCGCGCCAGCGCGCAGTACTGGATGGCGTTTTCCGTGGCGGGGGCGCTGACCACGCTGCTGCTGGGCCAGCACGGCCGGATCGGCAACTGGCTCAGCGCCGAGGTCGGTGCGGTGCTGCTGGTGCTCTCGCTGACCTGCGTGACCCGGGCCGCCGAGTTGTTCTTCCAGCAGCCCCCCCGCACGCGGGAGCACCTGGGCGCACTGGCGGGGGCCATCGCCGTGGTGGCCTGGGTGCGAGTCGCGCCCGATCCTGACCTGGCGCGCGCGATCGCCGTGCCGTTGCTGCTGGCGCTGCAGATCGCGCGGGGGGTGACGGCGGTTCATGCAGATCTTCGGCGCGAGTTTGGCCCAAGGTTGGCCTGGAGCCTGCATGTGCCGCTGGGCGTGCTGGGCCTGGCCATGCTGGCCACCGCCATTCAGGCCTGGATGGACCGCGCCGCGGCGCCTGTGCCGGTTCCGATCGCACCGGTCCACCCCTGGCTGCTGTTGACCATGCTGGTGATGGCCGGCGTGCTGCACTTTGCCTACGCGGGCATGGCGGTGTCGCGCCTGGCGCGGCGGCTGCGCCTGATGTCGCACCGCGATGCGTTGACCGGCCTGCTCAACCGGCGCGCGATGGACGAGTTGCTGCAGCAGGAGTGGCAGCGCCACCAGCGCTACGGCGAACCGTTCGCCGTGGTGCTCGCCGATATCGATCACTTCAAGCGTGTCAATGAGACCTTGGGTCATGGCGCCAGCGACGACGTACTGGCGCTGGTGGCCGGGCGGCTGCAATCGGCGCTGCGCCCGACCGATCGCCTGGCGCGCTACGGTGGCGAGCAGTTCCTCGTGCTGATGCCGGCGACCGATCACGCCCAGGCGCTGGCGGCGGCCGAGCGCCTGCGGGTGCGCGTGGCCACGCAGCCGGTGACCGCCGCCGGCAAGCGCATGCGGGTGACCCTGAGCCTGGGCGCGGCGCAGGCGCTGCCCGACGACGACGGCCCCGCGGGGCTGCTCGATCGTGCCGACCAGGCGCTGGTCATGGCCAGGACCGCAGGGCGCAACCGTGCCATGGCCGATGCGGCGCACGCGCCCGGTTCATCGACCGGCCCGGCGGCACGCTCACCGGGGCGGCAGGCCGGCCCCGGCACCGCACCGAAACGCACCGATTCGAGCTGGCCGGACAGCGGCGGGCCAGCCAGCGGCACCGGCGCCGACCGTGCCGCCGCCACCGAGCCCGACGCCCTCTGACCCTCTGGCAGCGGGCTGATCATCGGTGCGCCGGGTCGTGCCGGCGCAGCCAGTCGAAGAACTCGCGGTACCACAGGCGGCTGTTGCGCGGCTTGAGGATCCAGTGGTTCTCGTCGGGGAACCACAAGAGCCGCGCCGGCACGCCGCGCGCCTTGAGCGTGTTGTAGTAGGCCAGGCCCTGCTGGTCGGGCACCCGGTAGTCCAGCGCGCCATGCACCACCAGCGTCGGCGTGCTCATGTGGCCGGCGAAGGCATGGGGACTTTGCGCATGCACGCGCGCCATGTCCTCCCAGTACCAGGCGCCCAGTTCCTGCGCATGCCAGGCCCAGGCGTCGTCGGCGAACATGGCCGTCCAGTCGTAGCAGCCGGCGTGGCACACATAGGCGGCATAGCGCCCGGGCTGCACATGGCCGTTCATCCAGGCCACCATGTAGCCGCCATAGCTGCCGCCGGTGGCGAACACGCGCCTGCGGTCGATCCAGCGCTTCTTGAGCAAGGTGTCGGTGGCGGCCTCCACGTCCTGCAGTTCGAGCTCACCCCAGCGGTGGGTGATGCTGTCCTTGAAGGCCTGGCCGAAGCTGGATGAGCCGTGGTAGTTCACCACGGCCACCACATAGCCCTGGGCGGCGAAGGTGGGGTTGTTCCAGCGGTAGTGCCAGTTGTCGCCCACCGCGGTGTGCGGGCCCCCATGGATGACCTGCAGCAGCGGGTACTTCTTCTTCGGGTCGAAGCCCGGCGGGTAGAACAACCACACCTGAACCGGGTCGCCCTGGGCGCCCTCGATCCAGGTTTCCTCGTGCCGGCCGATGTCCAGGGTGGCCATCAGTCGGTCGTTGAACGTTTCGATGCGGCGCGGCGCACGCCCCGGCAGATGCACGTGAACGCGGCCGGGGTGATCTGCCGCGTCCATCAACGTCACCACGGTGCCGGCGGCCTTGTCGAAGCCGTGTACCCAGCCGCCTTGCACCACCAACTCGGCGCGGCGGTCGGGCAGGTCGAAGCGCCACAGGTGGCGGCGGGCCTTCTGCTCGGTGGCGAACAGCAGCGCCTGGCCATCGTCTTCCCACACCAGCGGGGCGTGGACCTCGTGGTCCCACTCGGCACTGACCACCTCATGCCCCTGGCCACGCTCCCACACCGCCAGCTGGGTGGGCATGGTGTGCTTGCGGCCCTGATGGCTGGCGATGAACGCGATGCGGGTGCCGTCCGGGCTGTAGCGCGGTGCGCCGAAATCCCAGTCGGGGTCGTGCACGATCGGCTGCACCCGGCCCGACCGCAGGTCGACCTCGGCCAGCGCGTAGCGGCCGTCACTGCGCTTTTCAGGCGCCGGATCGTAGGCAAAGACGACCTTGCGTCCGTCCGGAGATATGTCGAAGCAGGCCGAATCCGGCTCGGTACGGGTCAGTTCGTAGGGTGTGCCTTCGAACAGGTCGCGTACGCGCCCAGTGGCCACGTCCATCAGGTGCAAGTGGGGCACCCGGTCCATCGGCACGAAGTGGTCCCAGTGCCGGTAGAGCGCCTCGTCGGTGGCATAGGCGGTCTCTTTGCGCTCCTTGTGCGCCTTGAGTGCCTTGGCCTGCGCCTTGTCGCCCTTGATCCCCGGCCAGACCCAGGACACGAAGACGATGCGGCGTCCGTCCGGGCACCACTTGTAGGCCTCGACCCCGGTGGCCACCTCGCCCACGCGCTGTGCCTCGCCGCCGTCCGGGGCAATGACATAGAACTGGGCTTCGTCGTCCTTGCGGCCCTGCTGCTCGCGCCGCGCGATGAAGCCGATGCGGTCACCACGAGGCGAGAAGTGCGGCTGGCTGTCCTTGTCTCCGCATTGGGTGAGCTCGCGCGCCGCGCCGCCGAGCGTCGACAGCAGCCACAGCGAGCTGTGGCCCTTGTTGTCCTCCATGGCGTAGCGACCCACGGCCACCACCGCCTGGGCGCCATCAGGGCTGAGGCTGGGCGTGCCCACGCGCTGCATGCGCCAGAGGTCCTCGACGGTGATGGGTTTGCGTGACTTGGCCATGGAATCGATCCGTCCGGGTTGCAGGGCCGCGTTCAGCGAGGTCGGGCGAGCTGGTACTCGAGATGCGCGCGGACCTCAGGCCATTCGCCGGCCATGAGGCTGTACATCACGGTGTCGCGCACGGTGCCGTCGCGGCGCAGGGCGTGGTGGCGCAGCACGCCGTCGCGTCGTGCCCCCAGGCGCTCGATCGCGCGCTGGCTGGCGAAGTTGTAGTTGTCGGTGCGCCAGCCCACCAGCCGGGCGCCCAGGGTGTCGAACGCATGCGCCATCAGCAGCAGCTTGGCGGTGGTGTTGGCCGCGCTGCGCTGGCGGCTGGCGGCATACCAGGTCCACCCGATCTCGAGCCGCTCGACGGCCGGCACGATGTCGTGGTAGCTGGTGCTGCCGATCACCTCGCCGCTGGTGCTGTCGAGCACGGCAAAGGCCAGTCGGTGGCCTTCGGCTCGCATGCGCAGTGCGGTCTCGATGTAGGTGCGGGTCTGCGCGGGCTCGGGCACCGAGGTGACCCGCAGGTTCCACAGCTCGCCATCGCACGCTGCCGCGCGCAGCCCCGCTTCGTGCTCCAGCCCCAGCGGCACCAGTCGCACGGGTGCGCGCTCGAGAACGACGGGTTCGACAGGACGCATCGCGTGGCCCGTCCTCAGCGGTTGTGGCGTTGCATGAAGACGAGCTTCTCGAACAGCGTCACGTCCTGCTCGTTCTTCAGCAGCGCGCCCACCAGCGGCGGCACGCTCACCTTTTCGTCCTTGCTGTGCAGCACCTCGGGCGGAATGTCCTCGGCCACCAGCAGCTTGAGCCAGTCAAGCAGCTCGCTGGTGGAGGGCTTCTTCTTCAACCCGGGCAGGTTGCGCACGTCGTAGAAGGTCTTCATCGCCGCGCCGAGCAGCTCCTGCTTCAAACCTGGGAAGTGCACGTCCACGATCTTCTGCATCGTGTCGGCGTCGGGGAACTTGATGTAGTGGAAGAAGCAGCGCCGCAGGAAGGCGTCGGGCAACTCCTTCTCGTTGTTCGAGGTGATGAACACCACCGGCCGGTGCCGCGCCCGCACCAGTTCGCGCGTCTCGTAGACGTAGAACTCCATGCGGTCGAGTTCGCGCAGCAAGTCGTTGGGGAACTCGATGTCGGCCTTGTCGATTTCGTCGATCAGCAGCGCCACGGGCTGCTCCGACGTGAAGGCCTGCCACAGCGTGCCGCGCACGATGTAGTTGCGGATGTCGCGCACCTTCTCGACACTGGCGTCGTCGGCGAGTTGGCTGTCGCGCAGCCGGCTCACCGCGTCATACTCGTACAGGCCCTGCTGGGCCTTGGTGGTGCTCTTGATGTGCCACTGCAGCAGGGGCATGTTCAGCGCGCGCGCCACCTCTTCGGCCAGCATGGTCTTGCCGGTGCCGGGTTCGCCCTTGACGAGCAGGGGCCGTTTCAGGGTGATCGCGGCGTTGACGGCCAGCATCAGATCCTGGGTGGCCACGTATTGGTCGGAACCTTGGAATTTCATGGGTTAGATCAAAGCAAGAAGTGGCGCGAGCCAGTATATAAGCCGGCCCTATAATTCGCGGCGATACGCCCGGGGCCTTGCGGCACCCGACTGTCCGACGACTCAGACCGCGACACGATGAAAGCTCCGATTCTCACGCTGCTGGCGCTGGCCGGCGTCTGCAGCCTGGTTCAGGCCCAGCAAGCGAGCGCGGGCGATGCCGCCCGCGGCGCCGGCAAGGCGGCCATGTGCATCGGCTGCCACGGCATCGTCGGCTACCGGGCATCCTTTCCCGAGGTCTACCGCGTGCCGATGATCTCCGGCCAGAGTGCGGCGTACATCGGCCAGGCGCTGGTGGCCTACCAGAAGGGCGATCGCAAGCATCCGTCGATGCGGGCCATCGCCGGGTCGTTGACCGAGCAGGATATCGCCGACCTGTCGGTCTATTACGAACAGCATGGGCGCGGCGGGGCACCGGTGCCCGACCAGCCCGCCGCCCTGCCCGAGGCCCTGAAGGACCGCATGACGGCCTGTACCGCCTGTCACGGCGTGAACTTCAGCAAGCCGATCGACGCGAACACGCCGCGCCTGGCCGGCCAGCATGCCGACTACCTGCATGCGGCCTTGCGTTCCTACGTGATCGATGGCCGGGCCGTCCTCGGGCGCTCGAATGCCGTGATGCGCTCGCAACTGGTTCAGGACGACAACGGCCGGCCGAAGCCCACCTTCACGCAGGCCGAGCTCAAGCAAGTGGCTGCCTACATCGCCGCGCTGCCGGGCGAGGTCAAGACCGTGCCGCAAGCCGGCCGCCGCTGAAGGGCGACGGCGCCGGCGGTGCCGGCGCATCTGGGTCGGGGCGGGTGACTCAAGCCCGTCCTCCGCGCTGCCGATAACGCTCGCAGAGGTCCATTGTGCGCAGCGGCGGTTCACAGCTCAAGAAGATCCCGGTCAGCCAGCTTCGAGTGGGCATGCATCTGCATGCGCTCGAAGGGGCCTGGCTCGACCATCCCTTCTGGCGCACGAAGTTCGTCATCGACGACCCCGCCACGATCCGCAAGGTGCAGCAAAGCGCCGTGCGTGAGTGCTGGATCGATGCCAGCCTGGGCCTGGACGTGGTGGCGCCCGAAGCGCCGGCGGCCGCGGCTGCAACCGCGGCCACGGCCGCGCGTGCCCAGCGGCCAGTGCCGACTGCGGCGCCTGCACCGGCGCCGCCGCCACCGGCGGCGACGCTGCAGTCCGAACTGCAGCAGGCGGCCGACGTGTGCAGGCGCTCGCGCGAGGCCGTGACCTCCATGTTCGCCGAAGCGCGGCTGGGCAAGGCCATCGATGCCGAGCATTGCCTGCCGTTGGTGGACGACATCACGCGCTCGGTGTTCCGCAACCCGGGCGCCCTGGTGAGCCTGGCGCGGCTGAAGACCCAGGACGACTACACCTACATGCATTCGGTGGCCGTGTGCGCGCTGATGGTGGCGCTGGCGCGCCAGCTCGGGCACAGCGAAGCCGACTGTCGCGAGGCCGGCATGGCCGGGTTGCTGCACGACCTGGGCAAGGCCGCGGTGCCGCTGGAGATCCTGCAGAAGCCCGACAAGCTCACCGACGGCGAGTTCGCCGTGATCAAGACCCACCCGGAGCGCGGCTACGAAATGCTGCGGGAGGGCCGTGGGGCCAGCGAACTCGCGATGGAGGTCTGCCTGCACCACCATGAGCGCGTGGACGGGGGCGGCTATCCGCACCGGCTGAGCGGCGACCAGCTCACACCGTTTGCGCGCATGGGTGCGGTGTGCGATGTGTACGACGCCATCACGTCCAACCGCCCCTACAAGAAGGGCTGGGATCCGTCGGAATCCATCGCCCGCATGGCCAGTTGGCGCGGGCACTTCGACGAAGCCGTGTTCCGCGCGTTCGTCAAGAGCCTGGGCATCTATCCGGTGGGTTCGCTCGTGCGGCTGGAGTCGGGCCGGCTGGCAGTGGTGGTCGACCAGAACCCCGCAGCGCTGACGGCACCGCTGGTCAAGGCCTTCTACTCGACCAAGTCCTCGATGCCCATCACCCCGGTTCTGATCGACCTGGCGCGTCCCGGCACGACCGAACGCATCGTCGAGCGCGAGCCCATCGAGCGCTGGAACTTCCCGCAGCTCGATGAGCTGTGGGCCGGCGACAAGGCGCAGCGCCGCAACCGGTGACCGCGATGCCCAAGGGAGTGCGCAAGCTGCGCAAGATCGCGGTTTCCGAGCTGCGGGTCGGCATGCACCTGCACGCGCTGGAGGGCGCCTGGCTCGACCATCCGTTCTGGCGCACCCGCTTCACCGTCGAGGATGCCGGCCTCATCGAGCAGTTGCTTCGCAGCAACGTGCGCGAGTGTTGGATCGACACGCGCCGCGGGCTGGATGTGGGCGAAGTGGCGACCGCCGCTGCGACGCCGGCGGTCGCGCCATCGCCCGCCGCCATGGCAGCGGAGCCTTCGCCAGCGGCTGCCGCTGCGCCCGGCGGTCCCGCTGCCCCGGTGTGGCCACCGGTGCCCACGGCTTCCATGGAAGAAGAGCTGCAGCGTGCCGCCGAGCTGTGCCGCAACGCGCGCGAGGCCGTGGTCGCGATGTTCGGCCAGGCGCGGCTGGGCCGGGCGATCGAGGCCCAGCGTTGCATGCCGCTGGTCGAGGAAATCAGCCACTCGGTGATGCGCAATCCCGGGGCACTGGTGAGTCTGGCGCGGCTGAAAACGCGCGACGACTACTCGTACATGCACTCGGTGGCGGTGTGCGCGCTGATGGTGGCGCTGTCGCGCCAGATGGGGCACGACGAACGCGCCTGCCGCGAGGCCGGGCTGGCCGGCCTGCTGCACGACCTGGGCAAGGCCCGCATGCCCGAGGATGTGCTCACCAAGCCGGGCAAGCTCACGCCCGACGAATGGGCGGTGATCCGCACCCATCCCATCCGCGGCCACGAGCTGCTGCAGGAGGCGCACGGGGCCAGCGAGCCGGTGATGGACGTGTGCCTGCATCACCACGAGCGCATGGACGGCCAGGGCTACCCGCATCAGCTCGCTGCGGAGACCCTGCCGCTGCTCACCCGCATGGGCGCGGTGTGCGACGTCTACGATGCCGTGACCTCCAACCGCCCTTACAAGCGGGGATCGGACCCGGGCGAGACCATCGCCATGATGGCAGCGGGCAAGGGGCACTTCGATCCCTCGGTGTTCCGCCACTTCGTGGCCGGCCTGGGCATCTACCCGGTGGGCACGCTGGTGCGGCTGGAGTCCGGGCGCCTGGCGGTGGTGAGCGAGCTCAACCCGCAGGCGCTGGCCTCACCTGTGGTGACCGCGTTCTTCTCCACCCGATCGTCGCTGCCCATCCCGCCGCAGCGGATCGACCTGGCGCGCGCGGGCACGGCGGACCGCATCGTCGGGCGCGAGCCGGCAGAGCGGTGGAACTTCCCCTGGCTGGACCGCCTGTGGGCCGGCCCGCAGGCGCCGCTGCGCTACTGAACCCGATAGCGCCAGCGCGCCAGCAGCAGCGCGTTGGTCACCACGCTCACCGACGACAGCGCCATGGCTGCGCCGGCCACCACCGGGCTCAGCCAGCCGGCGGCAGCCAGCGGGATGCCCACCACGTTGTAGGCGAAGGCCCAGAACAGGTTCTGGTGGATGCGGCGGGTGATGGCCTGGGACAGCGCAATGGCCTCGTCCACCAGCCGCGGGTCGCCGCGCAGCAGCGTGAGGCCGGCGGTCTCCATGGCGACATCGGTGCCGGTGCCATCCTCGCGGGTGATGGCCAGGCCGATGTCGGCCGCGGCCAACGCCGGCGCGTCGTTCAGGCCATCGCCCACCATCGCCACCCGCGCGCCTGCGGGCGGGCCTGCACGCAATTCACCCACCACGCGGGCCTTGTCCGCCGGCAGCACCTCGGCGCGGTGATCGTCGATCCCGAGTTGGCGGGCCAGATGGGCGACCGCGCCACGGTTGTCGCCGCTGATGAGCACCACGCGAACCCCGCGTGCGTGCAGGCGTTGCACCGCCTGCGCGGCGGTGGGCTTGGCCTCGTCGCCGAACGCCAGCACTCCCAGTGCACGGCCGGTCTCGCCCGTTGGCGGAGCCGTGGCCAACCAGGCCACACTGCAGCCCTGCTCGGCCCACTGGCTGGCCTGGGCCGCGAGCGCGTCGTCGTGCACGCCCAGCGCCTCCATCCAGGCCGCGCTTCCCAAACGCAGCGCCTGCCCACCGACGCTGCCCTCCACGCCACGGCCAGCCACTGCCCGCACGTCCTGCGCAGCGGGCACCACGCACGCGCCCAGCGCCTGCAGCACCGCCCGCGCCAGCGGATGCTCGCTGCCGGCCTGCAATGCGCCGGCCAGCGCCAGCAGGGCATCGGCATCGCCGTCGGTGGCGCGGCAGCCCACCAACCGCGGCTGGCCCACGGTGAGGGTGCCGGTCTTGTCGAAGGCGACCACGCGCACCGCGCGCATCAGCTCGATCGCCTGGGCGTCGCGCACCAGGATGCCGCGCCGTGCCGCCAAGCCGGTGCCCACCATCAACGTGGCCGGCGTGGCCAGGCCCAGAGCGCATGGGCATGCGATCACCAGCACTGACACCGCATGGATCAGCGCCTGAGCCCAATCGCCGCGCAGCAGGCCCCAGCCCAGCAGCGTGAGCAGCGCCACCGCCCCCACCGCGGGCACGAACACCGCCGCCACCCGGTCCACCGTCTGCTGGATGGGTGCCTTGCGGGCCTGTGCGTTCTCGACCATCTGGACGATGCGCGAAAGCATGCTGGCCGATCCCACCGCGGTGGTCTGCACCACCAGCCGGCCTTCGGCATTGATGGCGCCGCCGGTCACCGCGTCGCCGGGACCCTTGGCCACCGGCAGGCTCTCGCCGGTGAGCAGCGACTCGTCGACATGGCTGCGTCCCTCCAGCACCCGGCCGTCGGTGGGCAGGCGTTCGCCCGGGCGCACCACCACGGCATCGCCCACCATCACCTCGGCCAGCGGCACCTCATGCTCGGTGCCCTCGCGCAGCACGCGCGCGCGCTCGGGGCGCAGCGCGCGCAGGCCATCGAGCGCATCGAGGGTGCGCCGCTTGGCGCGCGCCTCGAGCCACTTGCCCAGGCGCACCAGGGTGATCACCACTGCGGCGCTCTCGAAGTACAGGTGCGGCATCCCGTCCGGATCGCGCCACCACAGCGCCAGGCTCAGCGCGTAGGCCGCGCTGGTGCCCACGGCCACCAGCAGGTCCATGTTGCCGGTGCCGGCGCGCAGGGCGCTCCAGCCGGCGCGGTAGAAGCGCGCGCCCAGCACGAACTGCACCGGCGTGGCCAGCAGCCACTGCCAGAGGGCCGGCAGCATGGCGTGCACGCCCAGGGGTTCGAGCAGCATCGGCAGCAGCAGCGGAGCCGACAGCAGCGCCGACAGCACGACCGGCAGCACCGGCTCGGTGCGGCGGGCGCCTGCGCCGGCATCGGCCGAGGCCAGCGGTTGGGCCGTATAGCCGGCGCGACGCACGGCTTGCAGCAGGTCGGCGTCGTCGCCGGCAGCGCCCCGGCGCTGCACCAGGGCCTGCGCGGTGGCCAGGTTGACGGCTGCGGACTTCACCCCAGGGACCTGGGCCAGCGCGCGCTCCACTCGGGCGACGCAGCTGGCGCAAGTCATGCCATCGATCTGCAGCCGCACGGAACGCTGGGGCACGTGGTAGCCGGCCTTCTCGATCGCCGCCTCCAGTGTGGCCGCATCTGCGCCGCTGGCCGCGACGGTGGCGCTTTCGGTGGCCAGGTTGACGCTGACGTGCGCGACGCCAGGCACGCGCGCCAACGCGCGCTCGACCCGAGCGACGCAACTTGCGCAGGTCATGCCCTCGATGGGCAGGGTGAGTTCGGTGTTCATGGACGCAAAGTCGGCCACGCGCCGTCGGCTGGCGCGTCGATACCCGCACGATGCCACAACCGCCCGCGGCGCGAGATACTGCGGGCATGACGCGCAGGCCGCGCCGCTGCGGCGCGTTGGCGCTGCTGCCACCCACAGACGGAGCGAACGATGATCGAACTGACCCTGCCCGACATGACCTGTGGCCATTGCGAACGCACCGTCACCGAGACCGTGCGCCGGGTCGATCCGCAGGCTCAGCTCCGCATCGACCTGCCGGCGCACCGCGTGCAGATCGACTCGCTGCAGCCAGCCGAGCGCTTCGAGCAGGCGCTGGCCGAAGAGGGCTACCCCAAGGCCTGACGGCCGGACCGGCGCGCCCGGCCCCCCGGGCCGCACGCGGGGGTTTCCCCGTTTCTGCGGGCACCGACGCGTGCCTAAACTCGCGCCACGTTCCATCCACCCTCCGGGGCCTACCCATGAAGCGTTCCTTCCGCACCGGGCTGCTGGTCGCCGCCCTCGCCATGTCCGGCATCGT
>JAKLLB010000050.1 GCA_023150345.1 Aquabacterium sp.
GGCCCATCGGCCAACCGTTGCGAGGCTCACCGGTTTTAAGCGGCGAGGGCGAAACGTTCGTCGTTCGCAGTTACTTGCTTCCAGTGGATTAACGAGCGAACTGGTGCTCGGCATGCCCTGATCCGACTCCGTACCCACGTCGAAGCCAGGTCGGCCCCATGGAGCGGTAGTTTAGGGCAGTCCGAGCCAGTTCAAGAGCTCGTGAGGGCGAAGCAGCACATGGTCGGCGCCCCAATCGTCGATGCGGGCATCGATGCCGAGGTAGCCCCAGCCGGCAGCCAGGGTGGCCATGCCGGCACTGCGGCCCGCCTGCATGTCGCGCAGGTCGTCGCCCACGTAGATGCATTCGTGCGCAGGCAGGCCCATGCGCCGCGCCGCCTCGACCAGAGGGGCCGGATGCGGCTTGGCATGCGGTGTGGTGTCGCCCGCGATCACCACCGCGGCACGCGGCGCGAGCCCGAGGCCTTCGACCACCGGCTCTGTGTAGCGCATGGCCTTGTTGGTCACGATACCCCAGGGCACGCGGGCCCGGTCGAGCGCGGCGAGCACCGGCTCCACCGCATCGAAAACCCGGGTGTGCTGCAGCAGGCGCTCGGCATATCGCGCCAGGAAGGCCTCGCGCAGCGACTCGTACCCTGCGTCGCCCGGGGCTTTGTCGAACGCCACGCCGATCATCCCTCGGGCCCCGGCACCCACCATCGGTCGCAGCGCCTCGTAGGGCAACGCGGACAGGCCGTGCTGCGCCCGCAGGTCGTTGGCCGTACCCGCCAGGTCTGGTGCGCTGTCGATCAAGGTGCCGTCGAGGTCGAACAGCACCGCTGCATGCGTGTCGCCGATGCGGGTCACGGTGCTGCCCTCCGCCCTGCGGGCTGCGGGATTCGCGCTTGGGAGCGGCCCGGCGCGCTCATCGGACTTCCCTCCGCCCTGCGGGCTGCGGGATTCGCGCTTGGGAGCGGCCCGGCGCGCTCATTCATGTTACCCGCCGACAGGCCACCAGGTAGTTCACGCCGGTGTCGCGGTTCAAGTGGTACGACTGCGTCAGCGGGTTGTAGCCCAGCCCGGCCATGGTCTCGACGTTCAGTCCGGCCGCGCGGGCCCAGGTGGCCAGTTCGCTGGGCCGGATGAAGCGGGCGTAGTCGTGGGTGCCGGCCGGCAGCAGCTTGAGCACCTGCTCGGCGCCGACGATGGCCATCAGATACGCGCGCAAGTTGCGGTTCAAGGTGGAGAAGAACACCCAGCCGCCCGGTCGCACCAGGGCGCCGCAGGCGGCGACGACCGACTCCGGCTTGGGTACATGCTCGAGCAGTTCCATGCAGGTCACGGTGTCGTACGCACCGGGCCGCTCGCTCGCCAGCGCTTCGACGGCGCACTCGCGGTAATCGAGGCCGTTCAGGCCGGACTCGAGTGCATGGAGCTGGGCCACTTTCAAGGGCTTGGTGGACAGATCGATTCCGAGTACGCGCGCGCCGCGGCGTGCCATCGACTCGGCCAGTATGCCGCCGCCGCAGCCGACGTCGACAACCTCGCGGCCGGACAACGGGGACAGCGCGTCGATCCAATCCAGGCGCAACGGGTTGATCTGGTGCAGTGGCCGGAACTCACCGTCCGGATCCCACCACCGATGGGCCAGTTCGCCGAACTTGGCCAGTTCCTGAGGGTCAGCGTTGATCATCGGCATGCATCGTAGCGGAGTGCGGCCGCACGCAAAAAACCCCGCCGAAGCGGGGTTTCCTGGAAAGGCCGTATTCGGGCTTACTTGCGGGCGCGGGTACCCACAACCTCGATTTCGACTCGGCGGTTCTTGGCACGGCCTTCGTCGGTCTTGTTGTCGGCCACGGGCTGCTTCTCGCCCTTGCCTTCGGTGTAGACGCGGTTCTTCTCGACACCCTTGCTCACCAGGTAGGCCTTGACGGCTTCCGAGCGGGCCACCGAGAGCTTCTGGTTGTAGGCGTCGGTGCCCTTGGAGTCGGTGTGGCCGACGGCGATGATGACTTCGAGGTTGATGCCCGAGGTCTTGCTCACCAGGTCGTCAAGCTTGGCCTTGGCTTCAGGCTTGAGCACGGACTTGTTGAAGTCGAAGAAGGCATCAGCCGCGAAGGTGACCTTCTCGCTGACCGGTGCTGGTGGCGGCGGAGGCGCAGCAGGCTTGGGCGGCGCGGCCGGAGGAGCGGCGGGGGTCGGCTGTGTGGCCGGCGGTGGCGTCACCGGTGCTGGCGCGGCAGGCTTGATCGCGCCGTCGCAGTTCTCGGCAGCGGTGGCCGGCGTCCAGTTGGCGTCACGCCAGCACAGTTCGTTGCTGCCGTTTTTCCAGGTCAGCCCGAACGGGTTTTGCCAGTTGTCCACCGACTTACCCTGGGCAAACGCCATCATCGGCGCAAGGACAGCAGCCGATGCGAACAGCACCGCCACCTTGTTGAGTTTCTTCATGATTCTCCTCTCGAGGAAAGCCGCAGTAGCCTGCGAAACGTGCGATTCCGAAGCAAGAAAAGCCGGCAACGACTCTGTAAGGCGAGCGATCACCATCGAGAAATCATTGTGCCAGATGATCCTCCGCCGGCTGCATTTTGGGCCGCAGCATCGGATCCCGGCATGACGCTGTTGCAAAGCCGCGACATGCAGGCGCCGCATAGAATGCCCGTTTACCGCGCGCTGCGGATCCCGCAGCTCGCGCGGTTCGACCCGACCCGGCCCCGCAGCCGCCTCGCATGACCCAGTTCGCCAAGGAAACCCTGCCCGTCAGCCTCGAAGAGGAGATGCGGCGCTCGTATCTCGATTACGCGATGAGCGTGATCGTCGGGCGGGCCCTGCCCGATGCCCGGGACGGGCTCAAGCCGGTGCATCGGCGCGTGCTGTTTGCGATGCACGAGCTCAACAACGACTGGAACCGGCCGTACAAGAAGAGCGCACGCATCGTCGGCGACGTCATCGGCAAGTACCACCCGCACGGCGACACGGCGGTCTACGACACCATCGTGCGCATGGCCCAGGACTTCAGCCTGCGCCACATGCTGGTCGATGGCCAGGGCAACTTCGGCAGCATCGACGGCGACAACGCCGCTGCGATGCGCTACACCGAGATCCGGCTGGCCAAGATCGCGCACGAGATGCTGGCCGACATCGACAAGGACACCGTCGATTTCGCGCCCAACTACGACGGCTCCGAGAAGGAGCCCACGGTCCTGCCGGCGCGGCTGCCCAACCTGCTCATCAACGGCTCGGCCGGCATCGCGGTGGGCATGGCCACCAACATCCCGCCGCACAATCTCAACGAGGTGGTCGATGCCTGCCTGCACCTGCTGAAGACGCCGCAGGCCACGCTGGAAGAGGTGATGGAAATCATTCCGGCGCCCGACTTCCCCACGGCGGGCATCATCTACGGCATCAACGGCGTGCGCGAGGGCTATCGCACCGGCCGCGGCAAGGTGGTGATGCGGGCGCGCTGCCACTTCGAGGACATCGACCGAGGCCAGCGCCAGGCGATCATCGTCGACGAGATCCCCTACCAGGTCAACAAGAAGACGCTGCTCGAACGCATCGCCGAACTGGTGCACGAGAAGAAGCTCGAAGGCATCAGCCACATCCAGGACGAGTCCGACAAGTCCGGCATGCGTGTGGTCATCGAGCTGAAGCGCGGCGAAGTGCCCGAGGTGGTGCTCAACAACCTGTACAAGCAGACGCAGCTGCAGGACACCTTCGGCATCAACATGGTGGCGCTGATCGATGGTCAGCCCCGGCTGTGCAACCTCAAGCAGCTGCTGGACATCTTCCTGGAGCATCGCCGCGAGGTGATCACGCGGCGCACGGTGTACGAGCTGCGCAAGGCACGTGAGCGGGGTCACGTGCTCGAGGGCCTGGCCGTGGCGCTGGCCAACATCGACGAGTTCATCGAGATCATCAAGACCTCGCCCACGCCTCCGGTGGCCAAGGCATCGCTGATGAGCCGGTCGTGGGACTCGTCGCTGGTGCGCGAAATGCTCGTCCGCGCCGAGGCAGATACACCCGGCGGACGCGCGGCCTACCGGCCCGAGGGACTGCCCGCCAGCTACGGCATGCAGCCCGACGGGCTGTACCGGTTGTCGGACGACCAGGCCGGCGAGATCCTGCAGATGCGCCTGCAACGGCTGACCGGCCTGGAGCAGGACAAGATCATCGGCGAGTACAAGGAGGTCATGGCGCAGATCGCCGACCTGCTGGACATCCTCGCACGACCCGAACGCGTCACGACGATCATCGCCGACGAACTCACGGCACTGAAGGCCGAGTTCGGCAGCACCAAGCTGGCCGCACGGCGCAGCACCATCGAGCACAACGTACAGGAACTCGGCACCGAGGACCTGATCACGCCCACCGACATGGTGGTCACGCTCAGCCACACGGGCTACATCAAGAGCCAGCCGCTCACCGAGTACCGCGCCCAGAAGCGCGGCGGCCGAGGCAAACAGGCCACAGCGACGAAGGAAGACGACTGGATCGACCAACTCTTCATCGCCAACACGCACGACTGGATCCTGTGCTTCAGCAACCGTGGCCGCGTGTATTGGCTGAAGGTCTGGGAGGTCCCGCAGGGGGGACGGGCCAGCCGCGGCAAGCCCATCGTGAACATGTTCCCGCTGCAGGCCGACGAGAAGATCACCGTCGTCCTGCCGCTGACGGGTGAGTTCCGCAGCTTCCCGGCCGACCACTACGTGTTCATGGCCACGGCGCTGGGTACCGTGAAGAAGACTGCGCTCGACGAGTTCAGCAACCCGCGCAAGGCCGGCATCATCGCGGTGGATCTCGACGAGGGCGACTTCCTGATCGGCGCCGCATTGACCGATGGCCATCACGACGTGATGCTGTTCTCCGACGGCGGCAAGGCAGTGCGCTTCGACGAGGACGACGTTCGCCCGATGGGACGCAATGCACGCGGCGTACGCGGCATGATGCTCGAGGACGGACAGGGCGTGATCGCCATGCTGGTGGCCGAAGACGAGACGCAGAGCGTGCTCACCGCCACCGAGAACGGCTATGGCAAGCGCACCGGCATCGTCGAGTACACCCGGCACGGCCGCGGCACCAAGGGCATGATCGCCATCCAGCAGAGCGAGCGCAACGGCAAGGTGGTCGCCGCCACGCTGGTGCGACCCGCCGACGAAATCATGCTCATCACCGACCGCGGGGTGCTCGTGCGCACGCGCGTCTCCGAGATCCGCGAGCTCGGTCGCGCCACCCAGGGCGTGACGTTGATCGCCCTGGACGACGGCGCCAAGCTCTCCGGGCTGCAGCGCATCGTCGAGAACGATGCCGCCGATGCCGCCGACAGCGGCGGCGATGGCGAAGGCCCAGCCGACTCCTCTCCTTCCAGCCAGGACCCGTCATGATGTCGATTCGCATCACCTTCGTTGCCGCGCTCACTGCTGCCCTGGCGTTGCCGGGCATGCATGCCTGGGCACAGACAGCCGCCCCCACTGCCAATCAGGGCGCCGCATCCGCGGCGAAGAAGGAGTTGGTGAAGAAGGTCCTCGCGGCGCAGCAGTCGGGCATCGAGAGCATTGCCAACAATCTGGCCGGGCAGACCGCCACCCAGGTGATGCAGGGCACTGCGCCCGCGCTGTCGCGCCTGCCGGCCGACAAGCGCGAGGCTGCCGCCGGCGACATCCGCGCCGAGGTGCGCAAGTTCTACGAAGATGCCTCGACCATGCTGCGCAAGCGCGCAGTCGAGCTCGGCCCCTCGACGATCGGCACGCAACTCGAAGAGAAGTTCACCGAGGATGAACTCAAGACCCTGCTGACCTGGCTGGAGTCGCCGGTGAATCGCAAGTTCCAGCAGTTGGCCGTCGAGATGCAGCAAGGCCTGGGCCAGAAGCTCGTGGCAGAGACCCGCACGGCGATCGAGCCCAAGCTCAAGGCCCTCGAGCAGGCCATCGGCAAGCGGCTGAGCGCGGCGGCCGAGGCTGGCGCCTCAGCGCCGAAGTCGTCGGCGCCCAAGGCGTCCGCACCGGCCAAGAAGTGACCGCTTGAGCCACCCTTCCATGCCCGAGGCTACCCGCCCCTACAACTTCTCCGCCGGCCCGGCGACGCTGCCCGAGCCGGTGCTGCGCCGCGCTGCCCAGGAGATGCTCGACTGGCATGGCAGCGGCATGGGCGTGATGGAGATGAGCCATCGGGGCCGCGAGTTCGTCTCGATCGCCGAAGCCGCCGAGTCCGACCTGCGCCAACTGCTGGGCGTGCCGGCGCGGTTTCGCATCTTGTTCATGCAAGGTGGGGGTCTCGCCGAGAACGCCATCGTGCCGATGAACCTCAGCCGCGGCGGCCAGGTCGATGTGGTGGTCACCGGCGCGTGGTCGCAGAAGTCGGCACGCGAGGCGAGCCGCTATGCCGATGTGCAGGTAGCTGCGAGCAACGAAGCCGACGGCCACACCACGCTGCCGACGCCGGCGGGCTGGCGGCTGCGCACGGGCGCTGCCTATGTGCACCTGTGCAGCAACGAGACCATCCACGGTGTCGAGTTCCACCAGTTGCCGGATCTGTCGGCGCTGGGCTGCGATGCGCCGCTGGTGGTCGATTGCTCGTCGCACGTGCTGTCACGCCCGATGGACTGGTCACGCGTGGGGCTCGCGTTCGCCGGAGCGCAGAAGAACATCGGTCCGGCCGGCCTGACACTCGTGTTCGTGCGCGAGGACCTGTTGGGCCATGCGCTTCCAATCTGCCCGTCTGCATTCGACTACCGCACCGTGGCCGACAACGGCTCGATGTTCAACACGCCGCCCACCTACGCCATCTACATCGCCGGCCTGGTGTTCCAATGGATCCGGGACGAAGGCGGCGTGGCCGCGCTCGAGGCGCGCAACATCGAGAAGGCGCGTCTGCTGTATGACGCGATCGACGGCTCCGGCGGCTTCTACGTCAATCGGGTGGCCGTCGATTGCCGCTCGCGCATGAACGTACCCTTCTTCCTGCACGACGATCGCCTGAACGATGCCTTCCTGGCACAGGCCCGCGAACGCGGGCTGCTGCAGCTCAAGGGCCACAAGAGCGTGGGCGGCATGCGTGCATCGATCTACAACGCCATGCCGCTGCGTGGTGTGCAGGCGCTGGTGGACCACCTGCGCGACTTCGCCCGCTGCCATGGCTGACACTTCCACCTCGCCGCCCGTACAACCGGAACTGCTGGTGCTGCGCGAGCAGATCGACGCGCTGGACGGGCAGATGCTGGATTTGCTCAACCGCCGCGCGCAACTGGCGCAGCAGGTCGGTGAGATCAAGCGCCGCGAAGGCTCGGTGGTGTTCCGCCCCGAGCGCGAGGCCCAGGTGATCGATGGCCTGAAAGCGCGCAACGGCGGCCCATTGCAGCCCGACAGCGTGGCACCGATCTGGCGCGAGATCATGTCGGCCTGCCGAGCCCTGGAAACACCGACACGGGTGGCCTACCTCGGCCCCGCGGGCACCTTCAGCGAGGAAGCCGCCCTGGGCTACTTTGGCAGCTCGATCGTGCGCGTGCCCTGCGCCAGTGCCGATGAAGTGATGCGGGTGACCACCGCCGGCGCGGCCGACTTCGGCGTGCTGCCGGTCGAGAACTCCACCGAGGGCGTGGTCACGCGCTCGCTCGACCTGTTCCTGGCCACGCCGCTGTTCATCATCGGCGAAACCAGCCTGATCGTGCGCCACAACCTGCTGCGCAAGGAAAACTCGCTGGCGGGCGTGCGCAGCGTGTGCGCACACCCGCAGGCACTTGCGCAGTGCCACGACTGGCTCAGCCACCACCTGCCCGACGTGGAGCGCAGGCCGGTATCCAGCAACGCCGAGGGTGCTCGCCTGGCCAGCCAGGACAGTGCCGTCGCGGCGGTGGCCGGGGCCCGCGCGGCCACCGAGTTCGGGCTGCACATCGTGGCGCCGGCGATCCAGGACGACCCGCACAACCGCACGCGCTTCGCCATCCTCACGCACCCCGACCGCCACCCGGCCCCACGGCCCTCTGGGCACGACTGCACCAGCCTGATCGTCTCGGTCGACAACAAGCCCGGCGCGGTGCACGACATGCTCGTGCCGCTCAAGCGCCATGGGGTGTCGATGTCACGGTTCGAGTCGCGGCCGGCGCGTTCGGGCCAATGGGAATACTATTTCTACATCGACGTCGAGGGTCACCCCGACGACCCCCGGGTGGGCACCGCGTTGCGTGAACTGCGCGAGGCCTGCGCTTTCTTCAAGGTGCTGGGCACCTATCCGATCGACGTGCACTGACGGACAGCGACGATGTTCAACCAGCTCGGTGTCATCGGATGCGGCCTGATGGGCGGCTCCTTCGCGCTCGCTGCCAAGCGCGCAGGGCTGGTCAAGCGCGTCATCGGCTACAGCAAGTCGCCTTCGACGACCGAACTCGCCAAGCGCCTGGGCGTGATCGACGTGGCCGCCGAATCCGCCCTGCTGGCCGTGGCCGGCTCCGACGTGGTGATCATCGCCGTGCCGGTGGCCGCCACCGAAGCCACCTTCAAGGCCATCCGCCACCTGGTGGAGCCGCATGTGCTGTTCATGGATGTGGGATCGACCAAGCGCGATGTGGTCGACACCGCCCGGCGCGTGCTCAAGGAGCGTGTGGGCGCGTTCGTGCCGGCCCACCCGATCGCCGGCAAGGAAAGCGCCGGCGTGCAGCATGCCGACGCCACCTTGTACGCCGGCCGGCAAGTCATCCTCACGCCGCTGCCGCAGACGGTGCCTGAGCTGGTTCAGCGCGCCACCGACGTCTGGTCGGCCGTGGGCGCGCAGGTGCTCAAGATGACACCCGAGAACCACGACGCTGCATTCGCAGCCGTGAGCCACCTGCCGCATCTGCTGGCGTTCGCGTACTTCGGCGCGATCATCAACCAGCCCAGCGGCCGCGACTTCCTGTCGCTGGCCGGGCCGGGGTTTCGCGACTTCACGCGCATTGCCGCCAGCGACCCCGCGGTGTGGCGCGACATCCTGCTGGCCAATCGCGAGGAAGTGCTCAAGCAGACGCAGCGCTTCCGCCACTCGCTCGACGCGCTCGAGCACGTGGTTCGTGCCGGGAACGCGCAGGCGCTCGAGGACCTGATCCGCACGGCGGCCGAGGGCCGCGGCGGCTGGCAGATCGGCACCCCGCGCGGCAGCAGCGGCAAGTAGCGCGCGGCGCTGTCCGCCGCGCGCCGTCTCACGGGCTTCCTCATCCATGTACGACATCGCGTTCCTCGACTTGCCCCCGTTGCGTGCAGCCGGCGGCTGCATTCGGCTGCCCGGCTCCAAGAGCATTTCCAATCGCGTCCTGCTGCTGGCCGGGCTCAGCGAGGGCTGCACCGAGGTGCACGACCTGCTCGACTCGGACGACACCCGCGTCATGCTGGACGCGCTGCGAACACTGGGCTGCACGCTCGAGCACCGCGAACACGGGGTGTGGGCGGTCACCGGCATCGGCGGCATGCCTGCCGTGCGCGAGGCCTCGTTGTTTCTCGGCAATGCCGGCACCGCGATGCGTCCGTTGGCTGCGGCACTGGCTGTGCTGGCCGCGTTGCATGGCGGGCGCTATGCCGTCTCGGGCGTGCCGCGCATGCACGAGCGCCCGATCGGCGACCTCGTCGATGCCCTGCGGCAACTGGGCTGTCGCATCGACGAGCTCGGCGTGCCCGGCTATCCGCCGTTGCGTTTGTGTGGCAGCGGCATCGACGGCCTGGCCCCCGGACGACTGGACACGGAGCGTGAGATCCGCGTGCGCGGCGACGTGTCCAGCCAGTTTCTCACCGCGCTGTTGCTCGCTTTGCCGCTGGCCAGCGCCGAGCGGGCGATCCACATCGCGGTGGACGGTGAACTGATCTCCAAGCCCTACGTCGAGATCACGCTCAACCTGCTGGCGCGCTTTGGCATCGCGGTGCAGCGCCAGGGTTTTGCGCGCTTCACCGTCCCCCAGGGCAGTCGCTATCGCTCACCGGGGCGGATCCACGTCGAGGCCGACGCGTCCTCGGCGTCGTATTTCATCGCACTGGGCGCGCTGGCCGGCATCGACGCGCCGGTGCGCATCGAGGGCGTGGGCCTGGACTCCATCCAAGGCGACATCCGCTTCATCGAAGCCGCACGCGCAATGGGCGCCACGATCGACGGAGGCCCGGCGCATCTGGACGTGCGGCGCGGCGCTTGGCCACTGCGCGCCCTGACGATGGACTGCAACCACATACCGGATGCGGCGATGACGCTGGCCGTGATGGCCCTGTACGCCGACGGCACGACGAGGTTGACGAACATCGGCAGCTGGCGCGTGAAGGAGACCGATCGCATCGCCGCGATGGCGTCCGAGTTGCGCAAGCTCGGTGCCGGGGTCGACGAGGGACCGGACTGGATCACCGTGACACCGCCCTCGCGCTGGACCACCGGCTCCATCCGCACTTACGACGACCACCGCATCGCGATGTGCCTGTCGCTGGCCGCGTTCAACCCGGCCCGGCTGCCGGTGCGCATCCTCGACCCGCGGTGCGTGGCCAAGACTTTCCCCGACTACTTCGAGGCACTGTTCGCAGTGGCTCGCGCCGATGCCGCCGAAATCCCCGTCATCACGATCGACGGTCCCACGGCCTCGGGCAAGGGCACGCTGGCGGCGCATGTGGCAGCGCGCCTGGGCTGGCACCAGCTCGATTCGGGGCTGCTGTACCGAGCCACGGCGCTGGCCGCCCTGCGCCGCGGCATACCGGGAGACGCGGAGCCGCTGCTGGCGGGCGTGGCGTCCCAGTTGCAGCTTCGATTCGACGGCGAGCGCGTGGTGCTCGACAGTGCCGACGTCTCCACCGATCTGCGCATGGAAGCCGTGGGCGCCATGGCCTCGCGCATCGCAGCATTGCCCTTGGTGCGCAGCGCACTCAACGCGCTGCAGTTGTCGTTCCGGCAACTGCCGGGCCTGGTGGCCGACGGGCGCGACATGGGCACGGTGATCTTCCCCGGCGCAGCGCTGAAGGTGTTTCTCACCGCCAGCGCCGCCACCCGTGCCGAGCGCCGATATAAGCAATTGATTTCAAAGGGAATTTCGGCTAACATCGGCGCCCTTCGGGCCGACCTTGAGGCACGTGACGAGCGTGACCGCAACCGCCAGGTGGCACCCTTGAAGCCGGCCGAAGATGCACTGCAGCTCGACAACTCGGGGCTGTCGGTCGAGCAATCGGTCGATCAGGTCCTGGCTTGGTGGGCTGCGCGCAACCCGTTGGGCTGACACGGGGCGATCGGATCGCGGCGGCAATAGGCAATTGGCAATACGCAATAGGCCACCGGATCTGCAGCGAATCGGCCTATCGGTCCCGCCCACCTGACGGCAACCGCGTCGCCTGACGCAGCTGCCGGGTGGCGGGTTCATTCACTGACCCGCAACGACTCGTTGCATCCACCCGCCGGCTTTCAATCTCTTGGTTTTCGCCGGCACCAAGGAACCCACATGTCCCAAACCCAAACTGCCACCGTGGGCGGCGACTCGTTCGCCGCCCTGTTTGAGGAGTCGCTCAAGAAGAGCGACATGCGCGCCGGAGAGGTCATCTCCGCCGAGGTGGTGCGCATCGACTACAACTACGTGGTAGTGAACGCCGGCCTCAAGAGCGAGGCCTACGTTCCGATCGAAGAATTCAAGAACGACCAGGGCGAAGTCGAAGTCCAGGTCGGCGACTTCGTCTCGGTGGCCATCGACGCCATCGAAAACGGCTACGGCGACACCATCCTGTCGCGCGACAAGGCCAAGCGCCTGGCTTCGTGGCTGTCGCTGGAGAACGCGCTGGAGTCCGGCGACTTCGTCACCGGTACCGTCTCCGGCAAGGTCAAGGGCGGCCTGACCGTGCTGGTCAACGGCATCCGTGCCTTCCTGCCCGGTTCGCTGATCGACACGCGCCCGGTCAAGGACCTGACGCCGTTCGAAGGCAAGACCATGGAGTTCAAGGTCATCAAGCTCGACCGCAAGCGCAACAACGTGGTGCTGTCGCGCCGCGCGGTGGTCGAAGCCTCGATGGGTGAAGAGCGCGCCAAGCTGCTCGAGACGCTGCAAGAAGGCGCCATCGTCCACGGCGTCGTCAAGAACATCACCGAGTACGGTGCGTTCGTCGACCTGGGCGGCATCGACGGTCTGCTGCACATCACCGACATGGCCTGGCGCCGTGTGCGCCACCCCAGCGAGGTGGTCACCGTCGGCCAGGAGCTCAGCGCCAAGGTGCTGAAGTTCGACGCCGAGAAGAACCGTGTGTCGCTGGGCATCAAGCAACTGGGCGACGACCCCTGGCTCGGCGTGTCGCGTCGCTACCCCTCGGGCACCCGCCTGTTCGGCAAGGTCACGAACATCGCCGACTACGGCGCGTTTGTCGAGATCGAGCCGGGCATCGAGGGTCTGGTGCACGTCTCCGAGATGGACTGGACCAACAAGAACGTCGCCCC
The DNA here is from genome assembly GCA_023150345.1 of Aquabacterium sp. Lineage (GTDB taxonomy): Bacteria > Pseudomonadota > Gammaproteobacteria > Burkholderiales > Burkholderiaceae_C > Pseudaquabacterium. The sequence goes on from JAKLLB010000050.1 coordinate 12,382, forward strand.
CATCAAGGTGGTGTCGATGGGCGACGAGGTCGAAGTCATGGTGCTCGAGATCGACGAGGACAAGCGCCGCATCAGCCTGGGCATGAAGCAGTGCAAGGCCAACCCGTGGGAGGAGTTCAGCTCCAACGTCAAGCGCGGCGACCGCGTCAAGGGTCCGATCAAGAGCATCACCGACTTCGGCGTGTTCGTGGGCCTGGCCCAGGGCATCGACGGCCTGGTGCACCTGTCCGATCTGTCCTGGCACGAGCCGGGCGAGCAGGCGGTGCGCAACTACAAGAAGGGCCAGGAAGTCGATGCGGTGGTGCTGGGCATCGATGTCGAGCGCGAGCGCATCTCGCTGGGCATCAAGCAGCTCGACGGCGATCCGTTTGCCAACTACACCTCGGTCAACGACCGCGGTGCACTGGTCAGCGGCAAGGTCAAGACCGTCGATCCGCGAGGCGCCGAGATCCAGCTCTCCGACGATGTCACCGGCTACCTGCGCGCCAGCGAGATCAGCCGCGACCGCGTCGAGGACGCCCGCAACGTGCTCAAGGAAGGCGACGACGTCACGGTGATGATCGTCAACGTCGACCGCAAGGCCCGCTCGATCCAGCTGTCGATCAAGGCCAAGGACGCAGCCGATCAGCAGGAAGCCATGCAGCGCCTGTCGCAGAGCAACGAGCGCGAGAACGCCGGCACCACCAGCCTGGGCGCTCTGCTGCGCGCCAAGCTCGACAACCGCGAGTGATGTGTGGGCCCCCGGCGCCTGGCGCCGGCCCCCGAGGGGCTACCAAACCGGCCCGGCGAAGCCGGATCCGGTTTGGCCCTTCGAACACCACCGCGTTCCCCTGGCCGCCGGTGGCGGCCTGTCCCCTCCGGGGAATGGCTGGGCCGAGTGTGTGGGTGAGATCGTTTCCCTGGCCGCCGGTGGCGGCCTGTCCCCTCCGGGGGGTTGCTGGACCGAGTGGGGGTGAGATCGTTTCCCTGGCCGCCGGTGGCGGCCTGTCCCCTCCGGGGGGTTGCTGGACCGAGTGGGGGTGAGATCGTTTCCCTGGCCGCCGGTGGTGGCCTGTCCCCTCCGGGGGTTGCTGGACCGAGTGTGGGTGAGATCGCTTCCCTGGCCGCCGGTGGCGGCCTGTCCCCTGCGGGGGGTTGCTGGACCGAGGACTGCTGAGAGAGCGTGCCATGACCCGATCCGATCTGGTGGCCAGGCTGGCTGAGCGTTTTGGCCAGCTGACCCAACGCGACACCGAGTTCGCGGTGAAGACCGTGCTCGATGCGATGAGTGATGCTCTGGCTCGTGGTCACCGCATCGAGATCCGCGGTTTCGGCAGTTTTTCCATCAATCGGCGTCCACCACGTGTGGGCCGCAATCCGCGCAGCGGCGACAAGGTCGTGATCCCGGAGAAGCTGGTGCCGCACTTCAAGCCCGGCAAGGCACTGCGCGAAGCCGTGGACGCGCGGCTGCCGGTCGAGGACGATTCAGCGGCGACCTGATCGCGGCCGTCACCCGGCATGGCACGCGGCAATACAGGCAACGCCCCACCCTCCCGGTCCGCGGCCATTGCTCCTTAGAATGACGAGGCGATGCGCGTTCTCGTCTGGAGCCTGCGGGCTTTCATCTTCTTCACGTTGTTTGCGTTTGCGTTGAACAACGAGCAGCCGGCCGTCATCAACGGCTTCTTCGGCACGCAGTGGCGCGCGCCCATGGTGATCATCGTGCTGGCCGCCTTCGCCGCTGGTGCGGCACTGGGCGTGCTGGCCATGGTGCCGGCATGGTGGAAGCATCGCCGTGTCGCCCGACAGCGACCGGAGGTGCCGCCTGCGGTTGCGCCCCGCCCCGCGAGCGATCCGGTAACGGTCGCCCCATCCGAATTCGGCGTCGAACCTCCGGCCCGCGAGGGCTTGTAGGCTCTGATCACACGACATGGACTTCGACCTCCAGTGGCTGCTCATCGGGCTGCCGATGGCATTTGCACTCGGCTGGATCGGCTCTCGACTGGACTTGCGTCAGTGGAAGCGCACCGATCGCGAGGCGCCCCGCGCATACTTCAAGGGCTTGAACCTGTTGCTCAACGAGCAGCCGGACAAGGCCATCGACGCATTCATCGAGGCGGTGCAGGCCGACCCCGACACCAGTGAGTTGCACTTCGCGCTGGGCAACCTGTTCCGCCGCCGAGGTGAGTTCGAGCGCGCCGTGCGCGTGCACCAGCACCTGCTCCAGCGCGCCGACTTGCCGACGGCCGATCGCCAGCGCGCGCAGCATGCCCTGGCGCACGACTTCATGAAGGCCGGTCTGTTCGACCGAGCGGAGGAGGCGTTCCGGGCGCTCCAGGGAACGCCGTTCGACACCGACGCACGCCTGGCGCTGCTGGCGCTGTTCGAGCGCTCGCGCGACTGGCAAGCGGCGGCCGACGAGGCCGCCGCACTCGAGAAGGCTGGCGCCGGATCGTTCGCCACACGCATCGCGCACTACCAGTGTGAATTGGCCCAGGAGGCTGACGACCGGGCAGATGCGCCTGCCGCTGACCAGGCGCTCGCCCGCGCTCTCGAGGTCGCGCCTCATGCTGCCCGGGCGCTGCTGATGCGTGCGCAGCGTCTGTCGCGCCAGGGTGACACGGCGGCCGCACTCGAGGCCTGGACGGTGCTGCGGCAGCGCAGTCCGGAGTCGTTCGCTCGCGTGGCCAACGAGTTCGCCGCCTGGGCTCTGGCGCAGGGACAGGGCGTTGCGGCAGCTCAGGCTCTGGCCACGCTTTACGAGCGTGCGCCGGGCATCGACCTGCTGCGCGCGCTCGCCGTGCTCGAAGGCACCCCCGCAGGCGCATCGCCCCGACTGCTCGACCTGCTGCACACCCAACCCAGCCTTTCAGCTGCCCTGGAACTCCTGGACACGCCACGCGCCACTTGGCCCGAGACCGCTCGTCAAAGCGTGCGCGATGCGGTGAGCCGCGCGGCGCGTCCGTTGCAGCGCTACCGCTGCGCAGCCTGTGGCTTCGAGGCCCAACGACACTTCTGGCAGTGCCCAGGCTGCCTGGGCTGGGACACCTTCCCGCCGCAGCGCATCGAAGAGCAGTAGCAGCAGCAGCGGGCGCGCTGCAGCTGTCGACCTCGGTCGTCGGTTACAACTGGTCGCCCCTTTCGCGTGAACGACTGGCCAGACTGCGTTCCTTCCACACGCAGGGTTGGAGGGAGTCCGTGGTCCGTATCTCGCTTGCCGGCGTTGCCGCGCGACTGCTGCTCAACAGGCTGCGAACCACTCGGGCGGTCGCTCGATTCGCTTGGCGCGTCCACCGACGGCACACGGCCCTGATCGACCGCCGAGGCACCTGGACTTACGACCAGCTCCACCAACGCGTCATGCGCTTGAGCGGCTGGCTGCAGGACCAGGGACTACCGGATCGGGCCGTCGTGTTCACCTGGCTTCCGGAAACGGGTGAGTTGTATGAAGTACGACTGGCAACGTTCGAGACGGGCCACGTCTTCGCGCCGTGTCACAGCCACCTCCCACCCGAGTTCGTGCTGGAACTGATCGACCGCGTGCGACCGGCGGTCCTGGTACACGACCCGGCGCTCAGCGCGTCGCTGTTGCGGCAGGCGCGAATGCGATGGCCAACCATGCGAATGCTGGCTCTGGGAGACGACTACGAACGGGCACTGGCGACGAGCCGGCCGCGTTCGGGAGCCGCTCCCGTGCATGAGGACGAAGTCTTCGCGCTGCACATGACCTCTGGCACGACAGGCGCGCCCAAGGCAGTGGGCTACACACACCGAAAGTACCTGGACAGCATGCGCATGGTCGCGCGCGCCATCGACTTCCGTCGTCCGCCCGGTGGGCGCGATGTCAACATGCTGGGCCTGCCGATCACCGGCCCAGGCTCGGGCTTGGTGCTGCCCACGCTGCTGTCCGGTGCGACGCTGGTCATGCCCGAACACTTCGACGCCGGCCACTTGGTCAGGCTCGTCTCGCGCCATCGTGTCACCCGCGCGTTCCTGTCACCGTCGGCCATCATCGACCTGCTGGACCTGGAGAACCTCGAGCAGCACGACCTGTCGTCGCTGACCTTCATCGCCTACGGCGCCGAGATGATGCCGGCAGCCAAGATCGCCGAGGCCATCCGCCGCATCGGGCCCATCTTCCAGCAAGGGTACGGCTCGCTCGAGGCGCTGCCGCCGATCAGCTGGCTGTTGCCCGCAGACCACGTCGATGCCCAGGGTGCGCCACTGGGCCGCAATGTCCTGGGCTCGGTCGGCCATCCTGCGCCAGGGGTGGAAGTCGTGGTTCGGGATGAGGCGTTCCGGCCCCTGCCCCTGGGCCGCAACGGCATGATCACGGTGCGTTCCCCCTCGTGTTTCGACGGCTACTGGAACGACTCGCTGAAGACGGCCGACACGCTGCGCGATGGTTGGGTCGTCATCGGCGACCACGGCCACTTTGATGCCGATGGCCGCTTGCACGTGCTCGGCCGGGAGGCCGACCGCGTCAGGCGCGGTGACCAGTGGATCCATCCCCGCGAAGTCGAGGAAGTCGCGCATGAGCACGCAGCCATCAAGGAAGCTTGCCTCGTGCAGCAGGGCACGCGAGCGGTTCTCGCGGTCAGCCTGCGACGTACAGCATCCGCCTCGACAGCCGCAGCGACCCGGTCGCGACACGGGGAGTCGACTGAACGCATCCTCGAGCACCTGCAGCGCCACCTGCCTGCCCACCTCTGGCCCGATGAGGTGGTGATCGTCCCGGCCATACCTCGCAGCTTCCTGAACAAGGTGCTTCGCCGCGAAGTGCGCGCCATGCTGGGTGCCGCGGGTGCCCAGCGAAGGTCCGAGCGCGCCGCCACATCGGCGCCGACCGCCTGATGCGCGCCCCGCCCCCGCATGACATGCCGCTGGGCATGGGCACCCGTTTGAGCTACGCCATGGGCAATGTCGGCCTGCAGATGGTGACGGCCACAATGGGCATGCTGCTCATGTTCTTCTACACCGATGTCGCGCGGGTCCCGCCTGCGGTCGCCGGTGCTGCACTGGTTCTGGGCAAGCTCTGGGACACGATCAACGACCCGATCGTAGGCTGGCTCGCTGACCGCTCCCGATCGCGCGGGGGTCGGCTGCGCGCCTGGCTGGCCTACGGGGCGATTCCGCTGGGTGTATCTGCGGCCGCCGTCTGGATGGTTCCACCCGGGCTGTCGCCAACGGCAGCATTTGTCTGGATCGCGCTGACATACACGATCTTCGACACGATGATGACGGCGGTGCAACTGCCGTACTGCGCCTTGGCGGCGGAACTCACCCGCAGCTATGACGCACGCACCACGCTGATGACCTGGGCCTCCGCTGGCGCCCTGATCGGCTACATCGCCGCAAGCGTGCTGATGCCGATGCTCGCGCGCGTGCCCGCCGAGGCCACTGTAGGTTACATGGTTGTCGGTGCCACGCTGGGGCTGGCCGTGGCCGCATGTGTCGGTTTCGTCTCCTGGCGCGTGCCCGAACCTGCTGCTCCGGCTGGCACTGCCACGGCGCCGGGTGCGGCCAGCTCGCGCTTGTGGCCGCAGCTTTGCGCGGCCCTGCACAACCGCCCGTTCGTTGCCATCACCGCCGCCGCTGCGCTGGTTCGACTGGGCTTGACGACCGTCCAAGGCTCGCTCGCGTACTTCGTCGTCTATCGGCTGTCCGGCGACAAGGCCGACCTGCCGCGCTACATGGGACTGATGCTCGTCATGGTCGCGCTGTCGCTGCCGCTGTGGAAGCGCGCCATCGACCGGTGGGAAAAGGCGCCCACCTACATCGCCGGACTCCTGTTCGCAGCCGGCGGGCTGTGCGCGCTCTATTTGCTGAACCCGGGCCAGCGAGTCGGCATGCACGCAGCCGTCGCCCTGGTCGGGTTGGGCATGGGGGCCCACTGGATCGCACCATGGTCGATGCTGCCCGATACCGTCGACCTGGGTGAGCACCGCGACGGCATGCGTACCACCGGGGTCTACTACGGCCTCTTCGGGCTGGCCGACAAGCTGGCGCGCACCTTGGCCACCGGCATGGTGGCGCTGGTGCTCGAACTGTACGGGTACGTGCCGCAGGCGGCGCAGTCGGCCACCGCACTTCAGGGCATCGGACTGATGACCGGGCTGCTGCCCGCCATCTGCCTGGGGTTGGCCGTGCCCTTGCTCGCGTTCTATCCGATCAACCGAGCGCGGCACGATGAACTGCGGCGGCAGATGAGGCCGGTGAGCTGACCGACGACCGTGCCTCAACCGTGCAGGTGCCGATCGAGTTGCGCCGCCACCTCCGAGAGCGCCGGCACGATCTGCTTGCCTCCGAAGCTCGCCACCGGCCCCGGGCCGGTGACGCCGGCCAGTCCAGGCTCGTGGTCGCAGTAGATGCCGATGGTCGGCGCACCGAAGGCCGCACCAAGGTGGGTGAACCCGGTGTCGAGCCCGACGATCTGGCGCGCCTGGCCGAGCACCGCCGCCGTATCGGCCACGCTGAGGAACGGGGGCACCACGCCACCACAGCCAGCAGCGATGCGCTGGGCGCGCTGGTGCTCCTCGGCGCTGCCCCAGATCAGCACGGGCGTCAAACCGGCGTCGCGCAGGCGGCAGCCCAGCGCCATCCAGTGGGCTTCGGGCCAGAGCTTTTCGGGCCGGCTGGCGCAGGGGATGAGGGCAGCGCAGGGTTGCGGCGCCTGCCACTGGCCGGTCGGCGCCACGATGCCGAAGTCCGGGGCATCGGAGGGCGGTGGATATCCCAGGTGTGCCGCCATCAGCCGCCGGCAACGCTCGACGGCGTGGAGCTCGCGCGCCACCGCAGCCGTGCGCCGGTAGCCCAGTGCCGCCAGCGGTTCGCGGATGCTGTGGCGGTCGTAGCCCACCAGCGGCCCACGCGCCTGCAGCCCCCACAGCATGCTCTTGACCAACCCCTGCAGGTCGATCACCAGGTCGTAGCGTTGCGAGCGCAGGCGCTGGCGCAGACTGGCGATCGCCTGTCGTGTCTCGGCGCGCCACAAGTTGCGGCGCCACTTGCGCCAGGCCAGCGGCAGCACCTGCTGCACCGCCGGGTACAGCGCGGGAATGGCGGCGAACGGCGCCTCGACCAACCAGTCGATGGCGGCATCGGGGCAGCGGCGATGCAGGTCGGTGACGGCCGGCAGCGCATGGACCACGTCGCCCATCGACGTGGTCTTGACGATGAGCACGCGCACGGTGCGCCGGCCGTCAGCCGGCCTTGCCGGCGCGCTCGGCCACCAGCGCCGGATTGAACCGCGGATCGTTGTACATCTTGAACTGTCGATATACCTTGAAGTACGCGCGGCCCGCCAGGGCATCGGCAAGCAGCGCATCCAGGCACGCAGCCAGGTCGATGCGCTGCTGCTGCAACCGCCCGAGCTTGACCAGGCTGGCGGCAACATGGTCGGCATCGACATCGGTGCGCAGCGTCTGGGCGCGCATGGCGTGCACCTTCAGCGCCATGATCGACAGCCGGTCGATCATGCTGCCGGCGGTTTCGCTGTTCAACCGCGCGCCCGGCCCAACGGTGGACACGGGGGCATCGGTGCGAGCCGACAGCGCATCGACCAGGCCCAGGGCCACGAGCAGGATCTCGTCGACGCGCTCGGTGGCGTCGTTGCGGGCCTGGTTGTAACGGTCGATGGCCCGCTTGTTGGCCGCGATCTCGGCGTCGCTCACCTGTGTGCGACGCGCCAGATCCTCCTCGGCCCACAGCCGACAGTTGAACGCATGGTTGGTCTGGATCCACAGCCACAGCCCGTCGTCAGGGGCGGCGGGCTCGACGGTGGGCCAGCCCGCAGTGGCCAGCAGCCGGTCGTGCAAGGCGGTGACATCGGCCGCGTTGGGCAGGGAATCGGTCATGGTGGGGTGGCAGAATGACGAGCCCGGATTATCGGTGCTGGCCACCGTGTCCACCTACGGGCCGCCCACCGCCGCCTCAAACTCCGCATGACACCCCGCCCGCTGATCGTCCGCCTGCGCAACTGGGTGGGCGATGTCGTGCTCGGCGTGCCGGCGCTGCAGTTGCTGCAGTCCCACGGCTATCAGTTGCACCTGGTGGGCGCGCGCTGGGCGCGCCCCTTGCTCGCCGGACAGGGTTGGGACGTCCACGCCCGGCCGGCCAAGCTGCGCGATCGCGTGCTGCAGTTGCGCGCATTGCGCCAGATGGCACGGTCAACCGATGCCGACTTCGATCGCCGGGAGAACGCGATGGTGCTGCCCACCTCGTTCTCGGGCGCGCTGGAGATGCGCCTGGCTGGCCTGAAGGCCGTGGGTTACGCCACCGAGGCACGCGGCCCATTGCTGCGGCGCAGCGTGCCCATCACCCACGGCGGTCACGCCCTGGTGAGTTACTGGGAACTGGCCTGTTCCTTCTTGCGCCTGGACCGGGCGCCGCCGCCGTCCATAGCCCTGCAGACGCTGGCCGAGGACCAGGTGCGCGCCGACGAGGCTCTGGCGCGGCACGGCGTGCGTCCGGGCTTCATCGTGATCTGCCCGTTCGCCGGCGGCCTGTTCGAGGACCAGGACAAGACCTGGCCCGACTTCCCGGCCTGCGCGCGCGAACTGCAGGCCCTCGGCCGCGACATCGTGGCCTGCCCGGGCCCCGGCGAGGATGCCCTGATCGCCGAGCACTACCCAGGTGTGATCTGCATGCCCGGCATCGACCTGGGCGCCTACGGTGGCTTGCTGCGCCGCTCGGCGCTGGTGATCTCCAATGACACCGGGCCGGCCCATCTGGCCGCTGCGGTCGGCACACGGGTGCTCAGCGTGCTGGGCCCCACCAAGCCCGAGCAGTGGGCACCCTGGGGTCCCGGCGTCCATGTCGTCCGCCACTGGCCGCGTTGGCCCACCACCACCGAAGTGATGCAGCATGCCGACGCCTTGCTGCAACCGGACGACGCACGGTCATGACGTCGACGCTGGGGCGATTGCGCTACCTGGGGCTGGGGCTCGGCCGCCTGCACCACTGGCATGACGGCCTGGGCGAGTTTTCGCGCCAGCTCGGCCGCGCTCTGGCGGCGCGCGCGCACGAGTTGCTGGAGCAACATGGCCTGGCACTGGTATTCCACCTGCCGGAGCGCCTGCATGGCGAGTTCGGGTCGGACGTGGGATACCTGGACACCCATACGCTGCAGCGCTTCATCCATCACCGGCCCATGCGATTCGCGTTGTGGCACACGCTGCATCAGCACAACCGGCTCCGCCCGCCGATGGGCACAGTGCGCGTGGTCGAGACCGTACACGACTTGAACTTCCTGCACACCAAGCAGAGTTCCCGCCAGGCAGCCTACCTGAAGCGCATGCAGCAGCGCCTGGAGCGTGCCAGCGCCTGTATCGCCATCACCCAGCACGTGGCCGACGACATCGCGCGGCATGTGGCCCCGCGGCAGCCGGCTCGCGTCATCCACAATGGCGCGACCGACCTCACCGGCATCACACCCACGCCGGTGCCCGGTCTAGACGACGCCCCCTACCTGCTGCACGTGAGCCGGATGGCGCCCACCAAGAACATCGCGGCATTGCTCGAACTGGCGGCGACCTGGCCCGAGCAACGACTGGTACTGGCTGGTGCGGCCAGCCCCTACACCCATTGGGTGCAGCAGATGATCGAGGAGCGGCGCTTGCACAACGTGCGCGTGCGCCTGGACGTCACCGAGCAAGAAAAGGCATGGCTGTATGCACACTGCCGCGGCTTCCTGTTCCCTTCGCTGGCCGAGGGCTTCGGACTGCCGCCGATCGAGGCCATGCACTTCGGCAAGCCGGTGTTCCTGTCGCGACTGACCTCGCTGCCCGAGGTTGGTGGCGATGTGGCCTGGTACTTCGACACCTTCGACGGCACGCACATGCGCGAGGTGGTGCAGCACGGGCTCGCCGCGCACCAACGAGAAGGCCGTGCCGCGGCGCTGCAAGCCCACGCCCGCCGGTTCAGCTGGCAGCGCTGTGCCGCGCAGCACGTCGCGCTCTACCTCGAACTGCTGAACGCGAGCTCGACGTGAACGGATCCGCAGGCGCTGCTCTGCCGCTGCCCGGGGTCGTCGTCGCCTGTGTCGACACGCGCCTGCCACAACTGGCGCTGCTCGCGCTGCAACGTTGCTTGCGCCGCGTGCAGCCGGCCGCAGCCGTGCTGTTCACCGATCCGGGCTGGCAGGGTGTCCTGCCCGACGGCATCACGCGGCAGCCAGCCGCCGTCAACTCCGTGCCGACGTACTCGGCGTTCATGCTGCGCGGGCTGCTCGAACCCGTGCAACGCCTGGCGCCAGGGGCCACCCACGTGCTCGTCGTGCAGTGGGACGGCTATGTTGTCGATTCCCGCGCGTGGGATCCCCAGTTCCTCGCCTACGACTACATCGGGGCGCCCTGGCACGATGTGGCCGGCGATGCCGGCGTTGGCAACGGCGGTTTCTCGTTGCGCTCGATTCAGCTGCTGCAGGCGTTGCAAGACCCATCGCTCGCCGCGCACCACCCGGAAGACCTGTGCATCTGCCGCGAGCACCGCGCCACCTTGCAACAGCGCCACGGCATCCGCTTCGCGCCCCGCACACTGGCCGAGCGGTTCGCCTACGAGCGCACTGTGCCCGCAGGGCCCACCTTCGGCTTTCACGGGATGTTCAACTTCGACCGCGTCCTGTCCGCCGCCGAGCTGGATGCCCAGTTGCGCCAGCTGCCGGACGCGCTGATGCAGGGACTGGACGGTCACGACCTGTGCGCGCGCCTGATCGATCGCGGTGACCTGGCCACCGCGCGGCTGATCGTCGATGCGCGCAGGCGCCTGGGCATGCGCGACCGGCGCACCTGGCGCCTGCGGGCTCGACTGGGCTGGTCGCAATGGCGCCAAGGCGGTGGTGCCCCTGCCGCGCGCGGGTCCGACGGTGGTCAGGACCCACATGGTTGACCCGCGGCGCAACGCACCGGTTCGCGCTCGACGCCGATCGATCGCCCGCATCGCGCTGGCGATGGTGGCACCCGCATCGGCGCAGACCGGGGAGAGCGCTGCGCCTGGGGCAGCGGTTGAGGCCAACCACGCCCGACGCGCCGATCTGGAGCGATTGCCGGGGATCGGGGTCGACCTCGCCGATGCCATGTTGCGTGAGCGCGAACGCCGGCCGTTCGAGGACTGGGCCGACTTCATCGCCCGCGTGCCGGGGTTGGGACCGCGCCGGGCAGCCCGCCTTTCGCGCGCAGGGCTGCGGGTGCAGGGGCTGGTCTACGGGTCGCCCGCGGCCACCACGGATTGACGGGCCGACGCGGTGGTGGCCGCTTGCTTTGGGCGCCATCCGAAGAAGTCGAGCACTTCCTGCCGGCGCGCAGCGACATCGCTGGCGCCAAGCTCCATCAGTTCACGCGTGTAGGTCGACTCGAACAGCAGATAGCTGGCCAGCGCCGCGCCACGGGCATCCTGGCCCTGGCCGGTGACGCCCATGCCCCGCAGCATGGCACGCACCGGCGCGGGCATGGAGGCCTGGTGGCGTGCGGCGATGTCGTCCAGCCGCTGCGTCGGTGCGATCACCAGCGCCTGGATCGGCCGCAAAGGCGTATCGCGCCGGGCATCGTCGGGCAGCAGCGCCAGCGTGCGGTTGATGCGCTCCATGCGCTCGACATCCACCGCCAGCGCGTCGAGGAAGATGCCTTGCAGCGCGTGGCCGGCCACCTGCGCCAGCGATGGGTAGCCCATGTTGGGCACCTGCCGCCCAGGCGGCTCGTGCATGCGCCCGGCGCCGATGATCAGCAGCCGCTGCGCGCCCAGGTGGATGGCCGGTGAAATGGGCGCCGTCTGGCGCATGGATCCATCGCCGAACCACTCGAGACGGCCCGCGCGGTCGAGCTCAGCAGCCGGGAACACGAACGGAATCGCCGACGACGCGAGCAGGTGCGTGCGCGTCAGGGGGGACGGCACGGCAAAGCGCTGCGTGCGCGTCCACGGCTCGATGGGTGCGGCGCTCTGGTAGAACGTGACGTGCTCGCCGCTGCTGTAGCTGGACGCCGTGATCGCGAGGGCCTGCAGGTGCCGTGCCTTCAGCAGTGCCGGCAGGCGCTCGAAGAACACCGTGCGGGCCAGCAAGTCCGACAGCGGACTGTTGTCGAGCAGCGAGCGCGGCCGCGCCCGGCGCCAGCGGGCCAGCACCCAGCCGATGGACAACATGGTCAGCCATTGCGCACCGCTGCGGATCACACCCAGCGAATCGGCGCGGTACACCTGCTCGGCATGGAAGTCGCGCCACACGCGGGTGAGGATCTCCACCGCGGCATCGAACCGGTCCGCCTGGCAGGCCAGCGCGGAAGCGTTGATCGCACCGGCCGACGTGCCGCACATCACCGCGAACGGGTTGCGCTGCAGGTCGGTGCCGGAATCGCGACGCAGGCGGGCAATCGCGCCCAAAACGCCCACTTGATAGGCCGCGCGCGCCCCGCCGCCGGTGAGCACCAACCCGGTGATCGGCGTTTCGTACATTGGGCCATTCTCGACCCCCTGCGCGCGATAACGGCACCGGGAAAGCCCCCGGGCGAAGGACGCACTGCCGAGCGACGTGGCGCTCAGCCTGCCTCGTAGACCACGGTGGCCTGCCCCTCGCTGGCCAGCGAACGCCAGCGCGCCAGTGCCTCGTCGCAGGGCCAGAAGCGGGCGTCGTCGCCGAGGTCGATCTCCGCACTGGCACCCGGGCGGCGAACCTGCACCCGAACGGACAGCCCGAGCAGCCGCTCGCCGTGCTCGGTCGCCTCGCGACGTGCTGGCCATGTGCGCACCAGTTCGCACAACTGCGGCGCGCCGCCCAGCGCCACCTGCAAGTGGCGGCCATAGCGTGCACGCGCAGCGGGCAAGTCCCACAGCTGCAACACGTTCAGTCGCAGCCCCCCCGAGAACTTGTCGGGTTGGACCTTGCCCTGCACGATGACGAGCTCATCGTCCTTGAGCAGGTCCCGGTGGGCCTCGATGAGCTCCTCGTTGGCGACGGCCTCTATGAACTCGCTGCGGTCGTCCAACCGGAAGATGGCCACCCGGCCGCGTTGTCCGTTGACCAGCCGCAGGTCGGACACGATGCCGGCCAGCAACTGCGGCTCGCGGCTGTCGACCAAGTCCGCAATGCGACGCCGGCAGAACCGCCGCACCTCGCCCTCGTGCTGCTCGAACAGGTGCCCCGACAGGTGGAAGCCGATGGCCGCCTTCTCGTGGGTGAGGCGCTCGCGTATGGTCCAGCCTTCGGCGGCGGCCAGCGCCGGTTCCTGCGTGGACGACCCATGCGTGTCGCCACCAAAGTCGTCGAACAGCCCCCCCTGACTGGCGTTGGCCACCTGCGTATCGGCCCAATCGAAGGCCAGCGCGACACTGGCGAGCAGCCGTGCGCGGTCGGTGCTGATGGAGTCGAAGGCGCCCGCTTTGATCAGCGCCTCGACCACCCGCTTGTTCACCCGCTTGCGGTCCACCCGCGCGCAGAAGTCGAAAAAGCTGTGGAACGGCCCGGCTCCGCCGACACCGGCGCCGCCATCGCGGGCTTCGACGATGGCCTCGATCGCGCCCTGCCCGGTGCCCTTGACCGCCCCCAGGCCATACCGCACCCAGCCGCGCACACCGCCGGTGGGTGCACCGCGCGGCGCATCCACCGGCTCGAAGCGATAGACGCCGCGGTTGACGTCGGGCGGCTCGAAGGCGATGTCGAACAGCTTGGCATCGGCGAGCAACACCCTGAGCTTGTCGGTGTCGTCCATCTCGATGGTCATGTTCGCGGCGTAGAACTCCGCCGTGTGATGCACCTTGAGCCACGCCGTCTGGTAGGCCAGCAGCGAGTAGGCGGCGGCATGCGACTTGTTGAAGCCGTAGCCGGCGAACTTCTCCATCAGGTCGAACACTTCGTCGGCCGTCTGCACGGCGATGCCCTTGGCCTGTGCACCGGCGCGGAAGATCTCGCGATGCTTGGCCATCTCCTCGGGCTTCTTCTTGCCCATCGCACGGCGCAGCAGGTCGGCGCCGCCGAGCGAGTAGCCGCCCAGCACCTGTGCGGCCTGCATCACCTGTTCCTGGTAGACCATGATGCCGTAGGTCTCGGCGAGCACGCCTTCGAGCAACGGGTGCGGATAGACCACCGCCTCCTTGCCGTGCTTGCGGCTCACGAAGCTCGGGATCAGGTCCATCGGCCCGGGCCGGTACAGCGCATTGAGCGCGATGAGGTCCTCGAGCCGGCTGGGCCGCGCATCGCGCAGCATGCCCTGCATCCCTCGCGATTCGAACTGGAACACGCTCTCGGTCAGGCCCTCGGAGAAGAGCTTGTAGACGCGCGGGTCGTCCAGCGGGATGTCGTCGAAACTGAAGTCGCGCCGCTCGGGATGGCGCGCGACGATGTAGTCCTTGGCCAACTCGAGTATGGTCAGCGTCGCCAGGCCCAGGAAGTCGAACTTCACCAGGCCGATCGCCTCGACGTCGTCCTTGTCGTACTGGCTGACCGCGGAGTCGCTGCCGGGCTGCTGGTAGAGCGGGCAGAAGTCGGTGATCTTGCCCGGGGCGATCAGCACGCCCCCGGCATGCATGCCGATGTTGCGAACGATGCCTTCGACCCGCGTGGCCAGCGCCAGCAGCTCGGCCACCTCCTCCTCTGCGGCCTCGCGCTGCTCGAGTTCGGGCGCTTCTTTGCGCGCATAGATGATGCCGCTGTCGGGGTTGTCGGGCACCTTGGCCAGCGTGACCGTCTTGCCCGGCGGCGCCGGAATCAGCTTGGCGATGCTGTCCACATGGCCATAGCCCATGCCCAGCACGCGGCCCACGTCGCGCAGCGCTGCCTTGGCCGCCATGGTGCCGAAGGTGGCGATCTGGCTCACCGCCTCGCGGCCGTACTTGTCCTTCACGTACTCGATCACCCGATCGCGGTTGCCCTGGCAGAAGTCGATGTCGAAGTCGGGCATCGACACGCGCTCGGGGTTGAGGAAGCGCTCGAACAGCAGGTTGTACTGCAGCGGATCGAGGTCGGTGATCTTCAGTGCATAAGCCACCAGCGACCCTGCGCCCGAACCGCGGCCCGGCCCGACCGGGCAGCCGTGGGTCTTGGCCCAGGTGATGAAGTCGGCCACGATGAGGAAGTAGCCGGGAAAGCCCATCTTCAAGATCGTGTCGATCTCGAAGTCGAGCCGCTCGACGTAACGATCACGCTGCGCGTCCCGTTGGGCCTGATCGGGGAACAACGCCCTCAGCCGCTCGCGCAGCCCGGCATGACTGGCCTGGCGGAAGTAGGCGTCCATCGGCATGGGCGTGCCGTCGGGCTGCGCGGGCGTGGGGAAGTCCGGCAGGTAGTTGCGCCCCATCGCCAGGGTGAGGTTGCAGCGTTGCGCAATGCGCTGTGTGTTGGCGACGGCCACCGGCAGGTCGGCGAACAGTGCCTGCATCTGTGCCTGCGACTTGAAGTACTGCTCGCGTCCGAAGCGCTTGATGCGTCGGGGGTTGGCCAGCGTCTCGCCTTCGGCGATGCACACCCGCGCCTCGTGGGCGTCGTAGTCGTCGGGCTGGGCGAACTGCACCGGATGGGTGGCCACGACCGGCAGCCTGAGTTCGGCCGCCAGTGGCACCGCCAGGCGCACGTGCGCCTCTTGCCCGGGCAAGCCGGCGCGCTGCAGTTCGATATAGAAGCGCGACGGAAACAAAGCGGCCAGACGCTGCGCAACCTGCCGGGCCCGAGCCGCGTCGCCGGCCAGCAGCGCCTGCCCCACCGCGCCCAGATCGGCACCCGACAACGCGATGAGCCCGCCGCCGAGTTCGGCCAGCCATTCCCAGGTGATCCACGCCTGCGCGCGGCGCGTGTTGCGCACCCAGCCGCGCGACAGCAGCTCGCACAGGTTCAGGTAGCCCTGGCGGTCCTGGGCCAGCAGCAGCAGCCGGCTGGCCTGGCGGTCGCCGGCGCCGAGCTCGGGATCGGGCTCGAGGTAGATGTCGGCACCGACGATGGGCTTGACTCCGCGCCCACGGCAGGCCTTGTAGAACTTCACCGCGCCGAATAGGTTCGACAAATCGGTGATCGCCAGCGCACCCTGTCCATCGGCGCGCGCGGCCGCGACCGCATCGTCCACGCGCAGGGTGCCATCGACGACGGAGTACTCGGTGTGGGTGCGCAGGTGGACGTAAGCCATCCGGGAATTCTAGGAGCCTGTCGGGCTTTGGGACGGCACGGGCAAGGCCCATCGGCGGCGGGCCGCGACGGCTCAGTCGCTGGCGGCGACCGTTCGGCTGAAGAGCTCGCGCACCCGCGCACGCAGCCACGAGTGGGCCGGGTCGCCGGTGGCCGATGCGTGCCACATCATGCGCACCGCGTAGTGCGGCCCCGCATCGGGCAGCGCCCAGACGCGCAGGGCCCAACGCGTGCCCAGCGATCGTGCGAACGCCTGAGGCACCACCGCCAGCAGATCGGAGCTGCTGACGATGTCCGGCAGCGCGGCGTAGTGGCGCACCCGCAGCACCGCGGCACCGTCCAGACCCAGGCGATCGAGCAGTCGGTCGATGCCGTCGTGGAAGGTGGCCACGGGCGAGGCCAATGCCAGCGGCGAGCAGGCCAGTTGCGCCACGGTCAGGGTCGCCCCACAGGCGCCGGCGGGGGGAGTCCAGTGGGCCCCGCTCAGCGCCACGAAGGGCTCCTCGAACAACAGCTCATGGTCGATACCGCGCGGCCCGGGCTGCAGGATGCCGATCGCGAGATCGATCTCATGCGCCACCAGGGCCGCGCCCACCTGGGGTGCGGGCACAGGCAGGTTGGACAACCGGCAATGGGGCGCGTGCTCGCGCAGCGCACGCGCCAGCGCCGGCAGGAACATCATCTCGCCCAGGTCGGACATCGACAGCCGCCAGTGCTCATGGCTGGAGGGCGCCTCGAAGGTGTCGCTGGTCGTCACCGTGGCTTCCAGCGCGCGCAACTGGGCGATCAGTTCCGGCGCGATGCGCTGGGCCAGCCGGGTGGGGTGCAGGCCGCGTGGCGAACGCACGAAGAGCTCGTCGCCGAAGTGGCTGCGCAGCCGCGCCAGCGCGTTGCTGGTGGCCGGCTGCGACAGCGCAAGCTGCCGCCCGGCTTCGGTGACCGAGCCGGTGCGGTACACGGCGCACAGCACGCGCAGCAGGTTCAGGTCGAGCTGCCGGAAGTTGGAAGCCACGATGCGCTCATCCCAGCACTTCGGGTGCCCGGCCGCGTGGCCGGGCTACCCGCGCAAACCGCGACCGGCAGGGGCGGCGCCGGCGGCCGTTGCAGAGTCGTTTGCTTCACCATTGGGCTCACGCTGCATGCTGCGCAGCAGCGTTGCCAATGTGATCGAGCTGAACGTGGCCTTGGCGATCTCGTCGATCTCGCCCAGCACGCGGGCAATCGCGCGTGCGCCCGGCGTCGGCTCGGTCTCCGGCGGCGAGGTCTCCTCGAACCGGGCGACGATGTCCATCATCGTGAGCCGGCGTGCATTGCCGGCGAAGCGGTAGCCGCCGCCGACACCGCGCACCGACTGCACCACCCCCGCGCGCGCCAGTTCAGCCAGCACCTTGGCCAAGTGGTGGGGCGACACGCCGTACTTCTGGGCGATCTCGGAGGCCGCGATGTGGCGCGTGGGATCGGCCGCGAACTCCAGCAGGCTGTACAGCGCCAGCCGTGTGTTCTGCTGCAGCTTCATGCGCACCCTCCCAGGCAGGCGCGCGATCGTGGATCACGACTCAAGCGACATCTCCAGCGGAATGAACGGCCCGGTGGTCATGCCCTGGCTGCGGAAGAACGACAGGATCAGGGTGTTCTCGCGCGCGAGGATCGTGCGCACCGTCCGCACGCCCTCGCGCCGGAAACCGGCACACACGGCCTCGAGCAACTGCGCGCCGACGCCGGTCTGCCGCACCTTGGGCGTGACGTTGATGACGAAGACCCAGCCGCACGGCGGCGAGCCGAACTCCCAATCGCGCACCTCGCCGATCACGAAGCCCAGCACCTCGCCCCCATGGTCGGCCACCAGGAACTGCGACGCCGACTCCAGGCCCGTGCCGTAGCGGCGAAACACGCTGCGCCAATAGGCACGCTTTTCGTGGCCGGTGACCAGGGTGTCGATGCCGATGACCGCCTCGATGTCCTCGTTGCGGACCGGCCGCACCACGACGGCGGGTTCGATGGCGTTGGGTGACCGCGCGCTCGACTTGGTCGAGGGGCGGGCGCTGGGGGCGCGGCGCGCGCGTGGGCTGGCTGGACCGGAGCTGGTGGGCATGTGGCGGGATGGCGGCAGAGTCGAAATGCGCAACGGCTGGCAAGATTAGCGCAAGCGACCCCGATGATGTCCACGCGGCGGCTTTGGTGGGGCGACATGGGTCAAGCTCGATGGTCCCGTTGGCGATTTCCCGGTGCGTCGCGGCCGGGGTTTACCCGCAATGCGGGCCCACCCCTGACGCTGCGACCTGTGATTCTTGATCCACCTTAAAGCAAATACGCATTCCATTGCAAGAATAGCCGACATCCCCTTGCGCCGATTGTTCGGCCAACGTTCTGGCAATGCGGTCCGACCCGGCCCGCCCATCCTGGAGAAATGCCCATGAAGCCCACCCTGGCCGCCGGCGTGGCCACCACCGCCAAGATCACCGTGGACCGCGAGCGCACCATCGACTTCATGGGCGAAGCTGCCCGCGTCTACGCCACGCCCATGCTGGTGCGCGACATCGAGGTCACCTGCCGCAACCTGCTGCTCGAGCACCTGGATGCCGGCGAGGACTCGGTGGGCACCCGCGTCGAGATCGACCACACCGGCGCCACGCTGATGAACATGGCCGTCGAGCTCAGCGCCAAGATCGTCGAGGTCAACGGCCGGCTGGTCACGTTCGAGGTCGAAGGCCGCGACAGCGTCGAGCCGATCTGCCGCGCCCGCCACACGCGCTTCGTGGTCGACGTGACCAAGACGGCCCAGCGCCTGGCCGCCAAGGCCCAGAAGGCCGGCCTGGCCTGAGCCTGTTCGCCCCTCAGCTCGGCGCAGCAGCCATGGCCAGTGAAGTCCGGCGTGTTCCCACCTACTGCTACCAGTGCGTGGCAGGCCCCGACCTGCTCACCGTGAAGGTGCAGGACGGCGTGGCCACCGAGGTGGAGCCCAATTTCTGCGCGGCGCAGGTCCACCCCGGCGGCGGCAAGGTCTGCGTCAAGGCCTTCGGTCTGGTGCAGAAGACCTACAACCCCAACCGGGTGTTGACGCCGATGAAGCGCACCAACCCGAAGAAGGGCCGCAACGAAGATCCCGGATTCGTGCCCATCACCTGGGACGAGGCCTTCGATCTCATCGCAGACAAGCTCAACCGCGTGCGTGCAGAGGGCCTGCTCGACGCATCGGGCTATCCCAAGCTTGCCGCCAGCTTCGGCGGCGGCGGCACGCCGCAGTACTACATGGGCACCTTCCCTGCGCTCCTGTCGGCCTGGGGCCCGGTGGACATGGGCTTCGGCTCTGGCCAGGGCGTGAAGTGCGACCACTCCGAGCATCTGTACGGCGAGTTCTGGCACCGCGCCTTCATCGTCGCCGCAGACACGCCCACCACGCGCTACCTCATCTCCTTCGGCTCCAACATCGAGGCCTCAGGCGGTGTGGTGGGCGTCTGGCGCCATGCCAATGCGCGCGTGCGCGGGCTCAAGCGTGTGCAGGTCGAGCCCCACCTGTCGGTCACAGGCGCGGCGTCGGCACAGTGGGTGCCGATCAAGCCCAAGACCGACCCGGCAATGATGTTCGCGCTCATCCACGTGATGCTGCACGAAGTGCCGCGCGAGCGCCTGGACCTGCCGTTCCTGCGCGAACGAACCGCCTCGAGCTACCTGGTGGGCCCCAACGGCTACTTCCTTCGTGACCGCACCACGCGCAAGCCGCTGGTGTTTGACGAGACCACCGGCCGCGCGGTGGCACATGACACCCTCGGCATCCGCGAGCGGCTCGAGGGCACGGCGCAGGTCGAGGCCATCGAGGTCGGCCCCGACGACGAAGTGCTGGCCGAGGGCCTGCTCGAAGGCCGCACCGCGTTCGACCGCCTGGTCGAGCACATGCGCCAGTATTCGCCCGAGTGGGCACAGGGCGTGTGCGACGTGCCCGCGGCCACCATCCGCGGCGTTGCCCTCGAATACATCGAGCACGCCTGCGTGGGACAGACCATCGATATCGACGGCCACACCCTGCCCTACCGCCCGGTGGCGGTCACTCTGGGCAAGACGGTCAACAACGGCTGGGGCGG